>JBMFOP010000083.1:0-13076 GCA_049969675.1 Myxococcota bacterium | reverse complement strand
AAAATCTTCTTGCATTTTGCGTAGAAGATACAATTAAAGAATCTATACATCAAATCCGTTATAGTAATATCCCCATCTAATTTTCAGCACAAATAATGCACTCGCCTCTGACCAATGGAAAATATATCAAAACTTAAATAACTATATCCTGAAAAATTTGAAAGATAGGTTTTCTAAAAGAGATGATGATCTTCTCTGGGGATTTGGTTCATCAATATCAAGAGTAATAGTAGTAGGATTATAAATTTTTATAACACTAACCTTCTTGCCGCTATTTGTATAATAAATAAAGGAGAGTTCAAGAGTTTGTTACGCAACCAAAAGATTTTCTCTTTTGGCATATTCCGGCAACTCCGCAAGCTGTGCTTCAATAGACATCACTTGTCTTTCTTCGTCTTCGGTCCTTTTGCGAGCGTAGAGAAAATATTTTGTCTTCATAGATTTTTACTCCTTAAAATTCGCAATGTTTAAATTGGTCGGGGCGGCTGGATTTGAACCAGTGACCACTTGCACCCCAAGCAAGTGCGCTACCAGGCTGCGCTACGCCCCGATAGTGATATTTCCTATAATTCATTTAGAAAAAAATGTCAAATAGTCTTTTGTCTCTTTCCTTCCTTTATTTCGTATGAAGTAAAGTTTATCAGGCTTATTTCCCCTTAAACTCCGGTCTTCTTCTCTCCATAAATGCAGAGATCGCCTCAAAGAGGTCCTCGGAGGGAATAATATTGGCACTAATTGATGCCACAAAATTTAGCCCTCTACTGATCTTCTCCTCAGAGAGGAAATTGAGTACCTTCTTGGATGCCATTATAGAGAGTGGTGAATTTGATGCTATCTCATCTGCCATCTGTCTTGCCCCGGCAAGGAGTGAATCTCTATCAGAGAAGATATCATTTACGAGGTGCATTCTGAGTGCGGTATTAGAATCAATAAATTTTGCAGTAAATGCCAGCTCTCTTGTATTCCCCTCTCCAATAATTGGAGGCAGTCTCTGTAGGACCCCTATGTCTGCCACAAATCCTACTGCCGCCTCTCGGAGGGAGAATTTTGCGTCTCTGGAGCAGAGTCTGATATCACAGCCCGAAATAAGGTCAAGTCCGGCACCTATGCATATACCATTTACAGCCGCAATCACTGGTTTATATGTGGATTGGAGTGAATTGATGGTTCTCTGGAGTTCGCTTATCTTTGAAATTAGTAACCATTTGGTCTTTCCCTTCTGGTCTGGATTTGATATCTCCTCAATATGAGAGCCCATCTCAATCAGGTCTATCCCCGCACAGAAACTCTCGCCTGCAGAGGCAATAATAATCACTCTAATATGCTCATCTCTATCAAGCTCATTTATTATCTCTGGTAATTCTAAAAAGGCATAAGGATTCATTGCATTCTTCTTCTCAACTCTATTGAGGAATACCCAGCCGATATGTCCCTCTTTTTCCACTTTATAAAATCTTAGTTCTCTCATCTTGCCTCCCTTAACTCCTTGATTGCATCAGTACCCCTTTTGAGGAATGCATAACAGGCAATTTTACTGAATCTATGTGAACTCCCTTCAATTACATATTCACAGGAGTTTTTTGCCGGTCTGAAATTCTCCATAATGCCAATCACATCTTTCATCTTGTTCTCATAGTTTTTTTCGCGGGCTATAAGTGATGCTGCAGTCATTAGAAGAAATGCAATACACACAACTATTATTGATAAGAGGAATGCGGAGAATCTCCCTTTATATAGGGAAAGTAGGTGATATATTATGTAGGAGACAAAGAGAATCCAGAGAATAACAAATGGCAGTAATGAGTAAAAACCTTTAAGATGAAAAATATTACCTATATTCAGAGGAATCGCACCCCATCTCAGGA
The DNA here is from genome assembly GCA_049969675.1 of Myxococcota bacterium. Taxonomy (GTDB): domain Bacteria; phylum Myxococcota; class SpSt-1050; order SpSt-1050; family SpSt-1050; genus SpSt-1050. The sequence goes on along the minus strand of JBMFOP010000083.1, from coordinate 11,211 downwards.
GATTTATCGGCAGTTCAAAAAGTGGATTTGGATATACCATTGAAAAGAATGGGAAGGGAATAGTTGCGTATGGAATAAGTAGCATTGAGAAGAGCATAAGTGAGGATAAGAGGATGAGAATAAGATAGAGCCCCTTTTCAATAAACGATTGAATCGCGAATGCAAGCGGAATTGTCAAAAATGGTATGAGTGCGGTCAGGTGTCTCTGGCTTACAGTACCACCCGCCTGCCAGTAGGAGAAAGAGGAGATGAAGTAGGTCATCAGAAGTAGAATTATAAATATCAGTATTCCGTCTCTTTTATTGACCGGATCTTTAATCATAAAATAGATTCCAGCAAGAGAGAATATAAGTGCAGGCATAAAGTAGAAGATACCTCTCATTGAAGAGAAGTATGAACCGAGCAGGGCATTTAATTTGGGGGTTGTGACACCCGATATACCTTCTCTGTGAAACTGTGCAAATGTGGGGTTTGCAATATATGAATACCCTGTTGAGAGGACTGATCCAAAGGCGTGGTGATTGTAAATAAAGAGAAGCAAAATTCCTGATGTACCGCCCAGGATAAAGGCTATATATTTTACTTTGTTGCGTAATATAATAATCTGATAAATGCTCAGGGCAGAGGCAATGAGGATGAGTGGGTATTCCACTATTACAGATAGGGCTGCAAGGATTCCCCCAAATAATAGTTTTGCTGGCGATTCTTCTTCATTTCTTTTGATAAGGTAGAAGAGAGAGAATAGTAGCATTGCACCCGCCTGATGTCCAAATAATAGATTGGAATATGTAAATGCAATTGTCCCAATTGAGTAAAATGCGGTGACGGCGAGGGAGAGCTGAAAGTCTTTTGTATATCTAAAAAGTGTTGATAGGATTATGAGTGAAAAGAATGCAGATGGGATTGAGAGTAAGACAACCCTTAGAAATTTGAGAATGATTGGATAGGTGAGAGTAAATCCAAAAATTTTTGAGAAAAACTTTAGCACGGCATAGAATGGGACAGCCAGAAAAGAGAGGCCGGGCGCCTTATCACAATATGACTTGTTGTTGTGCCTTGAAATATCAATTGTATCTCCAAATCTCTTTATCTGCTCGTCAATACTGATTTTATGTTCATCTACTATTGCGGCTGTTAGATATATTCTGCTCTGCTCATTTGGGTTTGGGATATTATCATAGTGTTGAAAGAAGTAGGTATTGAGGAAGAACAGGAGAATCACAAGGGCTATTTTATTTCTCTTTATGACGACATCAGGGTTATTGTCCATAATCACTGATAATGAAGGATCCTCTCTACAAGCAGGGTGTAATCCTCTGCACCGTGTGAATCAGGGGCATATTCAAAGATGCTCATACGATGAATAGGTGCCTCTCTGAGTTTGGTATTGATTCTAATTGGTGGGAGACACTTCTCCTGAAAGTTCTTTTGCAGGTCCTGAAGTATCAGATGGGAGATTCTATTCCTGATATCAAAGAAGGTCGGGAGGACACCGGTGATCACTATATCCCTTTTTAGAAATTCATTGATGTAGTTGATTGATTTAATAATATTTTGTGTCCCCATAAATGAGAGATAGTCACAGGAGACCGGGATAATAATTTCATTGCAGAAATTGAGCACCGCCCTTCCGAGATATGACATTGAAGGAGGGCAGTCTACAACAATAAAGCGATATTCGTATATATTGGAGAAGCACTCACGCATCCTGAATGCATTAGCATCATCTTTTATAAACTCAAATTCGGAGATTGATAGCCTCTCGTTTGAGGTGATTACATCCAGATCCTTTCTAACCGGTATCACACAGTCCTGAAGGCCGCCCTTCTTCAGGAGGTAATCTGTAATTGTCTTTTCGCCCCTGATACCGAGCGAAACCCCGACTGAACCCTGTGGATCCATATCTACAAGTAATGTCCTTATCCCCTTTTCGGCGATTCCAGCCGCAAGATTTACTGCTGTGGTGGTCTTCCCTGTCCCACCCTTCTGGTTAATCACTGCAATCTTGCGAACCCTCTGTCTCAGGTCTGATCGCTCATAGTATCTGTCCCTACAGGCGAGTGAACAGAAGAAATATGTATTGAAACCGACCTCTTCCCTCTGAAAGACTTTGCTCAGGAAGAATTCATTCCCACATACGGAACACTTTACCTTCTTACTGCTCCTGTATTGCAGCAGGCATATCTGGGAACAGAAGTATAATGTCCTATCTCCCTCTTTCTGAGTCTGAAAGCTCAGATGAGGTATAAATTCCTTTTCACATACCAGACATCTAACAGACATCAGTAATCCTTCAGGATAGAATTGAGATGTTTATTGATTGTTTCAAGGTCGTTCTGGTCCTTAATAAGGCTATAGATAGTTTTTGCAAATGTCTCACGAGAGAGTTCTGTGGTGGAGAAGAGTAAGAGGGACTTAACCCAGTCAATGACCTCACCAGCAGAAGGTTGACGGTTAAGCCTCAATTTTCTGATGCCTTCAATTGCGTTTAAGATATGATTGAGCAATTGCACTTTTATATCAGGGATATGTGCAAGGATTATCTTTTCGGTCATACTCCTATCTGGCAACTCCATATAGAGATAGAGACACCTTCTCTTCAATGCATCAGATACCTCCCTTGAATTATTACTGGTAAGGAATATCAGAGGTCTTGAATCTGCTACAATGGTCCCGATTTCGGGGATGCTAACGGTAAAATCACTTAAAACCTCAAGTAGGAATGCCTCAAACTCTGCATCCGCCTTATCTATCTCATCAATTAAAAGGACTGCCTTTTCACCCTCTTCTATTGCCTGAAGAACCGGTCTTGGTACTAAGAATTCCTTTGAGAAGAAGCCCTGCTCCTTTGAGAGGATAGAGATCGCATCCCTGATATCTTTTGCCTTTGATGTGAGTTTCTCTATCTTGCCTTTCAGCATCTGTGTGAAGAGGAGCTGTTTGGAATATTCCCATTCATATATGGTCTTTGATTCGTCCAGCCCTTCATAGCATTGTAATCTGATAAGCCTCTTCTTTGTAGCATCAGCAAATGCCTTTGCCAAAAATGTCTTCCCCGAACCTACCGGACCTTCTATAAAGATTGGTTTTGAGAGATTTATAGCAATAAACAGCACAGTATCTACCTCTTCGTTTGAGATAAATCCGGAAGATGCAAGCAGTCTTTTTATATCTTCTACACTCTTTATATCACATAGATTCATAATTCTGGTGAAATAGCATAAAAACCAGTTTATTCAATTAAAAAGTTCAGTAAAATAAGCAGTTGACTATTTATAAATAATGCATATTATTTCATCGCCGTCTGCCTAAGGAGGGTGTTTGATATGCCATTTTATGAATATCAGTGTGAGAAGTGCAGTGAGATTTTTGAAATCTTTATTAGAAACGGGGAGAAGATTCCAGAGAGTTGTGAGATATGCGGTGGGAAGTTGCACAAAATAATATCAGTAAGCTCCTTTCAACTCAAAGGCTCAGGGTGGTATATTACAGATTATGCAAGGAAGAACTCACCAACAACCGAAAAGGTTGCCACCAATAATTCCAAAGGCAATCATAAAAAAGACTCAGATAAAGGGAGTGCAACCGAACAGGTGAGGAGTGCCAAATCTGAAAAGGGTGTCACAAAAACAGAAAGTATAGTCACTTCAAAGTAGAGATAGTCTATTTGTTGTTGGTGTTTCAAACTCTATTTCCTAAAAAATTTATTTTAATTGGTGTTATAACTCTGCGAAGTGGTCTTGAGCCTTTTAAAAGGATTTTGGGTATGGAATATTTTTTTGAGTATTCTGTTTAGTAAATCAGCACTTTGAGATAGGGTTTAATTTAAGGCGTCATTTTATTTGAACTCTGGATGAATTTTTATGGTTTATCAGTGAAATTGAAGGAGGTTTAAATGATAGAGGTAAAAGGACTGACGAAATTTTACAAGCAGATTCGTGCGATTGAAGATGTAACTTTTAGTGTGGAGAAGGGTGATATTGTAGGCTTTCTTGGTCCAAACGGTGCTGGAAAGACTACGACGATGAAGATTATTACCGGATTTATGCCACCAGATAGTGGGAGTGCAAAGGTTGCTGGATTTGATGTCTTTGAAAGCCCTATTGAGGTCAAGAAGAGAATAGGTTATCTCCCGGAAAATCCTCCACTCTACAATGATATGACTGTTGTGGATTATCTCAAATTTGTGGCATCAATTAAAGGCGTAGAGTCAAAGAAGATAAAAGAGGAGGTGGATAGGGTCTCTGAGAGGTGTGGTATTGGTGATGTACAGAGGAGGTTGATCGCCCATCTCTCAAAGGGATATCGTCAGAGAGTTGGAATTGCACAGGCGATTCTGGGGAATCCAGAATTGGTGATATTTGATGAGCCCACTATTGGGCTTGACCCCAATCAGGTCTTTGAAGTGAGAACCTTAATTAAAGAGCTTGCAAAGGAGAAGACAGTTATACTTTCCACCCATATATTACCAGAGGTGGAGATGACCTGTAGAAAGGTAATAGTAATTCACAAAGGGCATATTGTTGCCACTGAGAATATTGAAGATTTATTAAGGCGCAGGACGAAGATATCTGAGATGGTGGTAAAGGTGAGGAGATTCTCCGTTGAACTGATGAAACAGATAAAGGAGAAGTTTGGTGTAAAGATTAATCAGCCCCCTGAGATGCAGGATGGATTTCATATCATCTTTGAGCAGGAAGAGGATAGGAGAGATGAGATCGCAAAGCATATAGTGGATGGTGGTTTTGGACTTCTGGAATTCAGACCAATTACATTGAGCCTTGAGGATGTCTTCAGAGAGCTTACAACCGAAGAGAAGGCAGCATAAGGAGGATTTTATGAGGAATATATTATCAATCTTTAAGAAGGAATTTAAGATATACTTTGATACCCCAGTAGCCTATGTAATATTTGGGATCTTTTCACTAATCAGTGGTTATTTCTTTTTGCAGATATTCAGTTACTTTCAGAGACAGTCTCTACAGTTTCTGCAGTATCAGGCACCGCAGATGCTTGAACATATGAACTTAAACGATATGGTGATGAGACCGCTCTTTCTCAATATCAATGTCTTCTTCTTGCTGATGATTCCAGTTATTACAATGAGACTTATCGCAGATGAGAAGAGGCTCAAGACCTATGAACTCCTGATGACGACCCCTGTTTCAACATGGCAGATTGTACTCGGAAAATATCTCTCATCCTTAAGTGTTATATTTGTAATGGTGTTGATAGTTTTTATCTATCCGATATTGCTCTCATTCTTCGGTTCTGAAGGTGGGCTCTCTACGGGTTCAATTGAATGGATGCCTCTCATTACATCTGGACTCGGGCTATTTCTGGCTGGTGCCGCATTTGCTGCACTCGGATTATTTGCATCATCTCTTACTGAATCCCAGATAATATCCGCAATTGTCGCATTTGGACTTTTACTCCTCTTCTGGGTAATAGGTTGGGCAGCTGCCGGTGCGGAGGGTATTACCAAAGAGGTTCTGCGATACCTGTCACTACTTGAACACCTTGATCAATTTACAAAAGGTCTGATAGAGATAAAGGACCTGATATATTATTGCTCTGTCATATTCTTTGGCTTATTTCTTACACAGCAGGCAATCTCTTCTCAGAGATGGAGGTAATCTATGAAGAAGATAGGTAGTATATTGGGAGTAATTGGTCTTTTCGGTCTTATAATCGGCATATTTTTATTCCTTGTTCAGCCCGAGATAACTGCACTACCTCTTGTAATTCTGGGTATTTCAATCTTCTTGCTTCTCATCTATGTCATTATAAATTTCTCTGATGTAAAGGCATTTTTTGCAGCGCGTTCTACCCGATATGGGACAAATATGTTCTTTACTATCATAATTGTCCTCGGAATTCTGGTTGTTATAAATTACATAGGGGTAAGACATCCATACAAGATGGATCTGAATCAGGACAAGATATATACACTTTCCGACCAGACACTTAAGGTCCTGAAGACACTAAAAAGCGAGGTAAAGGCATTTGCATTTTATCCGGTGGATGCCCCTGAGACCGAGAAGTTGAGAGACCTGTTTGAAAATTATAAATATTACAATTCCCTATTCACTTATGAATTTGTAGACCCTGTGAAGAATCCAGAGAGGGTAAATGCATTTGGTATTACAAGCACAGGTCCAAGAATTGTGCTGAAATCTGCGGATAGAGAGGCGAAGGTCAAAGAGCCCACAGAGGAAGGGGTTACAAATGGGCTTATCTCCATAACAAAGGCAGAGAAGAAGAAGGTATATTTTGTAACCGGACACGGCGAGGCGGATATTGATAGTAAAGAGGAGACCGGATATGCTATGACCGCTGATTCTATTAGAAAAGAGGGGATTGAGGTTGCAAAGCTCAATATTGGAATAGAGAAGATACCTCAGGATGCATCAGCCCTTATCATCGCAGGCCCAAAGAAACTCTTTCTCCCCGAGGAGGTAAAGGCGATCTCTGACTATTTGCAGGAGCGAATGGGCAGATTGATTGTAATGCTTGAACCCGAGGTCAGGACAGGCCTTGAAGGTCTCCTGCTTGATTATGGAGTAAATATAGGAAATGATTTTATTGTAGATCCGATGTCGAGGGCATTCGGTATGGGTGCGAGCATACCACTCGTGGCTCAGTATGGTGACCATGAAATTACGAAGGGGTTTGAGGCCGCCTCGTTCTTTCCTACAGCAAGGACTGTCTCGCCTGTTCAGACACTGCCCCCGGGAACATCGGTTAAGACACTCGCATCTACTACACCTTCCAGCTGGGCAGAGACTGACTTTGAGGCTCTAAAAAAGGGAGAGGTCTCCTTTACTGAAGGGGCAGATATCAAAGGGCCGTTATCAATTGCGGTAGCCGTCTCAAAGAAACATTCATCTGCCTCTGAGAATTCTCCAGATATAAGAATAGTTGTATTTGGAGACTCTGAATTTGTCAATAACAAATTTAGACCATATTCGGGGAATGGGGATTTCTTTAACAATTCAGTAAACTGGGTAACACAGAGAGAGGACCTCATCTCCATCAGACCCAAAAAGAGGGCTTCAAGCAGGGTCTTCCTGACTCAAAAAGAGGCAAACATTGTAAAATATACAACCATGGTCGCAATTCCCCTTGCATTCTTTATAGGTGCTATAGTCCTGACTGTTAATAGAAGAAAGAAGTAAGAATAATGGAGGATTCTGTATATGAAGGACTTTCACAGATCACTTTTGAAGACCGCTCTTGCATTGGTTATACTCATAGCCCTTGGACTATACGCATATTTTGTAGAGTATAAGAGATCGCAGGAGGAGGTTACAAAGAAGGAGGAGGAGACAAAGGTAGTAAAGGACCTCAAGAAAGATGATATTGCTGAGATTAAAATCACTCACAGAGACAATAAGACTATAGAGCTAAAAAAGGAGAATGACCAGTTCAGGATTGTAAGCCCTATCTCATCTGATGTAGATAAGAATACAGTTGATACTATCATCAATACACTTGAATCTTTGAGGTCCACGACCCGTTTTGTTGACAATGAAAGGCTCTCCAATTTTGGTCTGACTACACCTTCGTTGATAATTGAGTATAAACTCAAGAATGGGAATACAAGAAGACTTTTATGTGGAATCAGAAATGACTTTGATGGGAAATACTATATGAAATTTGAGGATTCAAATGAGGTATTTCTGATTGAAGGGTATGTCAAAGGGAATCTGGATAAAGACCTCTTTAGTCTGAGGGATAAATCGGTCTTTAAGGTTGAGACCAATGAGATTAAGAAGATTGAATATAAGATAGGTGATATAGTATATATATTTGAGCAGAAGGATAAAATCTGGGAGATGCTCTCTCCAGAGAAGACAAGGGCGGATGATGATGAAATCAACAAATTAAAGAATTCTATCAAGAATCTATCTGCAAAGGCATTTTTTGAGGAGAAGAAGGGGCTTTCAGAATTCGGATTTGATAGGTCAAAGGATTATCTGAAAATATATAAGGGCGCCGATATGGCGGTCTCTTCCATCAGTATCTCAAAGGTAAAGGATTCACAGGGAGTGGAAAAGGTATATGTAATGAGACAGAACACAGATGTCCCTATAGAGGTGGATTCCTCGTTTTACAAGGACCTTGATAAAAAACCTTATGATTATAAATTCAAAAAGATTTTAGATTTTGAGAGAGATTCGGTCTTTAAGATTGAGTTAGATAGCGGGACAGATAAATATGCCTTTGTAAAAGAGCAGACTGATACCTCCTCTGATTGGTATTATCTGGAGAACAACTCAAAGAAGAAGGTCAAATATTACAAAATCTCCTCATTGCTATATTTCCTGAATGATACAAAGGCAACCCAGATGAAGCCATCAAATCCAGTGTTATTGGAAAAATATAAACTGGACAAACCAGAAAAATTGATTATAATATATGACTCCCTATCCAGAGAGATTGGAAGGGTAGAGTTTGGAGAGAGAGACGCTGAAGGAACTCCTCTCCGCTCCAGTATAAGAGAGGAGATATCCTTCATAGAGTCCAAGAAGTTTGAGGATATATCTTTCTCTATTAAGGATTATTTAGAGGATAGTAAACAGGATGTACATGAACAGGCCAATAAGCCAGATAGATAGGAGGTTTTATTAATGGCAAGAGTTACAATTGAAGATTGTTTACCTTATGTGGATAATAGATTTGCTCTTGTACTTGTAGCGGCGAAGAGGGCAAGACAGATTTTCAACGGGGCGCGACCAATGATTATCAGCAAGAACAAACCCGTTGTGATTGCATTAAGAGAGATCGCTGAGGGGAAGGTCCTACCTTCAAGAGATATTAGAGACCTGTTAAAGTCCAAAGTTAAACCAAAATTGTAATCAACAAGGAGAAACACAATGTTGAAGAACCTTATTTCAGGAGGGGTAATATTACTTCTTCTGCTTCCAGTTGCATCCTATGCACAGACCAAGATAAAGATTGGGTATGTGGATATGCAGAGAGTCCTTAATGAGGTTGAGGATGGGGCTAAGGCCAAAGAGAAACTCAAAAGAGAATTTAATGAGAAGCAGGCACAGCTGGATAAGAAGCAGGAAGAACTAAAGAAGAAGAAGGAGGACTATGATAAACAATCTCTGGTATTAAAAGAGGATGCCAGAAGACAGAAACAGCAGGAGTTGCAACAGGACTTTATTGAACTACAACAGCTTTATGCAAAGCTTCAGAAGGAGCTTTCTGAAAATGAGCTTGGCCTGACCAAAGAGATATTTGATAAGGCGCAGGTAATAATAGCGGAGATAGCTCAGAGAGATGGATTTACCCTTATTCTGGATAAGGCTGAGGGCAGGATACTTTATGCGCTCCCATCAATGGATATAACAAATGAGGTAATAAGAAAATATAACGAAAGATATTCCGGTGGTAAGAAGAAATGAGATTATCTGAACTCGCTATCCGCATCTCTGCAAAGATTATTGGTGACCCATCTGTTGAGATTGAGGGGGTAGGGCCCATTCAGAAGGCAAAGCCAAATGAGATAACTTTACTTGTTAAAGAACGGTATAAAAAATTTGTTGAGACTACAAAGGCATCAGCAATAATAACCAATGAAAAGCTCTCTTCAGGTATAATTAATAAAAATCTTTTAATCGTGGACGACCCGTATCTGGCATTCGCAGATGTGATTGAGATGTTTATCCCCCCAAACTATATACCAACAGGGATTTCTGAAAAGGCTTTTGTTGATAAAGAGGCATTTATTCAGAGTGGTTCAGTAGTAATGGCTGGCGCCTATATTGAAAAAGGTGCATATATAGGCAAGAATACGATTATCTATCCAAATGTCTATATCGGATATCTTTCAAGGATTGGTGATAACTGTATAGTCTACCCCAATGTTGTGGTTAGAGAGAGATGTGTTATTGGAAATGATGTTATAATACATTCCGGGGCTATTATCGGGGCTGATGGGTTTGGATTCATTGCAGGTAAGGATGGTTATAGAAAGGTCAGGCAGATTGGTGGGGTAATTATTGAAGACGATGTTGAGATAGGGGCAAATTGTACAATAGATAGGGCTACTGTTGGCGATACAATAATCAGAAAGGGCACAAAACTGGATAATCTAATTCAAATAGGTCATAATGTTGAGATAGGGGAACATAGTATTATTGCCGGTCAGAGTGGAGTAGCTGGTTCAACGAGGATTGGCAATTGGGTTCAGATTGGCGGACAGGCAGGTATTGCAGGGCATCTTACAATTGGAGATAGAGTCAGGATAGGGGGGAAGTCGGGAGTAATTTCAGATGTCCAGTCAGAAAAGGAGATAGCGGGATATCCGGCGGTAGAGAGATGGGAATGGCTTAAGATGTATGGCATTCTGAAGAATATGCTTTCTAAAAGGAGAGAATATATTGAAAATCTGGAAGATAGGCACCACAACAAGGAATTTAGACACAATGTGCACAATAAAGAGCATCAATATAAAAATGATGACGGGAAGAGAAAGAGAGATGGATTTTCTAACAGACCATTTGCAAATCTAAATAGAGAATATGATAAGAAATCCTGAGGAATGGTATGAATGAAAGAACAAAAAAGAATGTCAATGAGGCATTTATTGGAGAGGCAAAGGCTTATCAGAGGCTCCTGATGTATGCTCAAAAGGCTGAGAGCGAAGGTCTTCCCCAGATTGCCAGACTCTTCAGAGCGGTAGCGGAGTCGGAGGGGATACATTCAAGGAGGCATTTTGCATTGCTTGAAAAGGTCTCTGATACACAGACAAATCTTGAAAATGCCTTCCAGTCTGAGAATCTCGTAAATGGGGTCTATTATCCTAAGATGTTAAAAGAGGCAGAAGAAGATGGAGAGAAGTCAGCGATGATTGTTTTTTCTCAAGCAAGAGATGTTGAAGCAGTTCACACAAAGTTGTATGAGAACGCCCTCAAAAATATGATGGAAGAGAAGATTGTAGATTATTATATTTGCCCAGTTTGTGGTTATTTGAATGAAGGCCCAATGGAGGAGGACTGTCCAGTCTGCGGTGCCTCAAAAAATAAATTCTATAAGATTGAGTAGATATCATATTTGATATACTAATTCCGCATAGCCGAAACCAAAAGTCCTGAAAAATCTTCTGTGCATTCTGTGTAGAAGTTGCGATTAAAGAATCTAAAATATGTTTTATTGATTCAGTTTTTCTTTCAATTCATTCAGTCTTATCAATCTATT
>JBMFOP010000082.1:0-13461 GCA_049969675.1 Myxococcota bacterium | reverse complement strand
CTCACTTCGTTCGCCGGCGTATAACACAGCACCTGCCCGCCGCTTGGCTATGGCAGGCGGGTAAAAGGTTCATCCCTTACGGCACCCACCCAAATTTTTGCTCTGCAAAAACTTCTTTTATGCTGGAAACATTAGGCGACATTGACAGCTTTCAAAGTAAAGAATGGAGGACAGATATGGAAACACTAATATGTAGTTTCACCTGTTATTTTTGCTTTAATATTTTGTCTTACTTCTGAGGCTTTTGCTGATAAGCATTTGTATGTTTGGACCTATGAATACTGGACTGTTGAAAAAGGCAGAGTAGAAGTTGAGAGCTACTTTACTTTATCTACACCGTATGTGGGAAGAATAAGATATAATGAAGGCGGGGTGAATGAAAGTATGATAAAATAACCACCTATTTAAAGGAATTGCACCATAAATTATTCAGGAGTTGATTATCACAAAGGATTTAGTTATTGCACACCTATTGATGAGAAGGGGAAAGTTGTCTGGCGAGGTAAGGTGTATAATAACAGGGAAGATTTGAAGAAGTTTGTAAGTCTGGTTGAGAATGAGATGAGGGGATTGATGGAGGCAACAGGGAATTGGACGATGATGTATGAATATTTAGAGGATGTAATTGAGGATGTGAGATTGGCGCACCCGATGATGGTAAAGGCAATAGTGGAGGCAAAGATAAAGACAGACTGGATAGATTCACAGGTATTGGCACATCTAATAAATTGTGATCTGCTTAATGACGAAAGTGTTTGACACCACGCCTTCATTGGAGTTGTTAAATTTGGCAGGTTTTTATTTCTAACTTATGGTGAATAATGACTACCTTCCGGTCATCTCAACCTATCTCTCTTCCGGGTAGATACGCCGGTGTATCTATCAATAATAAAGAGGGCATCTACAAATCTCCTCTCACCCTCAACAGATCTGACTATAAGGTATAATTTTTCACCTCTTTTGAGTGCCTTAATCCCACCAGCCGGTAAAAATGAGTAATTTATTGGGATGCTCATCTGCAATATTCTCCCTTCAATGACCTCTGTAAAAGAATCGGTTTTAGTATTCTGCTCATTAATAATCTGCATTATACCACTCTTACTGTCAGCGGGGATTATCTTGAGTTTATAAATCCGACTCTCTGGTTCACAGAGGAAGTAATCCACAGAATCCTCCTCTAACATGGCGATACATCTATTGACCTCCTGAGGATTGAGACCGAGTTCTGAAAAGGCATTGCTCCTCAGATATGGTTTTACAGAACAGCCCATCATCAGAAAAAGGAGAGAAGAGAACAGAAGAGATAGAGACTGTATCCTCATCATCATACCCTCTTTATTGCCTCATTCCATCTGGATTTTATTGTCTTTACCACGGATGCCTTCATAGATGGCTTAAACTCCTTTTCAATGATAAAATTCTCTTTTAAGGTCTTGAGGTCTTTTATAAAGTTTGAGCCCAGCGCTGATAACATTGCTGCGCCCATCGCTGTAGTCTCAACTATCCTGGGCCTATGAACTATCTTATGGGATATGGATGCCTGAAATGAGAGAAGATAGTCATTTGCAGCGGCTCCCCCATCAACTCTTAAGATCCTTATTTTATCTCCCAGATCCCTCTCCATCGCCTCAATTACATCATTTGACTGGAGGGCTATTGATTCTACCGCAGCCCTGGCGATATGGGCAGCTGTGGTTCCTCTCGTAATACCCCAGATAAGCCCCTTAGCCTCTTTCTTCCAGTGTGGGGCGCCGAGCCCTACAAAGGCTGGGACTACAACCACCCCATTGGAATCTTCAACTGAATTTATAAGCCTTTCAACATCCGAAGACCTTTCAATAATCTTCAATCCATCTCTCAACCATTGCACCACCGCACCTGCTATAAATACCGAGCCTTCAAGTGCGTAGGTAACCTTATCACCTATCTGCCACGCCACAGTTGAGAGGAGACCATATCTGGACCTCTTCAGCTTTTGGCCGGTATTTACAAGTAAGAATGCACCCGTGCCATAGGTAATCTTGGTATTCCCTGCATCAAAGCAACACTGCCCAAAGAGTGCCGCCTGCTGGTCCCCTGCAATTCCGGAGATTGGAATCCCATCTGGCAGAACAGAGAGACCTTTTGTATATCCAAATATGCCGGCTGAGGGTAAAACATTCGGGAGAATTGATTCTGGAATCTTAAATATCCTGAGCAACTCTTTATCCCACATAAGGGTCTTAATATTAAAAAGCATTGTCCTTGAGGCATTTGATGGGTCTGTTGCGTGCACCTCATTTGAGGTAAGTCTTGAGAGCACGAATGAATCAGATGTCCCAAATGAGAGCCTGCCATCTTCGGCAACTCTTTTTATATCCTTATGATTTTCAAACAACCACATAATCTTGGTGGAACTAAAATATGGGTCCAGCACCAGCCCTGTCTTATCTCTAACCTTCTTCTGAAGACCCTTTTGAATTAACCTATTGCATATGCTGGAACTCCTCCTGCACTGCCAGACTATGGCATTATAAAGTGGTTTAAGCGTCTTCTTCTCCCAGAAGAATGAAGTCTCTCTCTGATTTGTAATACCGATAGCCGCTATCTCCTCTCCTTTTATAGATGCCTTTGAAATGGCGTCTGAGATAGAGGATAAAATACTCTCCCATATCTCCTCGGGGTTGTGTTCAACCCATCCAGCCTGTGGATATATCTGCGAAAATTCCTTCTGACCTACACTCACGATATTAAACTCTCTATCAAATATAATCGCCCTTGAACTCGTCGTCCCCTGGTCAATTGCAAGTAAATATCTCTTCTCCATAGAAAACCTCCATTCTATCTTTGTATAAAATTATATATCTTCTCAAAGACCTCTTCATTCTTCTCTTCAAGGGTTATGAGATGTCCCATATTTTTTTCAATATGCACATATATATCCTTACTCCCGATTAGAGATATCATAAGTGAAAGATTCCCAAAGTGCACATCCATATCATCCCTTGAATAGACAAGCATTATACTCTGAGCAACATCCTTAAGACTCACCCTCACATTCTGCATAAGTCTATAAAATTCATAAGATGCCCTTGTTGGAACACCTCTATAAGAGGGATTCTCTCTCCAGATTCGTCTGTATCTCTCATCTCTGGGCTCCGGTTTTGTTACAGATTTTATCAGATATCTAAATATTGGAATTCTTGTCGCCTGCACAAAAAGATTATTTTCACCTCTTAAGTAGAGAGGGGAGGCAATTACAATCACCTTTTTAATCTCTCTGTGCACCGCTGCCAGTTTGAGTGCTATAAGCCCCCCCATTGAGAGACCCAGTATATAGATATTTTCTGATTTTTCTTTGAGGTATCTCAGTCCCAACTCTGCAGATTCAATCCAGTCATAAAAGCTACATTTATTCAGCTCATCTTCTGTTGTGCCATGTCCCTTAAGGGCCGGGCAGAATACATTAAAGCCGCGACGAAAGAAATAATCTCCTGCGGGCTTCATCTCATAAGGTGTCCCGGTAAACCCATGCAAAAGCAGGATCCCCTCCTTAAAACCGCCAGATAATTCAAAGCCCTTTTTTAAATCAATATCACTCATCCCTGATAAATATCCTGAATGTCGTCCCCTTCCCCTCCTCACTCTCAAGCTCTATTCTGCCGTTGTGTGCCAGAATGGCATTTTTTACAATGGTAAGTCCCAGACCCACCCCGCCCTCAGCCTTTCTGGTAGAGAAGAACGGTTCAAAGACCTTCTTTTTTACCTCCTCTGACATCCCCTTCCCTGTATCACTCACAGTTATTACAACCATACCGTCCTCTAACTTCCCATCAATGTTGAGCCTACCGCCCTTCTCCATCGCCTGAATGGCGTTTGTAATGAGATTGACAATCGCCTGTGAAAGTTGATTTGGATAACAATTTAAGAATATATTCTGATCTACCCTCATCACTGTCTCTATCTCCTTCTTCTCAATGAGATATTGACAGAAGTAGAGAGCCTGATTGAATAGGTTTGCGAGCTTAACTCTCTCTCTCTCCTCGGAGAATGGCTTTGCATATGTCACTATTGATTTTACAAAATACTGTATGCGGTCAATGGTGGTCTCAATCCGTTCAATCTTCTCAGATATATCGGATACTGCAAAATTGCCAGAGGAGAGTCTCTTCTTTACATATTCCGAATAGACCTTAATAGAGGTAATGGGGTTATTCAGTTCGTGTGATATCTGTGAGACAAACTCCCCAATGGTAGCAAGCCTTCGTGCATCCTCAAACTGACTCTTGAGATCCAGAAATTCTGTTACATCCATACCAATTGCCACTATATATTGTAACTCCCCCGCTGCATCTTTGAGGGAAGATAGTGTCATATTCATACTGAATTCACGACCCTCCTGTTTGGAGAGCAGTGTGAGATTTACTCTCTCAATCTTCTCTGATTTGAGTCTCAAAAATGCCCTGTACAGCTTCAATCTCTCTGAGGCGGGGAAGAATCCTATCACCGGCCTGCCTATGATATCTCTAAATTCCATACCAATCTTATCTTTGAAGAATCTGTTTATTAAGACTACCTTTCCATCGGCGTCAACCACAGATATCAAAACACCGGCATTATCAATGATTCCATAGAGGAACTTTCTATAAATCTCTGTCCTGTAGAGCAACCTGATATTGTTGACTGAGACAGCAAGCTGATTGGCAAATAGTATCATCAGGAGCTTATCCTCAGGTCTCAACTCAGAATCCGGGCTCTCAAGGTTGATTATTCCCATCAATTCACCTTTAAATACGACGGGCGTGCCCGTCCCATCCATAGTATCTCTGAAGATATGATGATACTTCTCAGTATATTGAACGACCTCTCCATAATATTCTGGACTATGATATACACCCATCTTTCTGGCGGTATTCTCCTTTATTCTGATGATAGAGAGGTCAGAATGGATTACAGGCCCCTCTGCAATGGTGGATGTTATCTTCTTCTCTCTCTCAGAGAAGAGTCTTATAGAATAGTAATATCCCCCAAATATTGCCTTTAGTGTGTTTGCTGTAATTCTGATGAGCTGCTCCTCATTATAGACTGAAATTATCCCTTTGGAAAACTCCTCAAATCTCAAGAACTCAATAGAGCTCATAAAGTCCATATCTGACTACTCCTCCCCCCCTTCGTCTTCACTGATGTCAATAATTCTGGCGGACCCTACATACTCTTTTGTCTTGTATTTGGTGATATTTGCAATGTTCTTTATAATCTGTGCCATCCTCTCACACTCCTGATTTATCGTGAGCAGATATTTGTGCTCTATCGTCCCCTCCTTTGCCCGTTTTGTTAGAAGCTCTACATATCCCATTATAGATTGAAGTGGTTGATTCATCTCATGAGCCGCAGTCCCGGCGAGTGCGGCTGTAAAAGCCTTCTTACGGGCGATCTCCAGATTCTCGGTGAGTTCTACCAATTTCTCCTGAGCATTTATCAGTTCTCTCATATCTACAAACTGCCAGATAATGCCAGTAAAATCTCCGCTCTTACCAATCAGACGGGCGGTGAGCATAACCGGTATAGCCTCTCGTTTCTTACTTACAAAGAGTTTCTTCCCCATTGAAATCGTGGCACGAGAGCCGAATCTCCTGTTGTTGAATTCATCAATAATATCCTCTGAATAGTCCTGTGGAAGCAGCTCCTGAAGTCTCATCTTCTCCACCACCTCGGAGCTGCTATAGCCCAAGACCTTCTCGGTAGTCCTGTTGAAGACCAATATATGTCCATCAACATCTGTGATAATGATACCTTCAATGGCATCCTGTATCAAATCATTTAAGAAGTCCCTGTCCTCACGCAATCTTGAGAGCGTAAACTCCATGGACTTTATCTCTGATTCAAGGCTTCTGGAAGCCATTCTAATCTCATTTAAGAATCTTGAATTGTTGAAGAATATCCCGATGATCTCACCAACGAGTGTCATAAAATCCAGTTCTACGGAGGAGAGGTGTCTCTCCTTATTATCCCTGATAAATATTACCCCTAAAAATTCATTTATATCATTTATAGGAATCAAACAGATATACTTTATCCCCGCCTCCTTTAGATTCTTATTAAAATCTTTGAGTATAGTAGATTTATGCACATCTGATATCTCAAAGGGCCTACGACTCTTTATTATCTCCTTTACCTCCGGATATTTATCTAACTTGAGCGGCATCTTAAATAATCTGTCGTTATCGGATGTAGAGACCATTATGAATTCCCTCTGATTATCCGGGACCACAATTATTGAACAGCGCATAACTCCGAGATACTCTGCAATTCTTCTCGCCACCAGATGTATAGTATCATAGAAATTCTCAGCCCTTGCAAGTCTATTTGCAATATCAGATAGCAGGTCAAAGTGTTCAACATTATTGATACCACTCATAAGCAGGTTTATCACCCTGATATTGAGCCTGAGTTTGTATAAGAGGTGTTCTGGCTTAAATGGCTTGTTCAGATAATCATCATAATATCCAAACTCCTTTTCAAGGGTCTGCAGCTGGTCCACCTGAATAATTAATATTATTCTTAGATTCTGTTTTTGTTCTTTTACCTTTCTGATTAATCTGCCTGCCTCCTGTTTATCTCCAGAATAATCTACCACAAGGAGATCGCACAGGAGTATCTTATCTATACTCTCAAGTGAATTCTCACCAAATTGAAAAATCTCTGCCCCCTCTCTCTCAATAGAGTTTGATATCTTCTGAAGGAGCCCATCCGGGACAAAGGCAAACGCAATCTTAAGACTCTCTCCCATTATCTCTTCCCCCTATTTTCATAGGCAATAAGCGCGCTCTTATATATCTCCTTTATTGATACACCACTACTCTTTGCAACCCTGACAAGGTCTTCATATTCGGGATGAACATTTACTACATCTGAACCCACCTTTGCGACCTTCATTCTCACAATACCAAACTCTGTCTTTACCTCTACAAATTTGGTATCAAGCCTCACTCGATTGGTAGTGTTATATCTCAAACCTATTGTGGTTGTCTCAAGGAACAATATGCTTAAAACATCATTCATCTTTGCCGGTTCACAGATGACTGTAATATTCTGACCGGGTCTACCCTTCTTCATAATCACCGGTGTGATGAATACATCATTTACACCGACCCCAAAGAGCCTCTCAATTATATAGGGATACATCTGTGGATTCATATCATCTATGGTCGCATCAATCTGAATATCAGAGAGTCCCCTTATCTCTGAGACATATTCGGTATCATACACAACAAGCGCGGGGAAATAGCCTTTTGGTCTTATGTCCCCAAATCCATACCCTCTGGACTTAATCATAAGTGGAGGTATATCTTTTACAATCTTCGCAACAGATGACACAATTGCGGCACCAGTCGGTGTGATGGTCTCATAACCACGCTCCTCAAACCTCACCGTATATCCCTTCAATAGTTCAACTGTCGCCGGGGCTGGCAGAGGTAATACCCCATGACGGCTCTTAACCTTCCCCGTAGAGATGACCGGGGTGGTGGCAATTATCTCCTCACAATTGAGAAAGTTGAGGCAGATAGATGCGGCGACAATATCAACTATTGAATCAACGGCCCCCAATTCGTGAAAGATGACCTCATCTACCTTCTTTGAGTGAACTGTCGCCTCTGCCTCTGCAAGCCTTGTAAATATATCAATTGCTATTCTCTTTGCCCCATCGCTTATCTGAGAATCAAGTATGAGTCTCTTTATATCTGCGAAACTCCTATGCACCATCTCCTTCCTTGTAACTTCTATTTTTAGAGAACAGCCGCTTATCTCTGAGACCTTCTCCTCTTTTATTACAAATTTGTACCCTCTAAGCCTCAAAAGTGGGAGTTCACACTCAATAATATCTCTCGGGACACCCATATTAATCAGGGCTGCGACAAACATATCACCCGATATACCATTGCTGAGGTCCAGAAGAAGTACCCTACCCATCATCCACCTTTTCTGTGATTTATTAAAGATGCAATACAGGCGGCACCAAAGGCATTACCGATATTTACAGTCGCCACATTTGGGGAACAGGAGGAGAGCATTGAGAATAGAGCTGTAAACCCTCCTTCCGAGACGCCATATCCTACTGGAGATGGGACTGCAATGACAGGGGAATTTACAATCCCACCTATCAACGATGGGAGCGCCCCTTCCATCCCGGCTATCACAATCACCGCATTTGATTTTCTAAGAACCCTTAAATAAGGTAGAATCCTGTGCAACCCTGCTACACCTACATCCTGAATCTTCTCAATTCTATTCCCGAGAAAATCAAGTGTGAGAGCGGCCTCCTCTACAAGCATTCTATCAGATGTCCCCGCGCTTACGACACTCACCAATCCTACCCTCTTTTTCCTCATTATAGGTCTATAACAGACCATTGCATCTTCATTATATACGAGATGACCCTTAATATGGCTCATTAAAAAATCCGCCTTCTCTTTACTGATTCTAGTAAAGAAGAGAGGTGACCTTCTCCTTATCAGTGCCTTTGCAATATCAAGTATCATCTCCTTAGATTTATGCTCGCAGTATACCGCCTCAATTATTCCAGTCCGTTCTCTTCGTCTGATATCAAGGGCTGAATGAGAGATATACTCAATATACTTTGACAGGTCCTTCTTACGCATATTATTCTCTAATCAGGTGTTTTCCAGAACTGGCATCTTTATTCTGAAAGTTGTCCCCTTACCATTTATGCTTTCAAAGTCTATCACCCCTCTGTGTTCATCTACAATCTTCTTCACAACCGCGAGTCCCAGTCCTGTACCGGATTCCTTACCAAATGTAACGAAAGCCTTTTTAAGGAGCTTATCTTTGATGGCATCTGGAATACCGCTTCCCGAATCTGAGACAGTAAATATTAGATTATTCTCCTCCTTTTCACCGATGATGACAAGTCTTCCTCCTGAGGGCATCGCCTCAATTGCATTCCTGCCAAGATTGATAAGTACCCGTTTCATCTTTATATCATCAAATCGGGCCGGGCCGTCGTATCTGATATCAATTACGAGTTCAATATTCTTCCCTGAGATCTCAGTGGCCAGGATATCTCTCACCTCATTTAAGAAATTTCCCACAAAGACCTTCCGTATCAGGATTTGAGAATCTCCTCTCGCAAAAGAGAGTACTTCCCTTATCATATTGTTCATTATTTCAAACTGCTTCATTAAAAGGTCTGAAAACGCCATCCTCTTTGGCCTGTCATCTTCAAACGCTATCAGTTGTATATATCCCGAGATAATAGTCATCGGGGTCTTAAAATCGTGCAGGAGGCTTGAGAGCATCTGACCGATGAGCGCAAGACGTGAGTTGCGATCCTTCTCCTCTCTGTTCTGAAACATATCCACAGCACGACTGACCTGACCTGAAAAGAGGGTAAGCATCTTCAGGTCATTCTCATTAAAATCAAAAGAATTGGATTTATTCAACACCTCAAATGCCCCAATTACCTTATCACCATACATAAGAGGGACACAGATGATATTCCTCGGTATGTAGTTGATGCTCTCTGCGATATATCTTAGATGTCTATCATCGTTTAAAGGATTATTTGATATTACTGGTGTCTTATTTGAGACGACCCACCCCGCTATCCCTTCTGATGCCCTGAACCTCATCTTCATAAGCTCGCGAGCCTTCTCTCCAACAGCATCCTTAAAATATAAATTCACCCCATCCTCATCTAAAAGCAGAATGGAACCAGCCTCAGCACCAATGATAGATACCGCCTTCACGATAATTGCATTTAAGAGCTCATCCAGGGAGTGAGCCTGTGAGATACTCCTCTCAATATCGTATAGCAGATCCAGTTCAAAATACTTCCTTTGAAGTTCATCGGAGAGTCTCACCAGTTCCACATTCTTCTCAAGCAATTTTTGATAGAGCTTGTTGTTTTCAATCGCCACAACAATCTGGGAACCCAATGCCTTCAATAGAGAAAGGTCTGTCTCATCAAAATCACCATTTAACTTATTTAAGACCTGAAGTACCCCAATCATCTCCCTTGACTTATTTATCAATGGGATACAGATGATAGACCTTGTCCTGAATCCTGTAATTTTATCTATGCTATCATTAAAACGCCCATCGTTATAGGCATCATTGACAATCAAAGACTCACAACTCTGTGCCACATATCCGGCTATCCCCTCACCCATCCTGAGCCGTATCTCCTTCAATGATACACCCTGTGCAAGCTTACTGAACAATTCGTTCTTTTCTGAATCGTATAAGAAGAGAGTGGACCTCTCTGCCTGCATCAATTCGGTGACCTTTCGCATTATTATTTCAAGCAATATATCCAGATCCACAACCGAGGACATAGCGATACCGATATCAGCCATCGCCCTGACCTTCTTCTCCTCACCCTCTAATTTTTGAATATAAGATATTGTATCTTCCATAAAAAAAACCTATACACTCTTTTTGAGCTCTTCAAGTAACCCCTTTAACTCGTTTTGAAAGATCGCATCTCTATTCTTAAATGTCTCAGGGACTTTACTGTCATACGCCTTTTTTAGCTCTACAAAGACTGGATTGTACTTCTTCTGAAAAGTCCCGTCCTTAAGGGATCTTAGCATATCATCCCAATATTTCAACTTGAGATTCGCCACTATTGTCTTTGCGAGCATAGAGGGATTGACGGTCTCTGAGGTGGGTGCCCCACGCGATGGCTTTGATGCCTTGAGCTCCTCTATCTGTTTTATCTTATCTGCGAGCTCTGCCTCAAGCTCCTTGATTCTATCCTCTTTCTGGGCGATATCAATCTGAAGGTTTACTATTTCCGAGGAGAGACGCCTTACCTCCTCATCGTTTGAAGGAGCCGCCCTCTCTTTAAGCTCCAGACTTAATCTATCAATCTCTTTCTTCAAACTCTCTATCTCCTCCTTACCTGCACTCTTCAACTCCTCGAGCTCTCTCTCCTTCATCCCCAGATTGGTCTGCAACTCCTCTGATTCTGCCTTGCACGCCAATATCTCCTCCTGAAGTCTTGAAGCATCTTCAGATAACTTCTTATTCTCCTCTTCTAACAAACTGTACTTTGACTGAAGGACTGTAAGTTTATCTTCTATTGTCCTCTTATCAATCCCGATCTTCTCCTTCTCCATCTCAAGTGCCTTCAATCTCTCCTTTAACTCATCAGTCTCAGTAACCTTGATCGCCAGGAGAGATTCCTTATCATGAATAATTCTATCCTTCTCTGAGATGGTCTTTTCAAGTTCCAGAATCTTTGCATTTAATTCTTCAATATTCCTTGTGGATAACTCTACACTCCTTTTCAACTCTTCATTCCTCTTTATTTGCTCCTGAAGCTCCTTATCCTTATCAGATAACTTCTTATTCTCAATCTTCAAGGTGGATATTTTATCAGAAAGCGACCTGTTTTCCTCCATCAAATTATTAAATGCTGGCTGAACCCCTTCAAGGAGCTTTGTAAGTGAAAGAAACTCTCCCTTCAAATCAGATATCTTAAGTGTAAAGAATTGGGATGCCTGCTCTATCTCACCCATCATCTTTGAGAGTAACTCCCCCTTCTCACTCAGATGAGAAAAATCCAGAACCGGCACCTTTACCTTAACTGTACTCTCTTTGGGCAGTTTCTCTTCAACCATTTCGCTCAGCTCCTCAATCTCCTCCTCTTTTAGACCCTGTTCGGTCTTGATCTCCTCCTCGGGTGGAGGCGGTGGTGGTACCTTTATCTCAACCTTAGTTGATGCCTCCTTCTCCTCTGGCAGATTTATTATTACATTGTTCTCTGCCATCTGCACACCGGCTGGCCTGAAGACCTCCACAATCTCAAATGCCTCCTCAATATTTTTCTTTCCACCCATTCGTTCATAATCTGACTGATGTTTCTTAAGACCCTCCTTTACCAGAAATCTTATTGCTGATATAAATGAAAGGATATCACTCAGGTCACCAGAAAAATACCTTAAATTCCCTTTGTTCACCAATTTGTTCAACTCTTCAACCTTCATATCAGACTCGTACTTATTATAAAATATCGCTTTGGGGACGGAATAATCACGTGGACCAAAATGGGTCATATACTCGTTCAACCTATGTAGATATTCTGTTATCTCCTGAACAGAATCCTTCTTTGTCCTGCATAAAAAGAGAAGTCCATCTACATCCTTAAAGATTGACTGCCATACAATACCATCCCCTTTTTTATCGCGTGCCCCCATAATCTTTACCTGTAGACTGATATTTTCAGAAAAGACCGACCTCACAATCGGGACAAAAGAGAAGACATCCCCATTCTCATCCGAGAAGAGCTGCAGATTCCCCTGCGTGGAAGTAATCTTGCACATAGATTGTAAGAAAGAATATTTTCCAGATTTTGGAGTCCCAAACAGTGCTATCTTGATACGAATACCTCTGAGGTTCTGATTTACACTTCCCATTATGTAACCTCCATCTCCTTTAAACGATTCCCCCCTTTGCAAACATTCTGAATTTCCTCATAGATTTTTGAAGCCAGTAATTCTACAGCATCATTGACCTCTCTTGAGAGCCCATTATGAAACTCTGTGACCTCCTCAATCTCTATCCCATAAATCTTGATATCCGAAGGGACCTTCAGATTTAGCCTTCTACCCAGTTCTACTGAGGTCATAAGGTCAAAGTCATGAAAGCTTGAGATCCTCTTTGAATATTTTATCTGCCCGTGCTCAATATTGACAATCTCACCCTTTCTATGTAATCCGGTACAAACAGAATCTACAATAATTGCCTTATCATACCCCTCAATACTCTCCATCACCTCAAAGCCGGTAGAGAAACACTTCTTAAAATCTACTCCACAGAACCCTGTCTTCTCTGATAGGAGATCAATTACCCTTAGCCCGGCGGCGTCATCACCCATAAGCTCACTTCCAAGACCAACAACTACAATCCTCATCATCAATCCTTCTATCACCCCCAGTCAGATTTTGAAATATTTATCTATACCAATATATAGAATATTGCAATATAAAAAGGGATAAGATAGATATTAAGAGTTCTTCACATCTTCTCTTTCAATTAAATGTAATCAAGATACTCTAATTTTGATATCCAAAATGGCAGAGGGAAGCGACACATCGCAATGCAATGCAGAAATTTTATTTTATTAATTTTGTAATATTAACAAAATCTTGATTTGTTTTCAGTTTTGGTTTAGGGCTTGTAAAAATTTATGCAGTACTAATCATATGCAAACAATGCGAAGCAGATGATTATTTATGCTTTTGCCTATAGGCATTGCATCACAAAATAAAATGAAAAAAATGAAGGGATTCAAAGGGAGACCTCCCTTTGGAAATGGCTGAACGAAGTGAAGCCTCGTGCCGTGTAGGTGAAATGGCGAAGCAAAGCGTAGCTTAGTAAGGTAAATTGCGTTTGACTTCTGATTAGCATTATGTAATATTTGAAAGAGTTTAGAGGTAAATAGATGAAGAAACTCCC
>JBMFOP010000081.1:0-13503 GCA_049969675.1 Myxococcota bacterium | reverse complement strand
CAAGGTATGTATATGTTAGAGTCAGAGATGTGGCAGGTAATATAAGTAGCACCGGGAGTGATAGTATTAAAGTTGATTTTGATAATCCGACTCTCAGTTCAATTGTCATTAACAACGGGAATCCAGATACAACAGTAAATACAGGGGTACACATATATTTTACAGCGAGTGATATCTCCCCTGGTGCTATAAAATATATGATGATATCTGAGGACGCTGCATTTGCCGGTGCAAGCTGGATAGGTTATGTCAATCCAGCCTCATATATATTGAGTTCGGCAAATGGGAATAAGACAGTATATGCCAAAGTTAAGGATGGCTCGGGTCGTGAGAGTGTAACTCGTAGTGATTCAATAATTCTGGATAATGTGAAGCCAACACCTCTATCACTTGAGATATATGAGAGTACCTGCACAACACCTATTCAATATACCAATAATACATCTGTCTGTATTAAACTTACAGCCGATGACAATGTCTTCTATGGCACAGACTTATTTGTGGCGTTTGGCAACTCAAATTCACTCTCCTGTGCCTCTGCTAACTATTTATATAATTTTTCAGGTTGTACCGAGACGCCCTGTATAAAGACATTTAACTGGACTTTACCTTCTAACAGTGGATATAAATATGTGAGTGCCTGTGTCAAAGATAAGGCTGGAAATTACAGTGGCTATTCAATTTCAAATGGTGTTATGCTTGATACTGTACCTCCGTCAACTCCGGCAAATATTGCAGTTACACCAAAGAGCCGTGCCGCAATTGTGAGCTGGACTGCTTCATCTGATTATACAGGTAGTGGAATAAAGAACTATATTGTAGAATACAACAGTGGTGGAGGCTGGACATCATTGAATGTAAATGGTGATACAACCACTGCAACTATTACCGGACTCACAAATGGTTTGAACTATACCTTCAGAGTAAAGGCAGTGGATTACGCAGGTAATCAAAGTGGATATAATACCGTTTACAATGTATTGATAGGTATTGCAAGGGCAAACATAACGGTGCCAGAAAATATATCAGCTCGTATCTACTCCCCGACTGTCTCATATATTGATGGTGACTTATTTATTGCCGGTCCCGGAGTATTGAAAGATTTCGGTGGTAGTACATTAGAATTATATAAATGTCCGGTGGATACAAAGGACTGTAAAGATGATGATAACTGGGAGAAGACAGCACTGAATATAGGTATGTTGTGGAGTGTGTTTAATAAAACAAAAGTGATAACAGATGGTTCATATTACTATATTCCTGCTGTCATGGCCAATTCCTGTATACCTACCTGTTCTTATACTATCAACTTCTTTAGATGTTCAAGGAGTAATGATTGTATGAATGCGGCAAACTGGAACAATTATAATATAGAACCATCAACTCCAACAAAATTAAATACCGATAGCAATCCAATGATAACGGATGGTAAGCGGCTCTATTTTGCCTACTTTTATGGGAATACTCCGAGGATTGCCTCCTGTTCACTATATTCTGACTGTACTAATTCAGCAAACTGGTCAAAGGTTGATTTATCGGTTGCAGGGGATACTTCAAATGATACTACCTTATCTATTGTTGCAAATGACTCAAGGGTATGGGTGGCATATTTTGGTGCAAAATCCGGTGGGAATACTCCACTAAATATAGCAACCTGTGTGCCCAGTACACTTTGTGATAACGCTGCTGATTGGACGACTTATCCTCAACCTCTATATAATAGCAACGACTCAAATTATTTAGATATGTTCAGTTCTGGTAAGGACCTCTATCTGACCTGGTCAAATAAGAATGGCTCTGATTATGCACAGAAGGTGGCAAAATGTGCTATCAATACAAACTGTGATGCAGTAGGTGATTGGTCAATTGGAACTGCATACGATACCGCTCTGGATGATATGTTTCTATCCAGAATTGTTTACTCCAATAAGAAACTTTATATTATAGGTGCCAGGAAATCAGAAGGCTCTCTCTACTATTTGAGTTGTAATGACCCGGATGCATCTGGTTGTATGAGTGAGAACCTTTGGGTAAAAACAATACCTGGAGAATATCAGGAGTATATAGATTTTCCAGAGGTGGCAACATTTGATTCAAATATAGCAATTACAATTGGTGCCCCTCTATATGCCTCTGCAAGGCTGCTATTACCATCTCTTGTATCTCCTTTGAACTCTGTTGCAGGTCCTTCTCCAGACTCATTTACATATCTCTGGAACTCCCTGAATTATGTAGATGGCTATATCAATCTGTATGATGCCGATTCTTATACAAATTGGGATAATAGCGTCTATATACCAGATTCTAACATAAGCAAAAATACTGTTAACATACCAGATTCAAATACATATTATACATCTACCAACAGCGTAAGAGGTGTTGAGGTGAGTGATGATTCACCACCTATCTCTGTGCGTAGATTTGCAAAAGGTTTTACAAATACTAATAATGTGCAGATATCAAATAATTTTGCCCAATATTCTTCTGCCGTTGCAAATAACACTTTGTATGTTACATATGTTTCAAATGACGATCTCTATTTTACATACTGCAATTTGTCAAATGACTGTAGTATTGCTGCAAATTGGATATTTGGTGTCCTTGTCCATGACCTTGGTGCAACAATCAGATATCCACAGATAGTGGTGGATGCAACAAATGTATATATCTCATATCATGATTCATCAAATAACCTCAGAATAGCAATCTGTAACCTATCTACCGGATGTGATTCACCTTCTGATTGGACTGCTGCGGGCAAACTTATTATATCTGCCTCTGGAGTAGAACCCTCTATGGTAATTGCCAATGGGCGCGTTGCAATAGTCTCCCGTGATACATCAAATCAGATAAGATTCCATTATTGTTATACCTCAACTGACTGTATGAATATTGCAAACTGGACAAGAGATGTGCTCGTTAGTTCAGATACAGACACAACCTCCACTCCTTCACTCGGTAATTCTACAAGCTCATTCTATATTTTGAGAAGGGTTGATAATATATTGAAGAAATATTATTGCCTTTATGCTAATGGTTGTGAGTCTCAATCTGATTGGGTCTCTATGGATCTCTACACTACGAGTGCGAGCTATCGGATTAGCAAAAATAGAAATATGGCTGCAAGGGATACATCCACAGTCAATCAGTATGCAACATTGGTTATAGATAAGATCCTCAAAGTTGGGATATGTGCATTCAGTCCTTCATCCCTATGTAATAACCTTAACAACTGGGAGTTTGTAGATATTCAGAATGTCAGCGGTTATTACGGCACAGATTATCAGGTAGATATATCAGTCTATAACAAAAATATTTATGTGACCTATATTTCAAGCAATGAACTCAGGATGGCAAGGTGTAATATGAATAAGACAAACTGTTTCAATAGAGACAACTGGAAGGTATCAAGTATATATAAAGACCCAAATCTTACGGCATCATCTGCCAATCAGGTCAATCTGTTTGTAGCATCAGATGGAGGGATTTATCAATCATATGTGAAAAATGGTGGTGTAACTGGTGGTTTGCTATATTTCCTGTTTAATGGAAAGATGGAGCCCGAGTGGTAAGATTGCAATCTGCAAGTTTTGGTGCAATGATTTTAGAAAGTTTCTTTTTGACATAGTATGTAAAATAGTATATATACCTTGCCGATTTTAATCAGGTGAAAAGAGATGCTAAAATTTAAGCTCTGGTTTTTAATTCCATTTATTTTGATATCCACGGTATTTGCATTTGCCCTCTTCATTTTCTATGGCTCATACAACATGGTTCTTACAAATAGTAAGACAGAGCTCATTGGGGCAACAGGGAGGC
Source organism: Myxococcota bacterium (assembly GCA_049969675.1). GTDB lineage: Bacteria > Myxococcota > SpSt-1050 > SpSt-1050 > SpSt-1050 > SpSt-1050. The sequence continues at coordinate 9,684 of JBMFOP010000081.1, read as the reverse complement.
TTGGTGAGGTATTTGAGAATTTTAGAATTTCAAACAGATTAAAGGCGGTGAGTGTTGCCAATCAGATAAGTATGGTACCCGATGAGATGAGGAAGAAGAGACTCCTGAATCAGAAAGGACAGATGGATAAGTTGAAGATGCACTCCATAATTGTTGGTAAGTTAGAGCTAAACTTTAATCCGAAGACAGAATATATTCTTGCCTATTACGATATCGCAGATAAGGCGTTAATATCACTTGTGGAGGATGATATCTTAAATGTAATTATCTCATCCGAACTCTTCTCAAAGGTAAAAGAGAATAATATCTCCTGTGATATCTTTACCCACAAAAATAGGATTTATATCGTATCTCTTGCGCCGGTCTTCATGGAGGGGGGAATTGCCGGTTCGGTTATAGTTGTAAAGATGATGGATGATTCGCTTGCCTATAGTATAAGGGATATTACATCTTTTGATATCAGTATCTTCTCTAAAGACAATCTGATAGGTTCAACATTCAGACAACAGGCGCCAGAGGTTCTTGTAAGTATTATGCAGAGCAAAGAGAGGATTCTGTTGCACGGCAGATTAAAGGGAGAAGACAGCCCATATTTTCCAACAAATATACCAGCGATGATTACAATTTTTCAGGATTTTGTGCCAGGCAGAGATATAAAGGTCGCTATCACGGCGAGCCTTGCAGGGAAGTTTAGTGATATGAGAGATATCCAGTTTATTGTGCTGGTAGTGCTTGTAGGTGTTCTCATTATAGGAATAATAGTGTCTTTCAGTATCTCAAGGACTATTTATTCTACCATCAACCTGATAAATGATTCACTTGCACCGGCGATTAAAGGAAATCTCTCGGTACAGATACCGGAGGTAAAGGTACCTTCTCCATTTGATGAACTGGTGAGGAGTATCAACAAACTCCTCTTCGTGGCAGGAGAGAAGGTCAGTTCGCCTTCAAAGTCTGTACCGGTCTTCACAGATATTCAGAAGGATGATATCAGAAGGACATTCACAGGTGAGATAAAGGTATCTCAAAAACCTGCATCCAGGGAGATTAAAACTGAGACAGCAAGTCTGGATGTCAATAAAGATTTAGATTTTCAGCAAAGAGTTGTAATGGCGAATGAGTCTCAGAAGGGGGTTGTGCCCAAACCTATGTCCGGGGAGATATTTGTTGGGGGTGAGATCACATCTGAGGATGTCGGGGAGATGATAGAAAATGAGAGGGAGGAAGGTTATAACCCTGATGCCACTATGGTCGCCTCTCTTGAAGAGATTGAGGCACTTGATAAGGCAAAACAATCTGCACAGGCAAAAGAACTGGATGAGTTTAGGAGGCTTTTTGATAGATATGTGGCAATGAGGCTTCAGAATGGTGAATCTATTGAGAATCTAAATTTTGACAACTTCATTGAGAAGATTAAGGTAACAAAGGCGGAGTTGATGAAGAAGGGCAACTATTTAGATGTTAAGTTTGATGTAATTATAAAAAACGGCAAAACTACATTAAAGGCGAACCCTGTAAAATAGTTAAATTTTTTTTTGTTTCTCTTTGACATTTATGTTGCATTCTGCTAAAAATATTTTACTGTCTTATACTCGAAAGGGGTTTAAGAATGAATTGGAATCTTAAAATACTGCTTATTTATTTGTTAATTTTATTACCTGTATTATCCATCGCGCAGAATGCCCCCGAACAGAAGGGGAGTCAGAATCAGCCAGCGACAGAGGTCAGGAGTGAGCAGCCAGATGAGGTAAAGGCATCAGATACCGCAGCCAAACCCGCAGCAAATGCACAGCAGGTAGATAATGCAAATGTTATGAATGAGGCATATTCTATTCAGATAAAGAATCTGGAGGAGAAGGTAAATGAGCTCAAAGAGAGGGTCTTTCGCTCCAAGGCAAGGTTGACGCTCCTTCAGGAGACTGTCCTGATGGGTAAGGTATCAGGTGCCAGGATAAATTTAATATTTAATAACGAGATGGGCTCATCTTTTAAGATTGAGTCGGTCTCGTTTTCACTTGATGGTACCCAGATATTCAGCAAGGTAAATCAGGATGGTTCTCTTGAGAATACTGATGTCTTTGAGATCCTGCCATCATCCAGTATGGTCCCCGGCAATCATACAATAAGTGTCTATCTGGTCTATAGAGGGAATGGGTTTGGACTATTCTCATACCTGAATCAATATAAATTTAAGATAAAGTCCAGTTATACATTTTATGTTGAGGAGGGGAAGATAACAAAGGTGAAGATAGTGGCATACGAGAAGGGAAGTCTCACGACAGACCTCAAGGATAGGCCCGCGGTCAGATTTGATGTGGAGGTCAAGCCTGTCGTAGAGGAGAAGAAGGCGGCACCGGTTTCTTCAAAGTGATTATGGTGGGTAAGAGATGTCAATAATAAGAGTTATCCTGATATCTATAGTTTTTGAGAACCTATTAATGGCTCAGGAGAGCAGTATCTCTTCGCAATTGGATAACTATGAGAAGAAGTTGTATTCACTTGAACAGACGATGAACTTTATCCTGAAGGAAAATATTATACCGGAGGAGATGTCTCTTGATATAGAGAGGTTCTCAAAGAGATTTGCAAGGGCTGAGACATTATTCTATCTTCAGGATTATCAATCCGCATCGGTTCTTATCTACGATATTGTTGAGGATGTGGCAAATGAAAAGGAGCCCCAGTACTGGGATGCAGTCAATCTGCTTGCCGAATCGCTATTTAAGATAAAAAATTATTATGGTGCACGAAATTATTTCAATAAGTTGCTCAACAAGGGTGATAAAAAGTACTTTTATACCGCTCTTGAGAGGGTAATCCAGATTGCGTCCCTGACAAATAACTATGAAGGTATTGAGAGGTATTTTAACATCGTTAAGCAACTGCCAAACTCTTCAATTACGAGCGGGATATATTTTACATTGGGGAAGACACTCTATAAGAGGGGAGACCTCTCAAGGGCGAGTGAGATATTTGGGTTGATTGATAGGAATTCCGAGTATTATATCAATGCCCGCTTTTATCAGGGAGTCATTGAGGTAAAGAAGAAGAATTACGACAATGCACTTGCGATATTCAAGAGTATTCAGGGCATTGACCCTCAGACCCCGGAGCACAGGGACCTGAAGGAAGAGGCGACTCTTGCAATCGGTAGAATCTACTATGAATTGGGGAAGTATCCAGAGGCGCTGGATGCATATCAGGGTATTCAGAGGGAATCGCCACACTTTGAAGAGGCCCTTTATGAGATATCGTGGATATATATAAAGTCGGGTGAATTTCAAAAGGCAAAGCAGACGCTTGAGATTATGCTCCTGTCTACCAATGAGACACCGGCACTTCTGAATGCAAAAGCACTTTATGGCTCGGTGATTATGAAGCTCGGAGATTACAATAGTGCAGTTGAAAATTTTCAGGAGATGGTTGATAGATATTATCCGGTCAAAGAACAGCTTCATTCAATTCTGGAAGAGAGGGATAATCCGGTTCAATACTTTGAGGATCTGCTCCTAAAAGAGCCAGATGGAATGGCATTGAAGAAGATTCTTCCACCGGTGGCTTTCAACTGGGCATCTACGGACAGCAAGGTAAAGAAGGCACTTACAATCGCCACCGATATCAAAGGGAATGTCACCTCTATTGATGAGATTTTGGTGATGGCAGATGCTATTGAGGCAAAATTGAAGAGCGCGGATAAATCTGTTATATTTCCACAACTCAGAGAGGCGAAACTTAAGGCGGTAGATATAAAGATGGGTCTTGATAAGTTGCGGACTGATATCACTCAGACAAGGGCTAAAATAATAGAGAAATATATCTCTCAGGATGAGAGGAAGAACCTTGAGGAGTTGAGAAAGAAGAAGGATGAATTGAGAAGGGTTGTTGATTCTCTACCGAAAGGGGCTAAGGAGTTAGAGGAGAAGGAACGGGAGATAGTAAAACATATATCTGATATAGAGAAAGTTATTCATCAACTACAGATTGCACTTGAAGGTATGAAGGCACAGCTCTTTGCCATTGAAAAGTGGCTCAATGACAACAAAGGTAAACTCGGAGATAAATCTCTGGAAGAGGATTTTGCCACAAAGGTTAAGACAGAGTGGGACAATGTAAATGCCATTGAGCAGGATATAGCAATCTATACTGCTGAGATAAAGAAGGAGAGAGGTAAAATCGGGGCATTGAGCGTCCTATCTGAAGACCAGAATAAGAGACTGGAGTTAAAAAAGGTTGAGGATGATGAGAGGAGGTTGTTTGACAACTTTAAGAATCGCCTCTCTCAGGAGGATAGCGGGTATCTAAATAGGGTGGATAACCTCATCTCAAGATTGAATCAGCACGAAGAGGAATTTAAGAAATTTGATGCGAGAATTGATGCCGCTGTTGATAAGAAGGCAAAGGCTCTAACAGAGATCATTGAGCGGGAGAAGAAGAATCTTGAAGAATATAAGAAGGAAGCCAATATAATGACTGATGATTCAAAGGAACTGGTTGGTAAGATTGGTTATGCTGGCTTCAGACAGGTGAATAAACTATTCTCGGACCTGGTACTCAAGGCGGATGTTGGAATTGTAGATGTAGCGTGGAAGCAGAAGGAGGAGGTAGATTAGAAGATAGGGAAGTTGAGAGAGGATCAGGCTAAAGAGATAAAGGGTGTTCAGGAAGAGTTTGAGTTTGATATTGAGAAGTGATTTATGAGTAGGTTTTTCACATATATATTGTTGATTGTATGCCTCGCTGTTATGATATACCCATTTGAACTTCTTGCACAGGAGACGGAGTGTAAAGAAGAGCCAGCAAAAAAGTGTGAACCTAAAAAAGATAAGGTGGACTTAAAATCGGAGCAGAAGGGGGCAGCCACTGAGAAGAAGACAGAATCTGTATCAGCACCAGGGTTGAAGCCAGAGAGTGAATATGACAGACTTATAAAAGAGGTCACTCAGGTGGTGGAGCAGTTTGAGAAGGCGGCTACCGAGTATAAGCAGGAGATAGTGACTATAGTTAAGTTAAAGAGGGATACAAAACGGGAAAGTGTCCTGGGAATATACGAAAAATCCATTCAGCAACTTGAGGCAGAGCAGAGATCACTCAGAGATACAGCCATTGCCCGGCTTGAGGAATTTTTGAGAAAATATCCCAATGACCCACGATATACCCCCCATGCAATGTTCAGACTTGCAGAACTATATTTTGAGAAGGCGACAGATGAATACTTTATGGCTACTGATAGTTATGCACAACTGGAAAAAGATTATGAGGATGGCAAGATTAAGTCCCTGCCGGAGAAGCCGAGAAAGAGGCTTGAGAATTGTATAAAATTATATCAGAGAATTGTATCTGACTTCCCAGATTATCAATATATGGATGCGGTCTATTATCTGCTCGGTTATGCGCTGTATGAACAGGATGAGAAGAAGGAGGCGGTGGAGGTCTTTTACAGATTAGTTCAGAATTATCCAAAGAGCAAATTTTATGCTGAAAGCTGGATGAGAATAGGTAATTATTACTTTGATGACGCTGACCCACCAGAACTGGATAAGGCAATAGATTCATACAGGAAGGCAATGGTTGATAAGGAGTCAATCCTGTATCCAAACGCACTCTATAAACTCGCCTGGACATATTATAGAAAGGATGACCTTGCAAAGGCTGTCAATCTCTTTGCTGACCTGATTGAATTTTACGATGCAAAGAAGGGGACTGATATCAAACTACAGTCAGAGATGAGGCCAGAATCTATTAAATATATTGCGATCTGCTTTGCTGATGACCACTGGAGTAATTCCGGTGTAAGTCGCCTCATTGAATTCTTCAAGCAGCGGAAGAACCCGCCCTATGAAAAAGAGGTCTTTCTGGAGATGGGTGACCTTCTGTATCAGACGCCCGGCCTTGTCCTTGAAGGGAAGTCAAACTTTGCAGCCGCGGTTGAGGCATATAAACATTATCTGACTCTTGACCCATATTCACCCCAGGCACCGCTGATTCAGGAGAAGATTATTAATAGCTATCTGATAGGTGAAAAAGACAATGAGGCTGCGTCAAGAGAGAGGATGATTCTGGTCAGGAACTATTCTGAAAACTCTGAATGGTTTAAAAGGAATAAAGATGACCCGGAGGCAAGGGCAAATGCAAATTCTCTAATTGAAAGGGCACTGTATACCGCGGCTCTATATATTCACCAGCAGGCACAATTTTACAAAAACGCTGGAAAGCAGGAGGAGGCGATTGAATACTTCAAAAAGGCCGCTGACGCCTATGCAGAGTATTTGAGGTTGTTTAAGAACTCCAAAGAGGCATATGAGATGAACTACTACTATGCCGACGCATTATATTATTCGCTTCGTTTTCTGGACGCCGCTCGTGAATATGAGAATGTGAGGGACTCTCCGGCGGGTACTCAATATAAGAGGGAATCAGCCATTTATGCGCCCGTTGCATATGAGGATGAGATAAACAGACTGCTGAAGGAGAAGAAGATTGAGGAGTATACTACCTGGCAGGCAAAGGATATCAAAGACCCATCACAGATTAAGCCGCTTCCGATCGATGAACTCAGACAGAAATATATCTCAGCCATTGAATATGTTATCAAAAACTACCCCGATTATGAGAAGGTGCCGGATTATCAGTTTACACTCGCACTGGTCTATTATCAGAGGTTTCACATTGATGAGGCGAGGGAGAGGCTCAAATTTATTGTGGATAAATACCCAAAGAGTGATAGGGCAAAGGTTGCAGCCCGCCTGATAACACAGACATATCTGGTATATAAGGATTGGATAAATCTTGCAAAGGTAACCGAGGATTTTCAGAAGAAAGGTTTTGGAGATGAGAAGTTTAATGAGGAGATGAATATTCTTGAAGGTGGTGCCCTCTTCTCTTATGCGATGACCCTCTTTGAGGCAAAGAAGTATGAAGAGGCAGCCACTGAACTTATTAAATTCGTCAATAAGAAGCCCAAACACGAATATGCTGACAAGGCATTACAGAATGCGGCTTATGCATTTGAGATGTCCAGAAGATTTGAATCAGCTGCCACTGTCTATGAAAGAATATTTAAGGAGTACCCTAAGTCTTCATTTGCAGATGAGGCACTTTTTAAGGTGGCATATAATCAGGAGAACGGTTTTAAGTTTGAAGAGGCAATAAACAACTACCTGATGCTCGTGGAGAAATATCCTGAATCAAAGAATCGTGCCCCTGCTCTATTCAATGCGGCAAATGCCCTTGAGAATCTTCAGAGATACGATGAGGCGGCAAGGCAGTATTTGAGATTTGCAGAGATGTTCCCGAATCATGAGAAGGCGCCATTTGCATTCTATAAATCAATAATCGTCTATGAGAAGGCGAAAGACTACAATAATCTGATAAAGACGGCAGAGAAATATATCAATAAGTTTTATAAAGACCCAAAACAGGGCGGGACCATTGTTGAACTTACTTATAAGATAGGTGAGACCTATGAGAAGATGAAGAATATGAAGCTCGCCAGACAGTACTACGATAAGACTATTGCCGAGTTTGAAAAGAGAAGGCTCCCACCGGGGAATAACAAACCGGCATATCTGGCAGCGAAGTGCGAATTTATGAAGGCGGAGGAGCTCTTCGCACAGTATGAGAAGATAAAAATAGGGGGCACCCAGAATCAAAAGATATTGAAACAGCAATTAAACGAGAAGGCAAAATGGAACCTGAAGGTTGAGGAGGCATATTCCAACATTGCAAAATATCTGGTTGGAGAGTGGATACTGGCTGCTATGTATAAGATTGGTTATGCAAAACAGAGATTTGCTGAATCGTTCTACGAGGCACCACTTCCGAAGGAGCTAAAGACCGAGGAAGAAAAGATAGTCTATCAATCTTCGCTTGCTGAATTTGCCGCACCTATTGAAGAGGCTGCTATAGCACTCTATGAAAAGGCAAGGAAGAAGGCTATAGAATTGAAGGTGGTCAATGAGTGGACTAAAAAGACGCTTGAGAGCTTAAATAAACTCTCACCAAATAAATATCCACTTATGAAAGACCCGATAAATATTGCCACTGAGGATTTTGTGGCAGTCAACTCATTTGATGCCATAACAAAGGTGGAGATGTTGAGGGATGAATCATTACAGCCTCCTGCTCAGAAGATTGAAGAGAAGGGTTTACAGAATGTGCAAAAAAAGGACGAACAAAAACCAGTAAACGAGGCAAAAGAAGGAAGTGGGAAGAAGGTAGATGAGGAGGAAGAGCCAAAGAAGGATATGAAGGAAGAGAAGAGGGCCCCTGATAAACAGGAGAAGATAGAGAAGAAAGAGGAGACAAAGAAGATTGATGAAGATTGAGATTTTATGAATTTAAAGGTATTTGTAAAATATAGTTTGAGTACCCTTATTTTAATTGCCCTATTTGCCTGCGCAACCGGCAAGAAGAAGGAGGAGGTTCTCACGCAACCTGTTCAGGAGGCGGCAAAGGAGGAGGTAAAGAAGGAAGAGGTCTCCATAAAAGGGGAGAAGAAAGAGGAGGTTTCAGAGAAGATAGAGGAGGAGGAGACCGGACCAAATCTGGAATCTGTCGGGATGAAGGTTGAAGATGAGGAAGAGAAAATAGAATTTAATCCGACAGCGCTGAATACCTTCAATGAAGCTCTTAAGATTGCTTATATAAAACCTGAGGATGCAATTCAGATGTTTGAGGGGGCGGTAAAATCCGACCCGAGACTTTATAAGGCTTACTATAACATTGCTTTAATATATGAGTGGAAGGGTGATTTCCCTTCGGCGGAGAGATATTATCTTGCGGCGCTAAAGGCAAAGCCAGACTATTTTATGGCCGCTGAAAATCTTACGATGTTATATGTCAAAATGGGAAGACCTCAGGATGCTGAGAGATTTATTCTGGACCAGATAGGTAAATTTAAGAGGTCAAGCAAGCTCAAGAATGCACTTACAATGCTTTATCTCAAGACCAACAGGATTGAAGATGCGAGAAAGAATGCAATGAAGACTCTAAAGGTGGATGAGAAGAATGCCGAGACTATGGTTCTCCTCGCGAGGACATATATAAGGGATAAGAAATTTGAGCTAGCACAGAATATTCTGGATAATGCAAAAGAGATAGCCCCAGATAATGAAAAGATATATATTGAATACTCGTTCATTTATAAGCAAAATAATAATCTGCCAGCAGCTATTGAGATGTTAAAAAAGGCAGTTAGCATTAGATATGACCTTCCAGAGGTTCATAATAATCTGGGAGTACTCTATTCCACAGCAGAGGATTACAGGGCGGCAATTCAGGAATTCAGGATTGCCTTGCGATATAATGCAAAGTTTTATGAGGCGAAATTGAATCTCGCCAATGCATTGAGAGGTGAGAAACAATATGAGGAGGCAGAAAAGATATATTTTGAGCTCTTAAAGGAGAGACCGAATCTATACGAGACCCTCTTTAATCTCGGGATACTCTATCTGGATATGGACAGAGAGTTTGAGGGGCGAGATACAATTCAGAGATATTTAGATTCAATAAAATACCTGAAAGAGTATTTATCACATATTGATGAAAATTCTGAAAACGGGAAGAGGGTTGCAAAATATATAACAGAGGCAGAGAAGAAGTTAAAGAACAAGAAGGAGGATATTGAGAGAGAAAAGAAGAGAAAACTCAAACAGGAAGAAGAGGCTAAAAAGAGGGCAGAGGCAG
>JBMFOP010000080.1:0-13729 GCA_049969675.1 Myxococcota bacterium | reverse complement strand
TTAATAGTGCTGAAGATGATATCTATCTTTTCAAATACGCACCGTAGGCTCCGCCTTTTCCAAAGTTAGGTCTCCCTACGAGGCTTCGCTCCGCTCCGCCATTAAATCTATCGCCTAATTTGCATAGCTGAAAACAAGATACATAAAAATCTTCCGCGCATTTTGCGTAGAAGTTACGATTAAAGAATTTATATAACTCTTCCCAGAATCCCTTATGACCTTCAAATTAAATTTAATTGGAAGCTTTACCGATAGTCTTTTGCCACTATCCTGAATATTTCCTATATAAAAATATTTTTCTTCTATTCTATCATACAAATTAGTGACACTGCTGGCTCTATTATATAATCCAACATTTAAATCCAAACAGGCTATCAACATTATTCTATTTAAAACATCTTTTTCAAATTTTATCTCACTCAATTCTATGCTTAAATCCCTCACCCCCAGGTAATCCTTTGAACCAAACAAAAATGTGGGCTTACCATCTTTATCAATTATATGATTATTACTCTCTGATATTGAAATAAGTATCATATTTCTTATATCTAATCCTTCAATAATCTTTGTCTGCATACTATCATAGCTAAGTTCTGGTATCATACTGCCTGCTGGAATAATTATAACCATATCTGCTTCCAGCCCATTGTCATTGCAGGGTGGATCAACAGCACTGCCTCCGTTTTCTCTGCAAGCCAGACTGAAACTATTATTATAATCCCAGCTATATTCCACGAAATACGCATAACTAATAAAGATTGAGAGAATCAATACTACCTTCTTCATATTTTATCTCCCTCTTATAATTTTTGTAAAGTATCATTTAATCTCAATTTTCATAGACATAGTTATATCAAAAAAAGATAATGAAACAAGTCAAGAATTATTTTGTAAATGGGTTTGGGAGATAATCAGAAGATATTTCAAAGCCGACAATGGATATAAAGATTATTTAACAATAATTTCTAAGCATCACCAGCACCTACTTTTAATCTATATTTATAATCCCTCTCCATCTGATACTCTAAAGTCAAAAATAATTATTTTTAATAGATGTGATATAGGTAAAAATCTTATTGATAATACTCCAGGATTATAATAAAGGGATTTTAATATGTGTGGTATCTTTGGAATTTCTGGAAATTTTGATGAAGAGGTAGCCCGAGAGGCATTAAATATACTTATTCATCGTGGCCCAGATGAGTGGGGCGAATATATCTCTTCGGATAAGAGAATCTATTTCGGGCATAGAAGGCTTTCAATCATTGATTTAAATACTGGCAGACAACCTCTCTTTAATGAAGATAAAAGAAAGATAATAATTTTCAATGGATGTATCTACAACTATCTGGAACTCGCACGGGAACTGAGGGGATACGGACACAGATTCTATACCAATACAGATACAGAGGTAATTCTCCACGCCTATGAAGAGTGGGGAGAGGGTTGTGTTAAGAGGTTCAACGGGATGTGGGCATTTGCCATTTATGATGATGAAGACAAGACCATATTCTGTTCGAGGGATAGGCTGGGAGTAAAGCCATTTTACTATTATTCAGACAGAGAGAGATTCGTCTTCGCCTCCGAGATAAAGGCAATATTAAGATTCAAAAAACCAGAATTGAATTATGATGCCCTCTCAGACTATCTTGTATTCCAGATGTCACTTGATGAGGAGACATTGTTTAAGGGAGTAAAGAGGCTGGAGCCCGGGCATAATCTTATTTACAATATATTTTCAAATCAGATTCAGATAAGGCAGTACTGGGATATAAAATTTGATGTCGTTGATGATAGAGATGAGGAGAAGATTGTTGACAGGCTCAAATATCTTATTCAGGATGCCGTGAGAATAAGGATGCGTTCTGATGTCCCTGTCGGTGCCCACCTCTCGGGTGGACTGGACTCCTCAACTATTGTAGCATTCTCAAGACTTATTCTAAATGACCTTCCACTTACTACCTTTACAGGTGCATTTGCTGAAGGAAGGGAATTTAATGAGACCGAATATGCAAAATTGATTAGCAGGGAATTCAATACGGAATATAATGAGATAGTTTTATCTGCTGATGATTTCAGTGAGAGTATTCAAAAAATAATCTATTATATGGATGAGCCAGCCGCCGGTCCAGGACTCTTCCCACAGTTCTTTGTCTCAAAGATTGCATCAGAGAAGGTAAAGGTAATTCTGGGGGGGCAGGGAGGAGATGAAATTTTCCTTGGATATGCAAGATATCTTGTGGCTTATCTTGAGGAGTGTCTTAAAGGCGCTATTGCTGATACCGCGGAGAATGCCGAATATGTCGCAACACTTAAGACTATAATCCCCAACCTGAAACTTTTAAACAACTATATCCCTATGATAAAAGGCTTCTTCAAGGATGGGCTCTTTGAGGAACAGCCGAAGAGATATTTTAGACTGATGAATAGATTTTCTGAGGTAAATAATCTCTTAAATCAGGATATCAATGTCTCTCTTTCAAAAGAGTATGAAAAGTTTGAGGCTATATTCACAAAGCCCGATAAGACTTCATATATAAATAGAATACAGTACTTTGATCTGAAATATCATCTGCAGGCGCTCCTTCAGGTAGAGGATAGGACATCAATGGCATGGGGTCTGGAATCCCGCACTCCATTTTTAGATTACAGGATAGTAGAACATATCTGTTCCACACTTCCTGTCATAAAGTTTAAAAATGGCGAACTGAAATATCTTTTAAAGAAAGTTGTTAAAAATATCGTCCCTCAGAAGATATTGGAGAGAAGGGATAAGATGGGATTTCCTGTCCCATTAAATATCTGGGCAAAGAGAGAACTCAGAGGGTTCTTCAATGATATACTTCTCTCAAAAAAGGCAAAGGAGAGAGGGTTGTTTAATACAGAGACGATAGAAAGCCTTTTGAATTCTGATGCAAAATTTTCAAGGGGACTCTGGGGAGTCTTATCCCTTGAACTATTCTTCAAAAACTTTTTAGATGGGTAGAAAGATTCTCATATTCGGGAACTTCCCGTTTAATATTGACAACGAATTTATTGATACAAATCACTTTGCACTCTACTTTGCAAGAAATGGGGATGAGGTGGACTTTGTGACCCCACCCGCCTATTGTATTGATCTTTTCATTCCTTTTATCTCTTATAGAAGAGCGATACTAAAAAATGGCATCTCCTCTGGAATTGAGATAGAGAAGAATTTGAGGCAGTATACACCTATGACCCCTCTACCGATTAGAAATAACTTCCTGTTGGGTTCAGGGTTAAACCTCTCCCTCTTTGCTTATTCTTTTAATCTGTCCTCTCTTTCAAGAAAAGAATATGATATCTGTATAACATCTCAGGGATTTATGCTCCTGTGGAGTAGATATGTCAGGGCAAAAAAGTTTATCTATAGATATAACGATTTACTTGAGGGCTTTTTAAGTCATCCTGAGGGATTGAAGAGATATGAAGAGGTGTTTATAAGAGATAGAAATCCAATCATACTGACAGTAAATAAGAGGTTACTAAATTATCTAAAGGATAAATATCCTGATTTTGAGAACATAAAAATTCTCCCGAATGGGGTGGATATTGAACTCTTCTTAAAGGCAGAACCAGATAGAGAGTTATTGAGCATTAAAAAGCAGAAGGCTGTATTCTGTGGTGGAATAGATTTCTGGGTGGATATTGAGCTTTTATATGAGGCAGCAAAGACATTAAAAGATATAGTATTTGTGCTCATCGGTCCTGCAAAGGTGAATATTGAGAGAATCAAGGCGCTTCCAAATGTAATATATCTGGGTGCAAGAAGATATAAGGATATCCCATCCCTTTTGAAGGGGTGTGATATAGGGATTATCCCTTTTAAGCGAGATAGATTGACTGAATATGTTGAGAAACCTCTCAAGTATTATGAATATCTGGCGGCGGGGTTGCCGGTGATTGCAACTGGGCTATCCGAATCTGAAGAGAAGAACCAGTATTTTAGAAATTACAGAGACAAAAAATTATTTATTGAGGCAATTGAAAAAATGGGTATAATAAGCCATTCCGAGCGGATGAAGATTGCCGACTCTGTTAGGGAATGTGGCTGGAACAGGATATTTGAGAGGCTTGAGAGTTTTATTTAAGATTGCAGGATGGAGAGGATGAAGATACTGGTAGATGGCAGGGTATTAATGCACAGCACCGTGAGTGGTGTGGAGAGATATACTGATCTGCTATTGAGACATTTAAGCAGTATACCCAATCTTGATATTGATGTAATAAAACCTCCATCTCAGAGCAGGTTAAGCCAGCACATCTGGGAGCACTTCTGTCTTCCGTTTAAGTCACTTGAATATGACCTTCTCTTCTGCCCGGCAAATATTGCACCTGTATGGATACCTGAAGGAGTGAGGCTTGTTGTAACCCTTCACTCTGTCGCATATCTCGCCACTTCCAATTCATATTCAAAGATGTTTAAGGAATACTACAAAAGGCTCATCCCTCATATTATTGAAATAGCGGACCATATTGTGACTGTCTCACATTCTGAGAGGGAGAGGATTCTGCACTTTTATCCTCAGGTGGCAGATAAAATATCTGTAATCTATAGTGGTATTGATGAGTCATTCTTCTCGGAGAATGTGGATAGAGAGAACTATATATTAAGTGTAATCTCCTATCTGAGTGCAAAGAATATGAATGAATTGATAGATGCATTTAATCTAATCAAAGATAAAATTAACTACAATCTCAAAATAGTAGTCAGCAACCCCCAGAAGGCAAGAAATTCAAGCTTTAGGTTGTCTGATAGAATTACACTTTATTACAATCTGGATGATAAACTGCTGATAGATATGTACTGGAAGGCATCCCTTATGGTTCAGCCTTCCAGATATGAGAGCTTCTGTTTCCCTGTCCTTGAGGCACTTGCCGCCTCAACCCCCGTTGTATGTACACCACTTGACTCTGTAAGGGAGATAGCAGGAGATGCGGTATTCTTTTCATCCGGCTTTGATAAGGAGAGCATTGCCCATTCAATCTTTTCTGTACTTACAAATCCAAATATCAGAGAGAACCTTAAGAGAAATAGGGATGATGTAGTAAAGCGGTTCAACTGGGATAAAACGGCAGATGAATATGTTAATCTCTTTAAGAAGGTCATATTGACCAATGAGGGTTAGTTTTTCAATAAGGATAAATGGGATAGTTCAGGGGGTGGGTATGAGACCTTTTATATATAGACTGGCAAACGAACTCGGTATAAAAGGGACGGTCAGGAATAGCTCCAGCGGGGTAGAGATTCTGGCAACCTCAGATGAGGAGAGAATAAATAGATTCATTAATTGTATTAAGAGTTCACCACCACCTGCATCAAGGATAACCACCATTGAAATAGAAAAGATAGATCTGATTGACTTTAAGGATTTTTCAATAATTCACTCTTCGGGGGAGGAGGAGGTCACCACCTCAATCTCTCCAGACCTCGCTATATGTGAGGATTGTAAGTCTGAGCTCTTAAATAGAGATGACAGGAGATTCCTGTATCCATTCATTAACTGTACAAATTGTGGACCTCGCTATTCCATCATTCAGAAAGTCCCTTACGATAGACAGAATACAACGATGAGGGTATTTGTTATGTGCGAATCCTGTAAGGGGGAGTATGACGACCCATCAAACAGGAGATTCCATGCTCAGCCAAATGCCTGCCATCTCTGCGGACCAGAGCCATATCTAATAATTAAGGGGGAAAATAAAATAATCTCAGGTAATGAGGCAATCAGTAAGACAAAGATGCTTTTAAGAGAGGGGAAGATTGTAGCAATAAAGGGCATTGGCGGATTTCATATCGCCTGTGATGCGACCAGACGGGAGGCTGTGGTTCTTTTAAGAGAGAGGAAACGAAGGAATATGAAGCCATTTGCCATAATGGTGCCCGATATTAAGACCGCCAGGAGACTCGCTATAATCTCGGAGAGAGAGGAGAAGATACTTAAAAGCCCAGAATCTCCAATCCTGCTCTTAAAGAAGAGTGAGGACTACAGTCTACCAGAAGAGATATCATTTCAAAATGATTATATAGGAATAATGCTTCCATATACACCGCTTCATACACTCCTCTTCTCTAATCTGGAGGATGGAAGTTATGACTTCTCTGCACTGGTTATGACGAGCGGGAATATCAGTGAACTCCCGATTGAATATACAAATGAGACAGCAGAGAGAAATCTCAGCAATATTGTAGATGCATTTCTTATGCACAACAGGGATATTTACAATAGAGTTGACGACTCCATAATGTATTCATTTGAAGGGGAGGAGATAATACTCAGGAGGGCAAGGGGATTTGTGCCCAATCCAATTATTATAAATAAAGGACTCAAAGAGTCTGTCCTCGCCACGGGCGGTGAACTCAAGGGTTCATTTGCATTAAATAGAGAGAATCAGATAATAATGAGTCAGCATCTGGGTGACCTCAAGACAGAGGAGGGGATTGAGTTTTTTATTCACACATATAATCTCCTCTCCGGGATACTTCAAATAAATCCAGAGACTGCTATTCTGGATAAGCACCCTCTATATCTTACAAGAGAAATTGTAAAAAGACTGCAACTAAACGATATCTATGAAGTTCAGCACCACTATGCACATATATGCTCGGTACTGCTTGAGAATAATTATGAAGGTGATGTAATTGGATTTGCCTTTGACGGAACCGGTTATGGAGATGATGGTCTGATCTGGGGCGGTGAGGTATTCCTCTGTAATCTTAGAGAATATAAAAGGGTTGCACACCTGAAATATATAGAAATGGCTGGTGGAGATACTGCCTCTGAGTACTGCTTCATTCCCGCCATATCATACCTTCTCGCATCTGGAATTGACCCGCTTGAGATAGATGTAAATAAGAGGATTGCTAACGAGAAGTACAGGCTGATTCTTTATTCCCTCTCTGAAAAGATAAACACATTTACAACCTCAAGTATGGGGAGGTTGTTTGATGCGGTTTCATTTCTGGCTGGTATAAGAGAGAGGAACTCCTTTGAGGGGGAGGCTGCCATGGCACTTGAATATATGGCAAAGAAGGGGGTGAGGGAGAGATATTCATTCAACCTGATTGATAAAGGGGAGATTGAGGTTGATATATCAAATCTGTTTAAAGATATAGTTGCCGATATCAAATCCGGAGTAGATTCTTCAATAATTGCAGCCAAATTTCACAATGGGGTTGCCCATCTGATTCTTGAAATCTCAAAAAATATAAGAGATAGCAGCGGCCTCTTTACTGTGGCTCTCTCGGGTGGGGTATTTCAAAACAAGTATTTACTCTCCTCCTCTGTGAAGATCTTGAGAGAGAATAATTTTAATGTTTTAATAAATCGCATCGTTCCACCAAATGATGGAGGTATATCTTTCGGCCAGATAGGGCACTATATCTACTCAAGGAGCCCCTGATTTTCTTCATCAAAGCTCTCCTGTATTGCTGGCAATAAGGTCCTCCTTGATCTCATCTCTATCAAAGATGAACCTCAATTGTTCATAATCTTTTTTCTTTATCAGATGTGATTTTATAAAATCACTATCAAACTTTTGTCCAATATACCTGCCATTTATCAATATAAAATGTGAGCTCCTCTTCATTGGGACTTTCAATCTCTTCAAATCTGTTTCATTTAGCGAATGATATCTCCTGAGATTGAGGATTCGGCGGGCTGTTCTAATCCCTATACCGGGGATACGAATAAGTTCTTCGTAGTCAGCCTTATTTATATCAATCGGGAATCTATTTAGATTTTTTAATGCCCACTCTGTCTTCGGGTCAAGCATAAGCGATAGATTTGGCTCACCCTCAGATAGAAGTTCCCCAATCTCAAATCCATAATCTCTTATAAGCCAGTCAGCCTGATAAAGCCTGTGCTCCCTTCTTAAAGGGGGTTCATTATAACGCGGGAGACGGCTGTCCTCATTTACAGGGACATAAGCGGAATAATAGACCCTTGAGAGAGAGAGTCTCTTATACAGATACTCTGATAGAAGTAACATCCTATAGTCTGTATCTTCTGTAGCACCAACGATTATCTGTGTGCTATGTCCGGATGGGGAGAATCTGAGTGTTGAATCAAACTTTTTATTATCATATCTATATTTCTTTATGAGTTCCGATATTGTAATCATCGGTCTTAAAATCTTCTCTCTGTCTTTGTCCGGTGCCAGAAATTTTAGGGAATCTTCAGAGGGGAGCTCAATATTTACAGATATCCTGTCTGCAAGTCTTCCAATCTTCTCAATTAAAATCTCATCTGTCCCGGGCAGAATCTTTGTATGAATATATCCAGAGAATTTATGTTCATCTCTCAAAATTGAAATTGTCCTGAGCATCAACTCCATAGTGTAATCGGCATCCTTTATTATGCCGCTACTTAAAAATAGACCTTCAATCCTGTGCCTTTTATGGAGTTCAGATGTAATATTTGCGAGCTCCTCTGGAGTAAAGGTACTTCTCTCTATATCGTTTGACCTCCTGTTGTGGCAGTATGCACAGTCGTATATACAGTAATTTGTGAGCAGCACCTTTAGTATTGGCACGCATCTGCCATCCTCTGTCCAGCTGTGATAGATAAATCTTGAGATATCTCTTCTCCTCTCATTAAAGGTGAGTCCCCCGCCGTATGGGGAGGCACAGGAGGCGTCAAATCTGGCACCCTGAGCAAGTATTTTTAGTCTATTTATTATCGGGTCAATCTTTGGCATAAGATGGCTCTACAGTATGATTCGCTATTACATAGTCAAGATCAAAAATCAAGCCTTAAATCTTTATATCGTATGTCTTCTTCAACTATAGTCTCCCCTCTTAAATAGAGAAGAAAGACCTTATATCAATTTTTCTTTGGACAATAGCCCTCTATACAAATATCGTATTTATCTCTAACATTAACTATCCACATTGAATTTGTGCTACCAAAATTCAATTCGGTCAGGATCCCTCTGACATAAGAAAATGTCTTGCCGATGTATTTTGAAGGGTCAAAGTCTGAGACATTGTCTCTTGAAATTACGAGCAATGTGGCTGACGCAGTTGTATCGTTGAGTCTGACCTTGTACTGTCCATAGTCTATATAGGTATCTCTGTCGTATGCGGATTCAAACATATTCATAATGGTTGCATTTTCTATTACCACGAGTGAAGACTCAAGGGCTTCCATAAGTGTCTTATCATAGGTGGTCTGTGTCGTCAGTTTATATGGTTCAATATTATTCTTCCCCTCATATTCTTTGAGTTCTGCAAGACATATCTGACATTGCAATGAATCTATAATCTTACAATCTTCATAGGTGAGCCAGTCCGGGAATGTAATCTGTGTGTCTCCAAGATGTTCCTGAACACCGCCGGTGAGGGAACACAACATCTGATATCTATAAATACCATAAGGCCTTGAGAAGTTATATACAAATAGTGAGGGTGGTGGATTCAAATTGGACGCAAGGTCTGTTATATAGAAGCCGGTATTTGTAACTGCTGTGACCACCATCCTGCCGATGTTGTTCCTCTGCCCTCTGATATTTACCCTGTATCCAGCCATATCTGAACTAAAAGGTGGGCCCCCCATAGAGCTCTTCTGAATATCATCAATTGAGGGATTTCTAAAGTAGATCTCCTCTGATGAGCCCGCTGCATAAGATGGCATATCTCCCTGATCATCTGCAACCATAATGTGCGCCTTCCCGTATATATTGGTCACCTCAACTCTTTCCTCAGCAGAAATCCCTCCTGTGATTTTTATGGTCTTTATAAAAGTGCTTCTTCCACCAAAGTTGAGGTATAGAGAGAGATCCTTCGTAATTTTATATGGGTCTTCGCCTTTACTACCAAGTGCCTTTACCTGAAAGATTATGGTATTCGTATCTGCTGGCAGGAGGTCCTTCTCTGAGCCAAGATTCTCGGGAGACAGTATCCTGATCTCAAATGACTGAAGATTGTCTTCAATGCCTATCTGTTCGGTTGAACAGTAAAATAGGAAGAGACAGACTAAACAAAAAATAATAAATGGTTTTTTCTTATTCATTTTTGACCTTTATTCTTTCACCCTCTGATAATTTGCTAAAATTGATACAGGGGATCTGTAAATATATCTTCCTTAAATCTTCATATGAATCTTTAAGTGCCTTTGCTGTCTTAGAGTCAAGTTGATTGAAGTCATCATCGGTACAGACAGAAAATGTCTGAATATAGTCCTTAAGTGTATCTCTTAGAGAGACGTATGTGTTGTACTTGGTTGTATTTCTCTTCAGCATCAGAAATCCAGAACCTCCACCAGCCATATAATCATTTGTGGCGAGTTTATAGCTTGAGTTTGGATCCAGATGCTTTCTGCATCTATTACCTACTGCACAGAATTCATTTGTTGAGCAATCCTCGTCTTTCTCACAGGGGAGCCCGGAGCCACCTATCCCCACATTCTCTGCCTTCTTTGATGTACAATTCATCACAAATGAGACCCCTGAGACCTGTGCCTGTGTCTTGCAACCTCTATCAGCACTCCTGCGAGCAATATAATCAAGGGTCTCCTGAACCTCCGCACCGGAGAGGTACATAATCGTTACTGTATTTTCAAATGGGAAGACATTGAATAGGTCCTCAATATTGATAAGCCCCTGTTCAAAATCTGTTCTTATGCCGAGTGAATTGGTAATAGCAAATTCTGCCTCCACCCTCTTTCTCACTCTCATAGCATCTGCCACCAGATTGCCCAATTGCGAATCCCCACCATTTGCATTAAATCTTCTAATCTTTGATAAGGAGAATGCCACAGGTCTGGTTATCTGCATCTCCTCGTAGAGTTTGATTCTATATGGCTCCAACTTCTTTACTATCTCTGCATCCTCGGGGACAGTATTATCAACAGGGAATATCTTATGAGTAAAATCCTTTATCTCACCATCCCTTATTATCAGGTCAAGCCTCCCGACAAACTTTGCAAAAGCCCCATCATGACAGATTATGACATCTCTTCCATCCACATCTTTGAGGACCTTCGGTGGGTCTGTGACTATGTGCAGATGTCCTCCCAGAATAAGGTCAATCCCTCTTACGCCGGGGACATGGTATTTTACCCATCCCTCTTTGTACTCAAGGTCTGGGTTGTCAGATTCCTCTTTGAGCGGTGTATTGGGGTCTTCATACTGTATCGGATTTTTATCTTCAACTCTCACCCATCCCTCCGGTGGTGTATCTCCTTCTCTGAGCCAGGTATCATATCCCTGCACAATCTTTACATCGTGACTGAGCCCCATATGAGAGAGGACAATTATGAGGTCTACCCTATCTTTGAGTTCATTTACATATCTGGTCAATGTGGTATATGTATCAAGTGGTGTAATTCCCATTGAGTTTCCGCCTTCTCCGATTGAATACATTGAGTCAATATCTCCCATCCCTATTATACCGAGTCTCAATCCGTCAACATCTACAATGGTATAAGGGGCGACATATCTGCCGATTTCGCTCTTCTGTTGAACCCCCGAATCAAAGATATAGTTGGCAGCAAGTAGAGGGAATAAACCATAGTTGACATATTGGGTCTGTAGATTCTTCACACCGAGGTCAAATTCGTGATTGCCTATCACCATAGCGGCTGGTTTTAATTCGCTCAACATCATAAATTCTACTTCACCCTTAAATAGATTGAATATTGGGGCACCCTGAAATATGTCCCCAGAGTCCAGATAGACGCTCCGCTGTGCCTTTTCTCTCTCTCTCTTCACAATGTAGGAAATCCGTGCAAACCCTCCAAATGGGCCATTGTCGGGATTGAGCCCAAGGTCTTCATCTGTTGTGAGAGGTATATATTTATAAGGAAAGAGTCTGGAATGGATATCACTTGTATGCAATATTGTGAGTCTAATATCCTGATTGCTCAGATTATAGGGTTCCCTCTCACGGACATTGCAGGATGCAAAAAAAATGATGGCAAAAAGAACCTGTATTAAGGCCACAAAGAACCAGAACTTATTATTTTTCATATTAATTTTCCCTTCTTAAGTCCTAAATTTCCACAATCTCGGCGTCCATCTTATCTGTGTCCAGGATTGCCAGCGTCGCCCTGCCTGTAATATAGCCACAGAGCTCACCTGGATTGATATACAACTGATTCCCCTTCTTGCTAATTGATGCCTCATGATTGTGCCCGAATATTATGATATCCCTTCCGGGGATAATTCCGTCTTGGGATTCAAGATTGATGTTGTGTGTTATATATACACTCTTCCCTCCAAGGTTTAATTCGTATGGCGGTTCCTGAATACGATTTTCAGATACCACTGTCAATCCCTTCTTCTCCCCGTCATTATTTCCAAAGACCCCAATCCATGGGGAATTAAATTCCTTAAATAATCTTACAGAAAAGGGGGCTACATAATCTCCGGCGTGAATGACCATATTGACATTCTTCTCGTTTAGATAGACTATAGCCCTCCTTATTAAAGGGATATTATCGTGCGAATCAGATATTATACCTATAATCATCTTTCTTCTCCCGGAACTGACGACTCCCTATATCTAACAGATAAATAAAATTTTTCAAATAAAATTTAATCATTTACAATTGACTATAAAGTTGATAATAGGGGGCTGGATTTTTTGAAGGAGCTTTTGTAGCAGAGGTAGATAAATTATGACAGTCGTAGTAATAGTTGTAGTAATGGCTCTCATATTTGACCTTTTAAACGGGATGAACGATGCTGCAAACTCTATTGCTACTATTGTCTCCACAAAGGTATTAAAGCCGAGGCAGGCAGTAATAATGGCTGCCTTCTGCAACTTCGCCGCACTCTTTGTCTTTGAACTAAAGGTGGCTAATACGATAGGAAAGGGCGTTGTAAACCCTGATATAGTGACACTCCCGATGGTGGCTACTGGACTTATAAGCTCAGGTCTCTGGCTCTGGTTGACCACCTTCCTCGGGATCCCGATATCTGCATCTCATTCACTTGTGGGTGGATTAATTGGCCCTGTGCTCATTCAGGGAGGTATATCTGCTCTAAATCTTTCTGGTATATCAAAGGTTGTCATATTTATCTTCTTCTCCCCATTGCTCGGTTTTGTTCTCGGATATATTTTAATGGTAGTATCCTATCTTATAGTCAGACGAAAGACACCTTATAAGGTTGATTCAATCTTCAGAAAGCTGCAGCTTATATCTGCATCCCTCTTCTCACTCTCGCACGGTGGTAATGATGCACAGAAGACGATGGGGATAATTGCAATCGCCCTCTACTCAGGTGGATTGCTCGGAGATAAATTTTATGTCCCCTACTGGGTAGCATTTGCTTCATATTTGACCATCGCCATCGGAACCTATCTTGGCGGATGGAAGGTGATTGAGACAATGGGGCATAAAGTAACAAAATTAAGACCGATATCTGGATTTTCCGCAGAGACATCAGCCGGGCTCTCAATAATTTTTGCCTCTGTCCTCGGAGTTCCCATAAGCACTACCCATACAATTGCCGGAAGTATAATGGGGGTAGGTGCGATTCAGAGATTTACTGCGGTAAAGTGGGGGCTGGCTGGAAAATTATTCATAGCATGGATAATAACCATCCCTGTTACCACCATCACATCAGCACTCCTCTACTACTCTTATAAGATTATCTTCTAACTTCACTGCTGTCCAGAATAATCTGATTTGAGAAGTTATGTTTTTGTAAAATAAGGATTATGGACGGGTAAATTTGCCTCGTAAAATTCATGCTTTGAAAT
>JBMFOP010000079.1:0-13755 GCA_049969675.1 Myxococcota bacterium | reverse complement strand
GATGGGGATATTACTATAACGGATTTGATGTATAGATTCTTTAATTGTATCTTCTACGCAAAATGCAAGAAGATTTTATGGATTTTGGTTTCAACTATGCCGAATTGGGATACAATCACATTAATTGGAATATTATGAACTCTGATTTAATATTGATGAAAATCTATCTTAAAAACAATCCCGTAAGACCTGTATCGGGCTCGGTCTTTCTCATCATCTTTACTGGAACAGAGAGTATGAATAGCTCAAGGGTAACTGCTACTTTTGCCCCACCAAAGTGCCCCGCAAAACACCTATAAGAATGATCTGCTATGGCAGAGTGAATGTGAAGGATATAATCATCGTCAGAATGAACAATATTTCCCGAGAAAGAGACCAGTTCCCAGTCCTTTTTGAACAACTTTGTTGCATACGTCCCTTTGCCTTTAAAGACTCTGAGCTCAATATCTTTGAGCATACCAATACCTGATAGAATAACGCCGTTTTTGAATTTTGTCTTCTTTAATACATTCTTGATAGATTCAAGGACATCCTCATCCTTAAAGAGCCTTACGACAAGTAGATTTCCCTTCTTTGTATATTGCATTTAATCCTCCTTCTTTGAAAAATCTTCCCTCTTTTTAAGCCAGAGATTCACTCCATAAATTGCAATCATTGAACCACAAATTGCCACAAACCAGCCTGCAAAAATATCCACCACCCAGTGGTGTCTTAAATAGACTGTTGAAAACCAGAGATTTACAGTCAAAGGTGTTACAATCCAGAAGAAAAGCCTACCTTTAGGCAGGACATTTATATATCTATAGGCAAAGATAATTGAGATTGTAGAGAGACCTACGTGCAGACTCGGAAAGGCACCAAGCATCACAGCAGCTGCTTTATCCCAATTTGATTGCAAGAAATGGTGTAAAAATAGGCTCGGCAGTGGTGCCTCATAAGTGAGCGTAAATCTGGGAGGTGCCGCTGGAAATATCACATACCCAATATATCCGAGATAGAGTGTGGATATCATAGCAGTTGAGACCTCATAGAATCCCCTCTGATTTTTCAAAAGATACAATGTAAACCAGACAGAGAGAGGGAGGATAAAATACAGTGCATAATTTAAAGCCATAAGGTCAACTATCAATGGGTGTGTATATCTCTCCAGCCATTGAGTTGGCTGCACTCCTCCAAATATTGCTGCATCAATTCTTGCAAGGGTCCGCTCAATAGTCTTATGCTCCATCAATGCTGTCTTATCCTTTAGATTTTCATAGACAAGTATCATAAGTATAAGTGGCAACCAATCCCTCAAAATAATAGCAGAATCCTTAATTAGTATCCATATATCGTATGCCGAATGGAGTTTATTCTTAATGGCTTTATAGACCACAGTCCATATAAATACAATAGATGCTCCGATGGCAGGCAGAACTATTGAACCATCCACCCATTTGAGAGAACCACCAAATTTTACAACAATTGAAGCCAGAACAATTCCAAAGATTCCTAAAAATAGAAAATCGGGTGGAAGGGAGTAAATTTTCTTAATAAATCTCACAAAAAGACTCCAGTAGAAGGGTTGAGAAGATAATTACACTTTTTGAAATATGCAACTAAATTTATTGATTTATCAGACACTATTGACATTCGTTTGATTGTGTTAATAGATTGGCAAATACAGTATAATTGATTTTTCTCTAAGATAGACAACTCATATAACAAATAAATGGGATAATAACCGTTTATTTTAAATCTTTAGAGACCTCAACAACTATCCCGCTGTGCCAGCGATAATACCACCTGATAAATGCTGGGGAGAGATTCACACATATTAGCGCAAGTATCCATCCAGCAAAGACATCCACCACCCAGTGATATCTCAAATATACAGTTGAGAACCAGAGACTTATAACAAGCGGGAGGGCTATATAGAATAGAATCTTACCTCCTCTATAATATTTTCTAAACCTGTAAAAATAGACAAGTGTGATGGTGCTCATCGAAGTATGCAGGCTCGGGAAGCAATCTCTTTTAACTGACTCTATTGAATTCCACGCCTTTGCCCCAGCCTCTGTGAGATATCCAGTAAGAGAGATTGAAAACTCATCTGCCATAAAATATCTCGGACCAACCGCCGGAACTGTTACATATCCAATAAAACCAGCCACCACACAGATGACGAATGAGAGTGCTACCTCTCTAAACTTAAATATATCCCCCTTTGAATAGACTATTCCCAATATAGTTGCAGGATATAGAAAGTAGAGCCCATATGCAAATGTCATATAATCATTTAGAGCTGGACTTATTATTCTTTCCAGCCAAAGTGTGGGGTCCACTCCAAATATCATCCTATCCAATTCTCGTAATTTGCCATCAAGTGTATACGGGTGAATCAAGTCAGTTAGGTCGTGTAGATTTTCATATACAAGCACAATCAGAAGAAGTGGAAACCAATCCCTTGCCATATTCAGTACAAAATCACGAACCTCTCTCAACTTCTCTCTTTTACCCGAAGTAATCAATTTAATCCTTGATATAAAGCCAGCAAATAGAAGCCCACTAAAGACTATAAATGGGACAATCACCGACTTCTTTACAGGGGTGAATTTCCTATTCCCATATACAATGCTCAATATTACCAGAACCAGAATGAGTAAGAAGAGGAATATTAAATCTGGACCAATGTAAAATAGTATTTTATCTATTATTTCTTTGAATCTCTTTGTTAAATTGTAACTTCTCTTACTCTCCACCACAAATTCCTCAAATGCAACTCTTAATACATACAAATTGGGATATGTCAATTATAAATGAATTAGTTGTTAGAGAGATTTATAGTTAATCTGTGAGAGGTTTGGACAATAATGGACTGCAGTAATTACTTGATATTTTTGAATTTATATGTATAATATTATAGCCCAGACAGGAGGTGTTTGTGAGCCTTTCAGATAACAAAATCATCAGATTAGGTATTATTGGAAGTGGTTCATTTGTTCAGAGTGATTATCTGCCTAACTTCTCAAAGATATCTGGTGTAAAGATATCTGCGATCTGTGGGAATACACAGGAGAAGGTCAGGGCGCTTGCGGGTAAATACGGGATCTCCGGTGCTTATACAGACTGGAGGGATATGCTCAATGTGGTACCACTGGATGCGGTTGCAATTGCAACTCCAAATTATCTGCACGATGTTCAGGCAATAGAGGTCTTAAAACATGGCTATCATGTCTTTGTAGAGAAGCCGATGGCGATAACTCTCGGCAGGGCAAAGAAGATGGTGGCGCTTGCAAAGGCGACCAGGAAGATTCTGATGATAAATCAGAGTAAGAGATTCTCAACAGTCTTTTTGACTGCAAAGGATTTTATAGTAAAGGGTGGCATCGGCAAGATTTATTCAATGAATCTCAGAATCGCACACAGTGGACCTGATTCGGATAAACTCAGAGGAGATTGGTTCTTTGATAAGAAGCGTTCAGGTGGTGGGGCAATACTGGATCTCGGAATTCATATGGTAGATATTGCACGATTCCTTACAAACGACGATATAATTGAATCATACAATGTGCTCTCCCAGTTAGAAAAACGAGGTGATGTAGAGGATAATGGGATATTGATTGCAAAGACCAAGGAGAATATCGTCATCTCTGTGGAGGCATCCTGGACATCTTTTAGAAGTGAATGCACTACAACCATCTATGGTGAGAACGGCATATTATATATCTCAGAGATGCCAGAGCAGAAGGTAGAGTTCTTCTCTACGAAGGGGAAGAAGGAGACAATAAAATTGCTTCAGAAGCTTCCACCTTACGAAACAAATCCCTATCAACATTTTATTTCCTGTATCAGGGGTGAGACGCGTTGCAAGACTGATGGAAGCGATGTAATAAAGAGTCTGAGGGTCATCATCAAAAAGTAATTCGCTTTATTCTCTCTGCTAATAGAATACCCTTATCTCTGATTCAAAATCCTCTTTTGAATCTATCTGAAAAAGGGCTATCTTCTTATCTTCCATATAGATTTCAACCTCTGCACAAGATCCGACATACAGGATATATCTATCTGCTTCATCTTTCTTATAACAATTTTGTCTGCTTTCGCCACATATATTAATTTCTCTCCCATCAACTTTAAAATGCAGTTCTTTCCTCTCAGAATATTCCTGTATCATCCTCAATCTATAACTTAATCTATCACTTTCTCTAAAATATCCATCCTTTCCCAAAAACAATTTTATTATTCTATATCGCAGGTTCCAGGATTGGCTCCTGTAAATATTATCAATATCCACATTGGTCTTTATCTCCTCTTTTATCAGTGGAATTATACCTCCCTCTTTGACAAAGACTGGAATATAATCCAGCGGTGAATTGATTGTAATATATCTTCCACCTTCAATATAAAAGCCGTTCTGTTCAAATGTCGCCCATCTGCCCTGAGGGAGATATACCCTCCTTACCCTATTGCCCCTCTTCATTACGGGCGCTACCAGAATCTTTTCTCCGAGCAGATACTGGTCTTTAATAGTCCATACATTCTGATCAGAAGGATATTCAACTGCGATTGAACGAATCGCAGGGATACCGATCTCTGATGCCTCAAGTGCCAATCCTTTTAGATATGGAAATAAAGACGAGTGAATCTTCGCATATCGTCTGAAGAATGAAATGGTCTCTTCGTCGCTCTCCCAGGACCAGTTCAATTTTGGCATATATCCATGATGTGTTCTCATAATAGGAGAGAATGCCCCAATCTCTGTCCATCTAAAGAAGAGCTCCTTATCAGAGGGTGGATTTGTTGCTGACTGATACCCAGCAATGTCATGGCCAAAATTTGATATACCGCATATACCGAGTCCAATCCCAATAGGAATTATGGTTGGCATCCCATCATCTTCATCAAAAGATGTCCTCTGGTCCCCCGCCCAGATTACATCAGCAAGAGCAGGTGTCCCAAACCAGCCAGACCTTACAAAGAAGAGTCTATCCTTACCATCCTTTTGTGAATCAATCACCTCCCTCTGAATTCTCTGCCAGATTACCGGGTATTGATTATGAACGAGTAGACCTGAGACATCCTTCTTATTCTTTGAATCGTATAAAATTGAATCTGCTGGTAGCCACTCCGCAAAATCTCCCATCCAGCCATCTGCACCCTTCTTTATTATATCATTCATCTTATCTTTTAGCCAGTTTACAGCATCTTCATTTAAGAGATCCAGAAGTGATGACTTACTCCCCTTTGCACCATCAAAGAGATATGTCTTATTATTTCTATCTCTAATTAGATAACCTCTCTCATTCAAATCCGAATAGACATCTGAATCCAGATATACAAATGAGTTAAAGTAGACCAGAAATTTAAAACCGAGATTATGCAAATCATCGGATAATCTCTCAAAGTCGGGATAAAGAGTGCGGTCTATATTCCATCTTTCACTCAACACATATCTATCACCCTTAAACTCAGCCCCTTTGTAGTCCTCTGTCCATATCACCGAGGATGGTATATCTTCATCGCGCAATCTCTGTGCAATTCTTCTTACATTCTCACTCCCAAAGATGGCATCTATCCATGGGAAGAATGCAAAATCGGGAGGGAGACGACTCCTGCCAGTAACTGATGTAGCAATTTTCAGCGCCTCTTTGGGGGATTTGCCTGCAAAGAGATAAATCGTAGTTCCAGCATCAAACTCCAATCTCAATGTCTCAGGATCTTCAGAACAGAGATACATCACCGGTCTTATATTGTCCATTACAGTAAGCACATAATTCCTGCTCGATAGAATCTGAGGTATAGGAATCTGAGATGAATGCTTGCGTCCAGATAGATACCATAAAGGGTCATCATAGCTGTCACTCATAATCTTGCCAATACCCTGCTCCTGCACCCACCCAAATAAAGTATTCCCATAATGGTCAACATCTATCGATTGAGCCCCAAATCCTATAAAATGCTCATCTGGCATACACCTGAATGCAATAGAAAATCTGTTGTATCTACCAATCTGATAAAAGTCTATCTGTAAAAATCCCCCCTCATCACTTCTTTTACTCTGAAAAATCAGTCTACCTAATTTTTCCTTTTCCCTGTACATTACCACAGATATACTCTCCTCTGATAGCCTCTCATATTCCAATCTATCTGCCCCGACCCACTTTGTCTTATTTCTATCCACTGGCTTAAAGGATCCGTACATCATCTCATAGGCTATCTCAACATCTCTTGCGGCAAGCATAGACGGTACTTCCTCACTTATCCCCTTCCCTTCAAGAAACAACGCCCCACTTCTGATATTGAACAAATCATTGTGCAACTCTATCGTATATAAGCCGGGGGCAAGCTCAGAATCAATCCCTGTATCTGTCGTGGAGGAATCTAAAGGGGAGTTTGTATCTACATTCCTCCATCTCTCATCACAGCTATAAAGGATGAGAAAGAAAAAGAAGGTCAAGAGTTTCTTCATAAACACCTCACAGCCCTACTTTGTATTATTTCGTTCAGCCTCATCCTGAAGCCTTTTGATGAGTTTATTGCTGATCTCCTTCCCCCAGTTCCTGCCAGCCTCCATAGATTCCTCGGTGATGGAAGGTAGCACCTTGATTAGTTTTTTTCCAGACGGGCTCTCATAGAATTTGATTATATCCTTTACCTCCTCGTGACTCAGATATTTATCATATATAGGGATTATCAATTCAACCAAAGAATCGGCATTTACCTCCTGTATGAAACTGTCCCAGAAGGACTGAGGGACATCTGGCATCATCTGCTTATAGGAATTTATCATATTCTTCATAACCTGCATCCCCAAATTCCCTGAACCGGTGAGTTCCAATAGCCTTCTGATATCCGAAACCTTTTGCGAATCAGGTTTATTTGCCCCGACATTAATCCCTGCAGAGAATAAAAATGTAACAGATAAAGAAATTGCAAAGAAGAAAAGATATCTTTTCATAGCTCCTCCTTATGAATAAATATTCTAATACAAAAGTCCAAAAAGAGAAAGTCAGAAATCTTACTTTCTCAGTGTGATTATTATGTGAGGATACCAGAGCCTCCTGTACTTAATTATTGCAAAATTCAATCCCCTATTATCCAAGAGTCTCTCGTAGAACTCTACATCTCTCAAATATAAATCTTTCCCCCTGGTCATTCTCAGCAATTTTACAGATATAAACTCCTGAAGCCAGACAGGTAGATTCAGATCTACCTCTTTAACAATCATCAAGCCATCAATTTTTAATAATTCATAGGCACCATAAATCAGCGACACAGCATCTTCATCACTTAAAAGGTAGAGGATATCAGAAAATAAGATACAACTAAAAGTCTCATTCTTATCCTTTAATAATTTTACATATTCTTTCGCATCCATTGATACAAATTCTGCATCAGCAAATCTCTTTTTTAGTTTAAGGATTCTTGATTCATCTATATCCACACCCACATATCTCTCTGGCTTCCTCTCTCTCAATATTCTTTCAGCCATCACACCCCTCCCACAACCCACATCCAGCACAGAAGAACTGTAAGGTATGAGATTTACTATCTCATCTATAGGGGCAGACAACTCCCGCAACTTCTTATAGATTGAATATGGGAATAACTCCATATGACACCTTATATTAGAGAAAATATGAAAATACAACAATTTCGTTGTCTACCTCTGGTATCTATTTTTTTAGTTTTATATTACATTAAAAGTATGTTAATATAAGCATTCGAGCGAGGAGTTCAGATATGAAGCAAAAATTATTTATCCTGTTTATAATTTTTATCCTGCCATCACTATTAAATGCTCAGGCAGTAAAACCCTATGTCCTTATCCTCTTTGACACATCTGGCTCAATGACAGAGAATCCGCAGGGGGTAGAGCAATATTGTGATGGCTCAAACGGGAGCCCCTGCAATGGAGATGGTAAAAATTCAAAGATATATACCGCAAAGAGTGTCCTCTCCTCGCTGGTACAATCCTTCCAGACAAAGATTACATTTGGGCTCGGGAGATTCTATCAGAAAGAGGGCGTAAGTCATCCCTCAAGTGCATATGGGGGAAGGACTATCAATTACGATGGAAGCGAGAATTGCACAAATGGGGGTGAAGTTCTGGTTCCGCTTCAGGACTCAAACATTCAGGATATCTTAAAATGGATGGATAATAATGAAAATTATCCTCAGGATAAAGAGCTTCGTGCAGATGGCTCCACTCCGCTTGAAAAGGCATTACTCTCAATGAAAGACTATTTTATAAATCAGCTCTTACCCTCTGACCCGATTAGAGACTGCAGGCCATACTATGTAATTTTACTCACAGACGGAGAAGAGACCTGTGGTGGAGACCCTGTGGGAGCGGTCTTAAAGTTGAGAGCCACACAATATGGGCAGAACTATTATGACATAAAGACATTTGTAGTTGGATATGGTGATAATACAAAAGGTGCACAATCCTTAAACGATATGGCTATAGCTGGAGGAACCGCTGTCAATAATAAGGCTTATAATGCATCTGACCCTCAGACCCTTTCCAATGAACTGAATAAGATTTTGAATATTACAATACCAAAGGAGATCTGTGATGGTGTAGACAACGACTGCAATGGGAAGACCGATGATGGGCTCACCCGTGAGTGCGAGGGAGCCTGCAATACCAAGGGGACAGAGATCTGTGAGAATGGTAAATGGATAAATTGCACCGCTCCATCCTTTGAAGATGAAAATAAAGAGTGTGATACTGGACTCTTTGGTATATGTAAATACGGTGTCAATAGATGTGAAGGCAATACATTAAAATGTATTCAGATTTACACCCCTTCTGCTGAGATGTGCGACGGAATTGATAACGACTGCGACGGTTTTACAGATGAAAATGATAACAACCAGCTACTAAGAAGACCATGTGCCAATCAGTGTGGCACGGGCTATGAGTATTGCCTGAATGGTAAATGGGATGAAAAGTCCTGTGATGCACCATTGCCAAACAATGGATGTGGTGGATGTGGCCCAACCCCTCAGGAGATCTGTGATGGGATAGATAATAATTGTAATGGTGAAGTTGATGAAGGTGAGGATATCTGTGGTGGAGGCGCTGTTTGCTATAAAGGTCAATGTGTGGTTCCGTGCGTCAACAATGAGTGTCCGGCGGGTAGGAGGTGTAATAGTGAGGGATGGTGTCTTAAAGATGATAAATGTTTTGATGTAAATTGCCCGGAAGGGAAGATATGCCAGAACGGAGATTGTATAGACCCCTGTGATTCACTTGTCTGTCCCGAGAAGTGGATATGTAAAAACGGTGCCTGCCTTGATGGAAGCTGTTATGTCATAAAGTGTGAAGACCAAAAGGTCTGCAAAGATAACAAATGCATAGATGACCCCTGCAAAGATGTAAATTGTGGAGAAAATGAATTTTGTAGAGATGGAAGCTGTATCAGGAGTTGTTATGGAATCAAATGTAGCACAGATAAGAGATGTGTAGACGGGGAGTGCGTGGAAGATAAGTGCTACAATGTCAGATGCGAAAATGGAAAGATATGCAAAGACGGAGATTGTGTGGAAGATAGATGCTGGGACATTATGTGTCCATGGGGAAGAATCTGTAAAGATGGTAACTGTGTGGATGACCCCTGTTTTAGAATAAAATGCCCGTACCCCGCGGTCTGTTACGATGGACAGTGTATTGACAAAAGCGAAGTACCTTCTCAGGATGCCGGTTATGACTTCGGGCCACCACTTGATATATCTGTTGATATTGCAATTAAGGATACATTTGTGATGGATGAGGGCACCCCCTCCTCCGATATTGACATAGATAGAGATGGTGGTATAAAGAGAGATAACTTATCTACAGATGAATCCTCATCCTCCTCCTGCTCCTGTAATCTGATTGAATAGACAGGGTCTTTGTGAAGGGCTTTCTTGAAAATAATAGATTCTTATATTATACAAGAAAGGCTTTGCCTTATCTGATTGGTACATTGTTACTTGGTTATCTGATTCATATTGTTTCTTTTACAAAATTCGCTGATGCCATATCAAGAGGTAGATACGAATATTTTATTCCTTCAAGTATACTCTTCTTTCTACTGGTCTTTTACATAGATGTTTTAGGGACAAAGATACTCATAGACAAATCTGTAATCTATACAACATTTAACGAGATGTTAATCGTAAAATCCATATCAGGACTGATAGGCTTCCTCAATCAGGCAGTAGGACAGATGTCAATCGGATATTATTACCACAAGAAATCTGGACTCCCATTCTTCTATGTGGGCGGGGCGCTACTCCTCCTCCTCTTTATTGACATTATTGCACTTACAATTGCACTTGGACTCAATATAAAAGAAGAGGTAATCTCTGTCTCAAACTTCGTTCCATACCTCATCATCTCTCTGATACTCTTCATCCCGATATATCTAATCTTGAGGCTCTTCATAATGTGGATCTTCAAAAACGACAAATTGAAGGTCTCTACCATATTGATGTCAAATAAAATTGGGCAGTTGCTCGGGGCATTGATTTTGATCCCATTTACAGACCTTATCACCATACTTATGGCAAGGCTGCCGAGGATATTTCTAAAGGCATTCTATATGGTAATGGCACTGTGGTTTTTCAATATAAAAGTTCCATATGCAGAGGGGCTTTCTCTAATACTTCTCTCGCTCTTTGTCTCTGCGATTCCAATAACCCCTTCAGGTCTTGGGACATTTCAGGGGATGAGTCTCATCCTGTTCGAAAAATACGGAGATAAGGCAGATATACTGGCATCCACACTTGCCTCAAATGTAGTATTTATAACCGGTCAGATTCTTATGGGACTTTTCTATCTCAATAGAGGATTATTTATGCTCGGAAATGCAAAGAAAATAGAGGGAGAGAAATGAAGATAGGCATTCTCGGGGGTGGCGGCGTTCGCTCGCCTATAATATTAAAGATGCTTTCGGAATTCAAGTTTAAGGAAGGACTCGGAGAGGTCAGAATATATGACATTGACCAAAAAAAGAGTGATGCCATCCTGAAACTCTCTTATGCAATTTTGCAAAAATTTAATAGAAGGCTCAACATCGTCAGATGTAATTCAATATCAGAATTTGCAGAGGGACTTAATGCCGTAATCTTTACAATAAGAGAGGGGTTTGAGGAAGGAAGGGCTATAGACGAGAGATTATGCCTCAAATACGGTATCATAGGACAGGAGACGACAGGGGCGGCTGGATTTTCATTTGCGGTAAGGACTGTGCCAGCACTTATTGAATACGCGCAGGAGATCAAGAAGAGAAGTCCAGACTGTATCCTTATCAACTTTACGAACCCAGCAGGGATAGTTGTAAAGGCACTGAACCTGGTAGGGATCAATGATGTAATAGGTATATGTGATTCATCAGATGCAGCAAGAATTCATACAGCGGAATTATACAGGAGAAATAGATTTGATTTTGATGCGGAGATAGTAGGTCTCAATCACCTATCCTGGACAATCAGGTTTTTTGATAGAGGAAAGGATATACTCCCCAGCCTTATTTATGATGAGAAATTTTATGAGATAGCACACGGGCCATTTACAAGAGAGATATTTACAAAAGATGGTATCTATAAAAATGAATACCTCTACTATTATTACTGCACTGAAGATGCCTTAAAAGGTATGACTGAGGAGAAAGAGACCCGAGGGGAATATCTCTTAAGAAAGAATAGAGAACTTATAAAGATGCTCCTTCAGGAGAATTCGCCAGATCGGTTAATTGAGATATATGAGAGATACCTCAGTGACAGATTCACCACCTATATGTCTTATGCATACAGGGAGATTAAGAGGAGGGTGCTTGAGAATGAATCCGAAGGTTACGCAGAGATTGCACTCAAAATCATCTCCGCCATTAGAGATAATATCAACCTGAATATTCCGATGATTCTACCGAACAACGGTGTCATCCCATTTCTACCCGATGATACGGTAGTTGAAAAGTTCTGCAGAATTCGCAATGGAAGAATCTCGTCTGAAAGGATAGATTATAAACTTCCAGAATTTGTTGTAAATCTTATTAAAGATGTTGCCGAATATGAGACATTGGCCGCGCAATCAATTCTCAATCGCTCATTTACACTTGCAGAGAAGGCACTATCTGTTCATCCTTTAATCGGTAGCAATATAGCAGGGAAGATCTTAAAAGAGTTTTCGGATGTGCATAAACGTTATTTTGAAGATTTTTCATAAGGAAGGAATTTATGAAACAAATAGCAATATTACTCTTTATCATATCTCCATTTTTTGCCTGTTCAGAGGGCAATGGCTGGAACATAACAGAGGATATTGGAGGAACCACAGATATTTTATCATATACTGCTAATACTGAAGACTCTCTATACCCCACAGTAGAGCCTAAAAAGGAGAAGATTGGAATCTTTAATGTTGTATGGCGCAAAGGTACACCTTATGAGAGGGAAACAGTTCAATCCAGTGGCAGGGATGGCCGAAAGAGACCCAGCCCGAGCACAAGCGTGACTATCACAATGAGCGGAACAGTCCATATAGGGCGTATCCCAGTCGCCAGGTATTCTCAATCATCAGATGTCAGGCACGGCGCACGAGCACCCTACGCTCTCCTCGGTCGGGGGTCCGGGAGCGCCGTCCCTTCCGCCGTAGGTGTCGCTCTTGGCCGCGGCGTCGTTTCCAGCGTCGGTGTCGCCTGTACCGCCAGTGTCTGTTGGCATTCCACTATTTATAGTGACTACGGTGTCACCGGTATCCACCTGACCACCTTCGTCAGATTCGGCGCCTAAGTCCGCGGTCGGGACCCCAGCATCGGGCCCGTCATCCTGAACGTCTCCTGTATCCTCGGTAGCGTCAGGCACAACCCCGGTGTCGCTCCCGCCCGCGTCCCTCTGCGTTAGAACCGTCCCCCTGATTCTTTAGGCCCGTATTATACGCTGTTTCGGCTGTGCGCTCAGAATGTAACGATTCTGTCGCTCTCCTTTACTATCTCATACAAATCTTTCATTGTTGATAATGGACATAATTCTGAACCTTCGGACCCACGAATTTTAAGGCAGGTGCCACAAGCAAAAATTTTGCCACCGCTACCAATGAAAGATCGCATCTGTTCTGTTACTTTGAATTTATCAGTATCAAGAGATTCGCATTCTACGCCTTTTGCTAATAAGAATACCTTCACTTCGTCGCCTTCTTTCAATGCAAAATTTCCAAACCGAAAAGCATTCCATACTGTCTCAGAATCATTTGAATAAATTACAATTCCTATCTTCATACTTCTACCTCCTTACTATACATTTATTGGCACCTTTAAAAATCTACTGCCAGCATTTATCATTGATTTTAATAAAGATTTCATAATCCCCAAAGAAAGCCACCATTTCTCAAAAATCACCTTCCCATAATGCCATTTCTTACCGGGAGGAAACATTACCACCATTGGTGATGGACTGGCAAAAAATCTCCATAAGCCATAGATCCTATACCACTTCCCATCTCTAATATGCAGTAGCCAAATCCATTAAATGACCTATCTGTTTTTGCCCCTTCAATTTCCGATGATATTTGTTCTGCAACTACCTCAGCCTGAAGATGAGCGAATACACCTGCTTTGGGTAATTTGAGAGGTACACCCGGTTTCCATCTC
Source organism: Myxococcota bacterium (assembly GCA_049969675.1). Taxonomy (GTDB): domain Bacteria; phylum Myxococcota; class SpSt-1050; order SpSt-1050; family SpSt-1050; genus SpSt-1050. The sequence goes on along the minus strand of JBMFOP010000079.1, from coordinate 133 downwards.
CCCGCAATAGGAATACTTGTTACATCGCCTATCGCATAGATATTTTCAAATTTAGTCTTGAGTGTTGCTGGTTCAACAGAAATCCATCCATCTGCACCTGCCAAACCCGATTCTGAAATAACTTTTGGCGGTC
>JBMFOP010000078.1:0-13900 GCA_049969675.1 Myxococcota bacterium | reverse complement strand
GGTGAAGAGAATGGGGTAGATACAAATATAGTTAATAGGGATGTAATTACAGATAGTCCACAGACCATAATGAATAGTCCATAGATCACAGTCCATAGTCCATTAATCATAGTTTATTGTTCTGTGATTGTAATCTAACATACTGGCTGTATTTTTTATGGCATTCCTTGCGGATTAAGACCTGTGGATACTTGATTGAATTTATTAAAAAAATCATCTCGTCTCGCTTCGCCCCGCCATTTCGCCTAAACGGCACCTGTGGTTTTTATAGATATTTTCAAAGTATGAATTTTATATGCCGTTGAAAGAGGTTAAGCCATCTTCACTGTTATTTCCTTTCCGCAGGCAATAAGTCTCATTCTGGCTGGCAGTAATAACCGGAGGTGCAGGTATAACCGGTTGGACATTCTTTGCCCACAATACCACACTTCTGTCTGCAAACTTTATTATTGATAGGGAATCCAAAACCAACGCACTTAAAATTCAAATCGCAATCGCAATCGGTCTCACAGGGGGCGTTATCCACGCCAGTCCCCTTTGAGCAGGTAATTGGATTATCTGTACAACATACCGGGCAGCTCTCCTTCAGTTCCCATTTTGAGCCATCAGGTGCACATTCATATATATTCTTACCATCGGTGCACTTTATCTCACCCGGATTGCACTTTGGCTGTGGCTGGTCTTTACAATGGTCAATATAGCAGAATGTGCCATACTTCTCCTTGCAATTTTCAACTATTTTACTCCATCTGGTCCCGAGTTCATTACATTGCAAAAGGTCATCTGCTACACACTTTCCATCAGGGTCAATATACTTTCCTCCACAACAATGATAGGAGAGCGGTTCACATATCACCTTCTCTTTTATACAGCCAGTAATATCACAGCCAGTAATACAGTATCTGGTCTCAACTCCTGCATCACTGACCTCAGTAATATCACATCTTACCTGACAGGACTCTATCATTATAAATTTGGTCCCGTCTCCATTACATTCATATAAGTCCCCTTTTATGCACTGCCTCTCTTTGGGATTACATATCTTCGGATTCCCTTTATCAACAGGACCCAAATCAACACTCTCCTCTACATCTTCAACGATTACCACATCTTCCTCTACAATATCCTCTTTAACAATATCCTCCTGAACCTCTTCTCTGTCTACGACATAACCCGAATCAATAGGGATACACTTCTTACCATAAGGTTTTGTCCCCGCCGGGCAGGTCAGTAAATCTTCCGACGGAGTAGTTGCAGAATCAGAACAGGTGTAAAAAGTAATTGCAAAAGTGAGAAAAATTGAAAAAAGGATTAAAATATTATATAGCCTCTTCATAATTGCCAATATTACATCAATATACCAATTTTTTCAAGGAGAATATTAAAATTCGTTCTCCAGATTTTTAGATGAATCTCTCAAATCTCTCTTTCCGTGCTTTACAGATAGGACAGACATCTGGTGGATTATCTCGTGCTGCCAGATAACCGCAGACAGTGCACCTCCATAAAGGATATGGAAGCTTTGAAGGAAGGGATTTTTCAGACTCCCTTACCTTTCTCCTCTCTTCCTCTGGGGGTCTTCGCTCTGGAATAGGTCTTATAGGAACTTTCTTCTCATAGGCATCTTTGGAAACATATAGACCACAATAACAGGCATTATATTCATTTATATCCTCGTCCCTATAAATACAGGGACAGATTATATCAAGGTCTTTGTCTTTAACACCTTCTGCAAGTCTGCAGGGACAAGCCCAATAACCATATCTTTTTTCATTTATTAATAACGACCTCACAAGGAGCTTTGTAAATTCTTCATCTGGATTTAAGAAGTAACCACCCGATTCTGCTTCTCTTTTTAATCTCTGATAAAGTCTTTCTATCTCTTCATTTGCAGGCTCATAATCAAACTTCTTCATCCTGCTCATAAAAGCACCTCCCTTATCCTCTTCTCATCAAAGCCAGTAATACATATCTCATCATCAATGACAATTGTAGGGAAGGACATCTGTGGATTATATCTTCTCATCTGATTCCTTATCCTCTCTTTCTCCTCTCCCTCAAGCAGATCCACATCTATAAAATCATATTTTATCCCAAGTTCATTTAATAATGCCTTTGTCTTCTTACACCAGATACAGGTGCTCAAGGCAAATAAAAACACCTTTCTGTCCTTTACACTTTTCTTCTTCTGAGCCATAATACCTCCCGCAAAATCAGTTGAATTTTATAGATATATAAGTAATTGTAAAGAAAAAACTTGCCCACAGGTCTGACTATGGACTATGTCCGCTATAATTGATGTCAATAACAGGCGAGGTTGTATTTTATTATTACCTCATCTCCTTCATTTATATTGACATTGGGACCAAGCAGTATTGAGTTATTTGAAGAGTCGTATGTATATCCATTCTGAGGGTCTCTGGGAATGGTTTTATTGCCCGCTGTTACCTCAATAGAATTCTCATCCGGCCTTGAATGTAAGAAGAATTCATTCTTTGTATCAAAGACATCCAGTCCAAGTTTACTCATAAGCGGTCCCCAGTTCTTATTGCAGATACTTGCGGCAATTCCTTTACCAATCTTCTTATACATATCCAGATATCTGATGCCAGCCGATTCAGAGGATGAGCCCGGACATTTCATTGGATTGGGTAGATTGTTTATATCTCCGTCTTTATCAAGACCGGTAACAATAGATAATGATAGAAGTTTTCCTGTCGCATCCTTCTTCACCTGTTTGAAATAGTCCGCGTAATAGTCAACTGTTCCGGGTGACTGGTCGTCTTCATCTGCAACCATAATTAGATATAGCTTTGCCTGATCTCTTAAAAATCCTTTATTCTGCTCGGGGTCATCTATTATTGGAGGTGAGAGTGCCTTCTTTGTTGCCTCAAAACATGCCTCTGCCTCATCTGAGCAGCACTCGCCAATCAGTGCATTCTTCCTGAATGCATCAATAATCTCCAGACTTGTGGAAAGGAGTGGTTGGTAATTTGGGGTCGGGTTCCGGGGTGGATTATTTGCTATTATCTTTGGTGTTCCCTTCTTATTAAATAGGACCCCGGGGTAGTTATAGTCCCCGGAATCTGTCTTTGCCGGCTCATTTATCTCAGATGAGATTACACCAATCTGGAAATTGGCATTTACATTTACTGCATAATTTATAAACAATGGAAAATTTCCAGCGAGTGATGCCTGGTCATCAGCCATTGAACCGGAGTTGTCTATACACCACAGTATATCAATTTTGGGCTTTGCAGATGCTATATACCTCTCCAGAATTTTACCATCTGCAAGTCCATTACCTATCAGAGGGAGCTCATATTTCCCATTTATCAGATTTGAGGCATCAGTTGTGATTGTGAGGGTTGATTCACGCCTCCCGGTTGACTGCGGAGTAAATTTCATATTGATCGAACTTTTATTGCCGGGTTGAATAATAATGGGGAGATTCGGCTTTGAGCTTATCACAAATTCCGCTGAATTGGACTTTAAGTCACTTATTGATAGCGGTGCAGAACCGGTATTATACATTGTGATGCTGAGCTCAGGTCCAGCGCAGTCAGCTGTCCCATCCGGGAATATGGCTGGGTCTGGATTTACCATCAGATATGATGAGACTCCATTACAGAGCATAGGGATTGTGAGCGATGAATTATTTGGGTCTGTGGTTGTTATTGAGATATAATTTTTCAGCCCTGATACATCCGGATTCCCATCCTTATCCGGGGCAAATCCATTCTTATCCGGTGTGCACCAGATGTCAAAACGGGCACCTGTGCCAACAGGGACTTTGAGTGGGTATTGTGGAGTCCTGACGAGTTTAAACCACTTCCCCACATTTGGACCAAATGCCCCGGTACTTATCAGACACTCTGATGTCCCGATATTCTCAAGGACCACCGAACGGGTACCCGTCTTCCCAACAGGCACATTTCCCCAAATTAATTTTTTGTTTGCGGGCAGTATGAAGAATTTACAGATTGCCTCCTCACCCCCACAACCCGTTAGATACAATGTCTCATAGGGAGAATCTATAGAGTTGGAATAGATTATCATCCTGTCGTTTAAGCAACTCTTCTCCTCCTGTGCAGTATATTCCATCTGTACCCTTACTCTATCACCGGGGAGCATAGAGAAAGGGATGCTTGAAATGGCACCATTTGAAGAGCCCTGAATAAACATAGAGATAATCCTGAAATTGTCTCTGTAAGTTGGTCCCTCAAATTTTGTTACCTCACAGGCACCGTCTCCGAGATTATATATATAAAAATCTTTGAGCTGCTTCTGTCCAGTTGCCATATGTCCATAGTCAAGTGATTGCGGGTCAATTTTAAGGATGCAGGACGGGAGATTTTGTCCGGTTCCCATAAGACTTATTATAGCCTTTCCATCCTTAAGCACAGGGTCATCAGATTCAACAACTATTGATGCAGTATCCATCCCTTCATTTCTGGGGATGTAGTAGAGCTTTAAACCAACCTCTTCATCCACTGCGAGTTCCCCTCCAATTGGCTTTGTTGTCCCATCATAGCCAAATTCGTTGTCGGAATTATTATTGAGCGTGATGCTCAAGACCTTGACTGGCTTTGTCCCGCAGCTTCTGATATTTATAGCCCTGTCTGACCTTGTATTGACAGGCACCACACCAAAATCATAAAACGGTGAATCAAAGCAGATCTTTGGAGCCAGCCCCACACCGTTAATTTTGATAATTACTTCGTCAAGCAGCTCATCATCGGTGGTGACAATGATCTGTCCCGAGTCTTTACCACCATCCTGAGGTTTATATATCACATTGGTTAGACTCTGTCTCTTCGGCTCCAGAGGGACTTCCTTTGTATTTGATGGGTCAAGGGTAAATTCATAAGCGGTTATCATCTGGCTCTCTTCACAGGAGTTGTTATTCAGCGGGCATTGCTTTATCAGAATACCTCTCTGAATCATTCTAATCTCACCGGGGTTCTTTACAATCACACTCCTTTTAGAGACATCTGAGGTCCTGGGGTCTATCTCTCCAAAGTCAATTGAGAGGCAGTCATCTTTTTGATTGGTCTCACATTCGGAGGTGCACTTAATAACATTCCCCTTCTCATCTCCTGTGCAGATATCTATTTTTGCCTCTACCGCCTTACCTTTTAATATATATGTCTCCGACTTTGTCTGATTTGCCGCCTTATTGTGATACCACTGAACGATGAGGATCCCTTCATCACTTCCAGATTTCCTCGGGAAGTAGGAGAGTCTAATACTCCCTGTGCTAAAGGGCGCAATGGATGGAGTAAACTGCACAACATTGAATGCATCCGGGTTTGTTCCACTCTTAAAAGATGCCGTAATGGATTTGAATTCAAGGTTATTTTTGCCGGAGTTCTTAATCTTAAGCTCTACCTCTCTGGTTGTATTCACCTTTATAGCCCCGAAGTCAATAACCTTATCTGATGCGCAGTTTATACATTCATAAAATGGTGTTATCTCTTCAAATCTGGACTCCTCACATTGACAGGCATAAAATAGTAGAGGCACCAATAAAATCCCGTAATATATCTTATACATCATTCCTCCTGCCTATTTTAAGAGCTCCTTTTCACTGAAGACAATCGCCTCAAACTTCTCAAGTTTTATATCCTGCTTCTTATAACAGTCCATATTCAATCCCGCCTTCAGGCAGAGATGAGATAGGTATTCATCTACAGTCTTCCATCCGGCCTCTTCAGGGACCTGAGGCAGAAAGACCCCTTTATTTAAACCACGGGTCAGAACCAGTCCATCTCTACCGAGTACAATCTCCTCCTTCTTTATCGGCTCAAGCGGGGTAAGTACCGAGATCTCAATCTCAACCTCATTAAGTTCGCCCTTATCAAGGGGCATAAATCTCGGGTCGTTTACTGCGGCATTTACCGCATTTGATAGGACCGATTTATATAATGGCTCAAATGCGATGATATGTCCAATACAACCCCTCAGGTCACCATGCTTCTTTAGTGTCACAAATGCTGCCCCCTTCTCCTTTAACTTCTCTGATTTAGGCCTGTAATCCATCTCTTTATTATGGTTGAGATAGTACACAATACTCTCCCTTGCAAGCCTTAAGAGCTCCTTCTTCTCCTCCTCTGATAGAGTATATCTCATCTTTGACTCCTTATTTTTCTCTTCAATCTTTACTCCCCCATCCTCTTTATCCTTCAATTCCTTAATCAGATTCTTATTTGATCTGAAATATGCTACTGCCCCATAACCTACCACTGCACTCTTATCTCCAGCTGTATCTCCGGAATTTTCATGATATACGATGTATGGACCATCTGCATTATAGAGTTTTACAATGTTCATCAGAACTATTATTGGAGCGATTCCACAGAATTGTGTCTTCTCCTGCATCTCCTCACCAAAGAGCAGGTCGGGGTCATTCTTCTTTAACACTGAGAACGAATATTCGTCAATGGCATTATTCTCATCATAGGGTTTATAGTGAGACATATCGGAGCTGGCAACAAATAATACATTTTTCTTCTTCAGTGTGCTATAAAGTGAATCTGCAATATTCCTCAGGATGGATTTATCAAATACGGGGACAATAATAGGCACTATCTTTGGCTCTTTTAGATAATATTGAATAAATGGGAGCTGAACCTCAAGGGAGTGCTCTACCTTAAAATATGCGGGCTCAGAGATAAAATTCTTTGAGTCCTTAAGTAGTTCTGTAATAGTATCCCTATCAATAGGGATTTCGCCGAGTGGTGTCTTATAAGAAGAGTAGTTTAATAATACAGCCTTATTCCCTCGCATACGATGAGAAGGCGCCATAACTACAATGATGTCGTACTTCTTCCCTTCAACAAGTTTGAATGCATAGGCGGCTGTCCTGCCCGAATAGATATATCCAGCGTGAGGGGAGATGAGCCCGAGTACATCCTCTTTCTTCTCCACTGTCTTTTTGACCTGTCTATTAAAACTATAGAGCATATCCCTTACCTCAGATTCTGTTGCAGGATAAAATGAGCCTGCAACCACCGGTAAAAATACCTCCTTCATCTCCGCTCCTTTCTCTCTCTTTGCTTCGGGTTTAGATGAACAACAAATGACAAAAGAGAGTGTAAAAATTAAAAATTTAAGCAAATCATTTACTGAACAGACCCTCATAATCACCTCATCCTGTAATAATAACCAAATGGAATCAGAATATCAAGCAATAAAGATTTTACCAGTAGAGACATTTAGAGGGCTTTTATAACCCCATCTTTTACAGATATTTCATTGTCTTCGTAAAGGGCCTCAAGCGGCATCATAAGGTCTGAGACATAGACAACTGGAGCCTCTTTATAAACAACATCGTAAAAGACATCCCCTGAATATAGAGAAAGGGCAAGCTTATATACGGTATTCTTCCCTTCCCGAATCAGGGATAGAACCCTCTTCTTCCTCCGTTCAATATATGAAAATATTGTATCAATGAGAGGTATGTCCTTTTTTATAGGTTCTCCATGTCCTGAGCAGAGCGTTTCATAACGCAGAGACTTCAGCCTCTTCAATGTCCTTGTATGTTCAGAGAGAAGTGAAAGACCATCCTTCATCCCCCTATAATATTCAATAATGGGGACTGTAACAATCTTCTTTAAGAGAGTATCTCCGCTGAATAAGACTTTACTCTCTCTATCAAATAGACAGATTGAACCAGCAGTATGACCCGGGGTGCATAGAATATCAAAAGAGTCATATTCTATATCTTTATCAATTAGCAATATATTTGAGGTATCCAGCTGGGCATCAAAGTATTGCCTTTCAAAGGAGCGATAAAACCTTGATATCATCTCAGAATCAAAACCCCAGAATAGCAGGTAATCTTTTACATCCCGATATCTATCCCTGTATTGGCCAATCTCTGAAGAGATTCTAAAAAGGTCATCTCTCCCTAAGATAATCGTGGCACCGGATCCCTTCTGCAATCTCCCACACAAAAGGGCATGGTCCTTATGGGTATGTGTCAGGATGATGGTCTTTATCTCAGATGGTTTGATACCAGTTGCATGTAATGTTTTATACAGAATAGCATAATCATTCTCCACATTATAACCCCCGCAGTCAACCATCAAATATCCGTTTTTATTCTTAATTAGATAGATGTTTGGTCTCTCTACTCTCAGTTCGGGGTAGTTGATTGAGAATCGGAGTATATTCTCATTTACATTGAAAATTGGATTCACAGGATATTTATATGAGTGCTGTGCTAAAGTATCTCTCTGCCCTGTCTGGCAGGACTGTCACCACATTAAATCCTTCTCCATAGCCCCTTGAGATCCTAAGGGCTGCAAACATATTTGCACCTGAGGATGTCCCTACCAGGAGCCCTTCTTCTCTTGCGAGCATCCTTGTAGTCTCAATTGCCTCGTCATCTGTGACAGTGATTACCTCATCAATCAGTTTGGTGTCCAGAACCGCCGGGATAAACCCATCACCTATCCCCTGAATCTGATGAAGTCCGGGTTCGTGTCCTAAGAGTGCTGAGGCATTTGCGGGCTCAACCGCTATTACCTTTATCTTCTTATTCTTCTCTTTCAAGAACTTACCTATACCCTGTAATGTCCCACCCGAGCCTACACCGGCCACAAATGCATCTACTTTCCCTCCGGTCTGCGCCCATATCTCCTTTGCAGTATGATTATAATGACAGAGCGGATTTGCCTCATTTGTGAACTGAGAGGCAATCCATATCCTATCATCAGAGCCTTTGAGCCCATTCAGATAGTCAACCGACCCCTGAATGCCCTTCTCGGCTGGCGTTAGTATGAGTTCCGCACCGAGAGCCTTTATAATCTTCTTTCGCTCCTCGCTCATATTCTCAGGCATAACAATTATCACTCTATAACCTTTTATTCTCCCCACAAGTGAGATCCCGATTCCAGTATTGCCGGAGGTTGCCTCTGCAATAATTGAATCAGGTTTTAGTATCCCCTTCTTCTCGGCATCCTCTATCATAGCAAGAGCGACCCTGTCCTTAATTGAACCGCCGGGGTTTAGAAACTCCGCTTTTGCGAAGATATGCCTCCTCTTTTCAGATAAGAATTTAATTAGCGGTGTATTCCCTATCAATTCATATATGTTTTTCACAGACAGAAACTCCTTTTATATCTCAACTATTCGCTCAACGGTGGCTGAGAAGGGACATATATCTCAACTGTATTAAGAGATGATTTATTTCCTCCGAGCTTCCCATTTTCGCCTCCGACAATAAAAACATCTCCGGTTGGCAAAATCCCGAACCCAAAATCTGCTCTCGGATATAGTATTTTATTGGGTGCATAACGAGGTTTTGTAATACCCGTCTTGCTTATGGTCATTAACTCAACTACATCAGTTATTGTCCCTGCGGAAGTTCCATATCCACCAAATATCAAGACATTGTCATTCTCTCTATTGAGTGATACAGCTGCAAAATCAGCCCTTGCTACATTCAAGTCTGTCTGGTTGATCTGCCGCGGGCCATCAGAATTTGTGGGGTCATAAATTTCTATGCTGGTAAGTATGCTCTTAAAGACATCATTATCCGGACAGCTACAATCCTGTGAGGTACTTCCTGCACATCTGTCAAAACCTATACATTTATAACCACCTAAAAATGCTATGTAGAAGTTGTGAAATTCCTCTTCACCATTTTCAACCGGCTGTGCACCTGTCATTACAGCAACAGCCTGATGTCCATATCTTCTATTCGCCATTTTGAGAGAGGTACCATCTTTCTTACGAACTATGTCAAATCTGTAATCTGTGCAACTCGCATTTGCACATCCGAAAATTTCCATCTCGTCATTTATATAAAGTTGTGAATCTACCTTTCTAATTCCACCAGCTATCAGAATCTTATCAAAGCCGGCTACTGGCTCTCCATCCACAGTATTGTATCTGAGGGGGAGGTAGGTGGCTGTATGACGGGACCTTGCATATGTCATTGTGTGATAATCCTTCCCGCTGAGTTTTGTAAATGTCTCCTCCTGTGTATCAAATATCTCAGCCGTATTGAGATAAGCCTCCACCTTCCCATTCACCTTATTCTCACCGCCGATGATGATTATCTTGCCGTTCTGCATCAATGTGGCGGTGTGATACATCCTCCCCTCTTCAAGTGTGCTTGAGAGGATGTACACATTTTTTGTCTTTACATCATAGATCTCCGCTGTGGAGACAGATGCGGCTTTACCATTAATAAATGCCTCTCCGCCTGCAATAAGGACCTTCCACTCTGGATTCTCTTTGGTCCCTTTATTGTAAAGGGTGGCTGTATGATATGCCCTTGCTCCAAACTCCTTTATTGTCTCATCAATCTTAATCTCCTCAAATGTTCCGGTCTGTGAGTTGTAGAGATAAAAACTGGAGGAATAGAACTTGGAAGTCCCATTGACCTTTACCCCTCCCACTATCAGGACATCGCCATTAGGTAGTGGTGTGACGGTTGCACCCTGTAGTTCAGTATCAAGTGCAGAACATTCCTGAGTTGCAAAATCGGTTGTCTGTGAGAATGCATCAGTCCCCGCAACAAATATCGGGACCTTTATATTGGTGGGAGAGGTCGTGGTGACATCAAAGAGCCGGGACGCACCTCTTAATACCATATTGCCGTTGTCGTCGAATCCTTCCACCACGATTCTCACATTTTTTGAGAGAGGGATGTCAAACATACCTTTGCCACCGCTTGCATATTCAAAGCTGGCGCTCGCAATTACCTCGGGTGTAGAATTGGGGTCTTCCTTTGTTGCAACCAGAGATATTGTTGTCATTTTATCGATTGGATTCTTAAAGTTCTTGCTATCAGAGAGACAGGGAGGTATGAGTGTTACCCCAATTGAAATCTTGTCCGCCGGGCACCCTGCAATAATTGTTACTGAAATCAGTATTGAGACGAATAGTATAATATTTCTGAACATATGAATCACTCCTCCTATATTATGGCAATGTGAAAGAAATCCTGCCTCTGTCTGGCTCTATGCTGGAGATGTAAAGATAGGTTCCAACTCCAGCGCCCACAACAACTACTCCCACAGCGGTCCAGAACCACGGGCTTTCATACCATTTTACGGGCTTTTCTATTATCACAACAGAAGAATCAATCTGTCCCTTCTGCTTTAATGTCCTGCCTTTTCCTATATCAATCCCGCCACCGGTATCCGGAGTCTTCCTTACCTCCGGAACTATGGCAGCAGTCTTCTTCTCCTCCTTCTTCGGTTCCTCTTTTACTACCTGGGCAGGTTCCTCCTCCTTTGTAGGACCGGTATATAATGGTTGCGGTAAACCAACCGGACCTATTACGACCTCCTGAGGTTTTTCGGTCTTCTTCATAATTCCGGGATACAGGAGAATTACACTCTGCTTTATGCTCTCGGGGAAGCTCTCAATTTTCTTTGTAAGCTCTTCTACCAACTTATATATCTCAATGGAGGCGCCGAGCATATCTACATCAATGGTCAGACTCATAGTCTGAACTACCTCTGTGGTCTTTACCTTCATAAAGAAAGAGTTAATCTGATAGTTGTTGTCATTTTTGATTATCCCGCCAAAGAGCACAAAGTCTGCCTGCTGTTTGTTAGCAACCTGAACAAGTGCATCTCTGGTAGCAGAGTCAATCCTGTTATTCTTTAATGAATTGGCAGCGGTATATTCCGGACCTGAACCTCCCTCCTCCTCTCCAGAGAAGTCAACATTTATCTCTATAGTCTGATTTGGCACCACATTGACCGTCTTATAAAATGGGACCTCCTGAGACCTCTCAACTCTAATATAGTGTTCTCCCTTTATAATCTCCTTTAAGAGTGCGGGTGTGGTACCTACCTGTTTACCATCTACAAATATAACAGCACCAGAGGGGTTGGAGGTAACTTTGATTGAACCTCGTGGGAGCTGGAAGGTCTGCTTTCTAATCCCATCGTAAATTCTCAAATATAGTGGTGGATACTGCTCTGGACTTATCTCCTTGTAGGGGTCTAGTCTTATGCACTTCCTGATATATGTCTCACCCTCATCCTCCATCCCTGTCCCAAAATATGCGACAGAAAGTGCAAGGTATGCATCTGTCAATACAGATGTATCCTCCAGATATAAAATATTCTTTTCAAGAATCTGTATGGCATCTTTTAAGGGTTTAATCGCCTTCTCATACTCCTGATTTTTTATCTCTTCAATCCCAACCTTTGCCTTCTCTATCCCTCTCATAATCGCATCTCTGTCAATATTTGGCTCAGAAAGACCGGCCTTCTTCTTTGTTACAATCTTGGGACCTTCTATTGCCTGAAGAGAATCGGCATTCTTCATCTCATTGGTCAGAAGTTCAGTAAATTGATTAGCTACATCTAAAGTCACCGATTGATAGACGGGCTGATATGGGAAGATGAGGACTTTATTGAACTGCGCGGCAAATCCAGAAGATGACAAAAGCATCAATGTAATGATAGAATAAATAATGGCTCTCTTTTTCATCTCTCTACTCCTGTGGTCAAAGAATAATAGGGTTCTAATATCATAAAGAAGTAAAAGAGTCAATAAATTGACAATGCAAAATACTATAGTGTTTAGATATACCACCAGGAGATAGTCAGCACCTATCATCAACTAAACTATATAGCAGCAACACATCTATCCAGGATAAATTTTAATTGCAGACGCAAAGATATTTTTAAGATGAGGCTTTATATGAATATGAATCACATTAGTTTTAGACAAATTCAAAAAACATTTTTTAAGAATATGTTTTATAAGGCGATGATAGAGAAAAGCGCAGAGAGACGAGTGGATAAATTTAAATCTTTGGGTGAATTTGAGATATTTGAAATTTAAAAATGCTATCTGTTATAAATATTTATAGATTGTAGGGGTTAGTGATTATTAGCCTTGCTTCTTGCTTCTGATATTTATGTTGTAGGGCGTTTTAAGGGACACTAAAGTAAAAGGGATAGCCTGCTCTTAAAAATTTGAATTTATCAATTTTAGAAAATTCTGTGTGGTGGTGATATATTTACAAATCTATTTTAATCATCCACAAAGGCAACGCTAAGATTCTATAAATTAATTTTACTCTGTATATCCGTCGTCGGCTTTGAAACACCTTCTGATTCCAGCCCAGAACCATTTCTATCTTCATCTGGATTCACCTGCTCAAAAATATTTTAATACAAATCACTGCTGTCAAAAATAATCTGATTTGAGAGGTTATCTGTTTATAAAATAATGATTTTGGATGGGTAAGTCCATATTCTCAAAATCAGATTATCCCAATTCTCTTCATACTCAATTAAAAGGCTGCCCAAAAATTAATATGTCTTTTGCTCTGCATCTGGCACAATAATCCTGTCTGCCGTCGCAAAGGCAGGTAAGGTCTTCTACTTGGCTATATCAGATACCTTCTTTACTGTCCTTTTGGGTTTTGATATCTTCTTTGAGGGAGTATTTATAAAATGTTGTGTCTGAAGTAAATATGTGATCCAAATTCTTGATAAATTTTAATCTTAACCCATACAAAATCCAGCATATTAAGCGCTTACACGTACAGGAATAGTACCTGATGTTATACCTTTAGACAATCCATACGTATTCAGGAAATCCATGGTATTATTTTCGACCTTACAGTAAAGCATGAGTAATCCTTGAAGTTCATTTTTCTCTATGTATTTCTTTTGTTCTTCAGTGATTTTACCACCACCTGTTATGGCCAATGCAGTTTCTATCATGTATGTCCTCATTTCTTCACATCGTTTTAACTTTTCCTCGTTTGATATCCTACTATTTTCCCAATCTTTCAACACTCTTTCAAAGGCCGGATAGTATCTTTTTCCAAACAATTCTGGATTCAGTATAAACCCTTTCTCCGGAGCATCAAACACAAACATCTTAAACAGGACCGGCAACATTTTCTCAA
>JBMFOP010000077.1:0-14198 GCA_049969675.1 Myxococcota bacterium | reverse complement strand
CCTATGAAGCTGGAGGGGAAAGATGCGATTGATTATGCATGGGAGGCTGGAAATGTAGGAGATGAGCACCTGACGGATGCCTTAAAGGAGGCAAAGAATATAAAATTTGGGATAATGGGACACATCCTTGAGGCTGGGGGAAAGGCAAATACCATTGATGGAAAAGTAATCAAACAGGGGGTCTATTCTGATACACTCTTTTTGAATCCCGGCCCAGCTCAATCTCTCGGCTGGAAGATGCTGGATGGGAAGACCAGTTATGGAATGGCAGCAACCTTTTATCTCAGAGGGACCAAGGCAAAATATAAGATTATAGTACCTCCAAAGGAGTAATATATGGAATGCCTGATTACTGATAATCTTAAAAATTGCACCTGCACTTATGAACCCTGTTCAAGAAAGGGGAGGTGTTGTGAATGTGTATTATACCATAGAAAAAATAATGAACTCCCCGGCTGTTTCTTCCCAAAGGAGGCTGAGAGAACCTATGATAGGTCAGTCTCATTCTATATTTCAATAATGAAAAAAGGAGGTATGTCTTGAAGAGATGTCCACAGTGCGGCTCCCCTGTAGATGACCTCGCCATCTTTTGCGATAATTGTGATGCAATTCTGGATCCTCAGGCGCTACTGAGAGAGGATTCGCCCAAACAACCTTCTCAGGTGAAATCACCTGTAAGAAATGCCCCTCCGCCTTCAACCCCATCAGCAATAAAAAGCAAGTCAACTGGAGTTCAGAATGTAAAGTCGCAGCCGCAGACGACAAATCAAAAGAGTGCTGAGCCGCCCCCATTCGTTCCAAAGTCACAACAGCATCAAGAAAAACTGAAAGATACAGCCGAGGTACAGCTTCGGGAGACATTTGATGAGATGGTCTCTGCATTTAAGAGTATGGGGCTGGGGCAGAGACTGGGGCTCAGCTCCGCACTGCTTGCATTTATCTTTTCATTCTTCCCCTGGGTCTCGGTCCCGCAGGAGGGCTCTGTCCCCGGTCTGGATGTAGGTGGATTCTATCTCATCTTTATAGCAATAGCCTACTTCGTATATATCGTGCTTGATTATAGCGGAAATAATTATATCTTGAGATTTGAACAATATAGAGGGATTATCCTTATCTCACTTGGATTTTTAGGGATTCTGCTCTGTACATATAGATTAATCTTCCCCTATGACATTGAAGAGGGAACGACCATCCTCAAAAATATAGGGTTGAAGCTGGATATCCACAGGAAGTACGGACTTTTTCTATCTGCTTTATCAGCAATCGGGATGTTTATCTCCCCTATTCTTGGTGGATTTGTAAAGAGGGATTGATATATGAGTTTTGACAGCATTGGTGTGATTGACTTTGGTGGACAGTATGCACATCTGATCGCAACAAAGGTAAGGAGACTCAATGTCTATTCGGAGATTCGTCAACCCGATGACCCGATTGAAAAGTTTCTCCATTATAAAGGGATTATTATCTCTGGCAGCCCTTCTCTCTCCTCTTCTGGCGAGGATTCGGAGTACAACAAGAAGATATTTGACCTTGATATCCCAATTATTGGATTCTGCTTCGGGCATCAGGAGATTGCCAAGCATTACGGAGGAAGGGTAATAAATGGGGGAAGAGAATGGGGAGAGACCAAATTTAAGATACTGAAAAAAGACCACCCACTCTTTAGAGGCCTATCAGAAGTGGAATCTGTCTTTATGAGTCATTTTGACTCTGTAGATGCAGTTGGACCGGACTTTGAGGAGTTCGGCATCTCATATCTTGTGGAAGGGAAGGATATTCATAGATATGCAGCGATAGGCTCCGACAGATATAAGAGATATGGATTTCAGTTTCATCCCGAGGTAGATGATACAGTAAATGGTGAGAGGATGATTGCAAACTTCCTCTTTAACATTTGTAGATGTGAGCCAAACTGGACAATGGATGAATATATCAGGATTCAGTTTGAAAAGATAAGGTCGCAGGTCAATGACAAATCTGTCTTCCTTCTGGTCTCTGGTGGTGTAGATTCTACAGTCACAGCAGTTCTACTCAAAGAGATATTGGGGGGTAAAAGGCTCAGACTTCTACATATTGATAACGGACTTATGAGAAAGGATGAGTCAAAGAAGGTGCTAAAGACCTTAACCCAATTAGGATTCTCAGATAATCTGCATTTCAGAGATGCATCCAAAAGATTTATTGATGCATTAAAAGATATATATGAGCCAGAGCGCAAGCGCAGGGTAATAGGAGATACATTCATTGAGGTCTTCAGAGAGGAGACAGAGAGATTAGATATAGGCGATTTCCTGCTCGGTCAGGGGACTATCTACCCCGACACTATTGAGACCGGTGGAACAAAGCGGGCTGATACAATAAAGACACACCACAACCGTGTCCCTATAATTCAGAAGATGATTAAAGAGAATAAGGTGGTTGAACCACTTGCAGAACTATATAAAGTTGAGGTGAGGGAACTCGGACAAAAACTCGGAATCCCTCCAGATATGATAGAGAGACATCCGTTTCCAGGCCCGGGGCTCGGAGTCAGGGTATTGTGCAATGGTGGTTCAGACGACCTATCTGATATAAACGAGATACAGAAGGATATTAATCAATTTTTGGTCAGTTATAACTACGATGCGATTGTCCTTCCAGTAAAATCAGTCGGTGTCAAGGCAGATTTGAGGTCTTACGAGAGGCCAGTTCTTTTTAATGGTGAATATAATGAGAAGATATTTGAGATCGCCTCCGATATGCTTGCCAGGGTAAAAGGAATCAATAGATGTGTGGTGAACATCTCACCCTATAAAATCAGAGATGCAAAGCCTATCAGGGCTTACATAACGGCAGAGAGACTCAATCTGTTACGAGAGATTGACGATATCGTCACTGTTGAGATGAAAAGTGCCGATTTTTATAATAAGGTCTGGCAATGTCCGGTTGTCCTGGTCCCGCTCTCCCTGAATGGACGGGGTGAAGAGTTGGTTGTAATAAGACCGGTCCTCTCCGAGCGTGCAATGACTGCAAAGGCGGCTTTTATGCCGGCCAGACTTATAGAGCGAATTGCCGGGCAAATCTTAAGATTTGATAAAGTCTCTGGTGTCGTTATAGATATCACCAGCAAACCACCTGGGACAATTGAGTGGGAGTGATGGTGAATAGACCATAGTCAATGGTTAAGAGATGATTGAATCCATCTTATCAATCTCACCCATCTACGCGGCGCTTGTCGCTGGAATTTTTACATATCTACTGACAGCCCTCGGAGCTGCGGGGGTCTTATTCTTGAACAGGGTAAATAACAGACTTCTGGACATTATGCTCGGTTTTGCAAGTGGGGTAATGATAGCCGCATCCTTCTGGTCGCTTCTATCCCCCTCAATTGAACTTTCGGAAAAATCGGGTGGCATTAAGTGGCTCCCACCTGCTATAGGATTCTTATTAGGGGCGGTCTTTTTAAGGGTGATAGATATGATTTTACCTCACCTGCATATAGGACTGAAGGAGAGTGAGGCTGAGGGGATAAAGACGAATCTCAAAAAGACAACACTGCTGGTGCTTGCAGTAACATTACACAATATCCCGGAGGGTCTTGCCGTTGGGGTGGCTTTCGGTTCGCTCGTTGCGCACAATGACCCCGCCCTTATTATGGGGGCGATATCCCTTGCAATAGGTATCGGCATACAGAATATCCCGGAAGGGCTTGCAATATCCCTCCCATTGAGGGGTGAAGGATTCTCAAGATGGAAGAGTTTCTTCTGGGGACAGCTCTCAGGGATTGTGGAGCCGATTGCGGCTGCCCTTGGTGCGATTGCTGTGACTCTTGTCCAGCCGATACTTCCATACGCACTCTCATTTGCTGCGGGGGCGATGATATTTGTGGTAGTAGAGGATTTAATCCCGGAATCACAACAGAAAGGGAATTCAGATGTAGCTACGATGGGGACGATAATTGGCTTCCTGATAATGATGATACTTGACATAGCATTGGGGTAAAAATATCGCTTGACACTAAGTGTCAAATTTAATATCCTTCCAGATATGAATAAGGTAGGTTCTGTAAGAGAACGTAAAAAGGCAAATATTAGAAGGATTCTAATTGAATCTGCCACCAATCTCTTTCTCTCAAAGGGATTTGATAATGTCTCTGTTGAGGATATTGTTGAAAAGACAAATGTCTCCAGAAGTACATTCTTCAGATACTTTAAGACCAAAGAGGCGATAGTCTTCAGAAATCATAAGGCAAGGGTTGCGATATTTAAGGAGATGCTCTTATCAGCAAAATCTGATGATAAACCTGTGTTCTCCGATATAAAGAGCGCACTTGTGAATTTTGCAAGATACTACGATTCAATCAAGGATGAACTTGTTGAAGAATATCAGATAGTAGTTTCATCTCCATATCTAATTGCAAAGGATATAGAAAAGGATAGAGATTTTGAAGATGCCATTGCTGATGAGATATACAGGAGACTTGGGGATGGAAGACTGAACAGGAAGAGGGCGAAGATACTGGCTGCTGCAATCTTTGGCGCAGCCCGAATTGTGATGGAAGAATGGTTTGAGGGCGGGTGCAAACCTCAGTTAGTAAAAGTTGCCAGAGAATCACTTGATATCCTCTCTGGTGGATTTAATTGGTAGATATTCAAAATTTAATAAAGGGGTTTATTATAAAGAATTCTCTTCTAATCACTATAATTGTGTGCACTTTTTTCCTTATAATTATATCCTCGCAATGGGACAATTGCTATCCAGAGAATAAATTCAATTCTGAGCAGAAAGATAAGACTACCAGATAATATCAGTAAATCTATCTTCAGATTTTTAGAGAACCGCCTCTCTTCTTCAGGAGAATCAACTTTCATCAGAATAATCTATTTTTTGAATTCAAATCTTCCAAATTTGATATTTGTCTTTCTGTCTTTATTCATTACTTCAAAATCTATAATATTATCCGCGCTTCCTCTGAAACAATTTAAATGGATTGTCTCTCCGGGATATACAGGGTATGCAAATCTTCCACGCATAGATACAAGCCTTTGCTTATCATTGCTGGCAAATGTCTTTAAGAGTTCATTACAGGTGATTGCAAATACACATACTCCGTGTAGGATTGGTCTTTTGAGACCTACAAGTCTGGCGAATATTGTGCTTGTGTGAATCAGATTATTATCAAGAGATGCCTTTGCGTATTTTAGAGCCTGATCGGGTTGGGTCTTTATCTCAATCACTGATATTGGTTCTCTCTTCTCCTCCTCCTTCTTTGCCTTTTCGCCCTTTGGATTTCTGATCAGAAGACCGGCGATCGCCTCTGCAGCCTGCTCACCATCCTTTGTAATAAGAAAAGATATCTTGAGAAGTTCTCCAGCAGATGTATCAATTATCTCTTTGAGTTGCATCCTCAATCTCAATCTATCCGCTATATATACTGGCTTAAACCAGTTGATCTCAAGTTCACCGTGGACCATCTTTAAGATATTCATTCTTAGATTTGGGTCACAAATGGTCTCCATCAGGACATTATGAATTAATCTACTTACAAACAATGGTGGAATTATACTATCTTCTGAATAATCCTCTGTGTTATCATTTGTTGCCTCTGCATAGAGTCTAACATCTTTTAATGAAATTGTGGGCAGCTCAGCCTCTCGCGAAAGCCCAATTATGTTTCTATTAAGCTTTTTATAAAAGAGGTGTCTTAAGCCTGAAAGAATCAGTCTTGAATTTGAGACCATCTCTCTCTTATACCTCTCTAATAACCTTCAGTGCATCACTTACTGCATTTAAGACCAGAGATAGGTCTTTATCGGTATGTCTGTAGCAGATATAACTGTGGTGGTAAGGCTGCATAAAGACTCCAGCCCTGATACATTCGGTGTAGAATTTTACCCTTCGCTCCTTATATTTTCCCTCCGGATCCCGCGGGAATGTAAAGAATGGCATTGGTGGGATACCAGACAGATTGATTATGTCTAAATAATTTTCGGTGAGCCTCTTCAGTTCCTCAAGGAGTTTTGACCCCTTCTTCCAGATATTTTCAATGACCTTATTCTTCTTTAAGAATTTTATTGTCTCAATGGCTGCGACCATCTCAAGTGAGTTGTGAAAGAATGTAGAGGAGATAAATACCTTCCCCTCTGTTACAACATTCATTACTTCGCGTTTACCTGAGATAGCAGATATGCAATAGCCGTTTGCCATCGCTTTACCGAAGGTTGCAAGGTCTGGGGTGACACCATATTTCTTTTGAGCACCCCCCAGAGATATTCTGAAACCTGTTCTTATCTCATCCAGAATCATTACGGAGCCGTGTCTCTCTGTCAACTCCCTGATGGTCTGAAAAAATTCCTGAGTCGGCTCAACCACCGGTTCGTTTAATGGGTGCCCGACTCCTGTGACTATCACGGCGGCTATATCATCTGGATACTGTTCAAATAATTTTTTAAGTGTCTCTGTATCGTTGTAATGAATGTCAATTGTATCCTCATAAGTCTTTGGCAAAATACCACCCTTTACCTCCACGCACCAGTCGTGCCAGCCGTGATATCCGCTTCTGATAATCTTGGTCTTCCCCGTATATCCCCTTGCTATTCTAACCGCACCTGTGGTGGCATCAGAGCCCGTTCTAACCAGAATGGTTTGTTCGGCACAGGGTATTAGCTCAGCAAATATTTTACAAAGTTCATTTTGATAGATTTGGGGTAGATTGAAACAGAACCCCTCCTTCATCTGTCTTATTACAGCATCATCAATCGTCTTCTCTCTATGTCCGATGATTATAGGTCCATATGAGCAAAGCAAATCTACATATTCATTCCCATCCACATCAATTATATGTCCGCCTTTACCTGATTTAAGAAATATCGGGTATTCACCGGGGATGAAATTGATAGGCCTTCTGATTCCGGTTACGCCGCCCGGGATATACCTTTTTGCCTCTTCATACAACCTCTCTGACTTCTTCAACTTAAGCCTCTTTAACATAGATATCCTCCCTGTCTTCTCATTTGATTTCTACAATAATCCCTTCTTTTAGAAGGAGTTTTATAAACTGCTTTACATCCTTCTCCGCCTTCTCTCTTGAGATATCATACTCACTCAGGACCTTCTGAGTAAGTTTGTCAATTGAAATCGCCTTCTTCAGATTTTTGAGTATGAATGTCCCTGTCTCGTTCAGCATAATCAGCGACCCATCGTCTGGCTTTACAACTGCCGCCTCATCCTCAATGACCCGATAGATGACCCTCTCATTTACTCTGTAAGTCTTTGTATCCTTCTCTTCCGGAATCTTCTTCATTCTTTATTACCTCCTACAATGCCTGCTACTCCGAACACAATATGAAGTTGGTCTTTCATACAAAAGCCTGATATAATGCTCATAGATATTACAGGCAGAGTTTTATTATCACAACAAAATTGGACTTGCAATGAATATGTTAATATGATAATATTTAGTCTGTTTTTTCTGTAACCTTTTTCTGGAGGGTTTATGAAGGGCAAATCACTCACACTGGTAAGCATTCTGGTGGCGCTGTTTATTTTAAGCAATTGTGATTGTGGAGGTGGAGGGAGTGAGCAGACAGATGTAACGGACATAATCACTGATAGAAATTTACCCCTTACGACCATTGACTTTCTTGACCCAAAGGATGGGAGAAATCTTACTGCCTCTGATGATATGGATACAAATCTCCCGCTGATTCAGTACGATGTGGTTGTGAAGGTTCAGAATGTGGAGATTGGGCAGATTGCTACATTGCTCAATGCCTCCGATACAACCAGCAGCTCTTCTGGCAAGACATATAAGGGTGGAGTCACCAAAGACAACATGGGAAGGTATATAGCCACATTCAAGGGTGTGACATTTGTAAATGGCGCAAACTCTATTACAGCCTCAGTCAAAAACCTCTCAGGGGTTGAAGTGAGCAAGACAATAGTGGTTACTGCAATTAGTGAGGTTAGCTGTAGATTTGAGAAGCCACAAAATAACGAAACCCTCACAGCCACCGATGATAAGGATCAGGATATCTCAAATGGATTTCAATACAATGTTCAACTCTCCTGTATCGGTGTGGAATTGAATCAGAATGCAAAACTGATAATAAACGGGATTGAGGCAGCAACAGCCAAAGTCGGGGTAAATACTTTACTCTTTCAGGATGTTACTTTTGCAGAAGGGACAAATGAGCTGGATGTGAATGTATCCAACCTCTCTGGAGTAAAGGCAACTGTTGAGAAGATTAAAGTTACTGTAAATACCGGCAGATGCCTGATCAGAATAATCAGTCCCCTTGATGGGAGTAAATATCTTGTAAATGGTCAGGGCGAGAAGGTAATACTTGATAAAGACCCGAATGCAGTCGGGATGCAGGCGACCATTGTGGCGGAGACCGCTTATGAGAAGACAAATACCTCCTGTGGTATTGGTTCAAATGTAGATTTTACAATCACAACACCGAATAAGACCTTCAGTGTGAGCGGGACAGTGGTAGAGGAGAGAGGGACAAAGAGGCTGATTGCAGGTGTGGATATCACATTTGATGAGGAGGCACTCTTAAATGGAGGTGTTGTTAGTATAGTGGCAAAAGTAAAAGAGGCTGGTGATGGTGGGAGAGAGGGTACCTCACTACCTGTGCGGGCAATTGTAGATTCAGTACCGCCTTCTGGGGTCATCAGTCTTCCAGCAGATGGTGCCCTGTTTAATGCAAATATGGATGCAGATTCCTCAAAGCCAGGCTTTCAGATACAGGTATCAGGGACGACCACCGGGGTGAGCACATATCAGAAGGTTATGCTCAGGATGGATGCAGCCATAAATCCAGACCTTCCGCCAATCACAATGGATATGGGTTCAGACACATTTACGCCAGAGGGGGCATATCAGTTCAAATCTGTGACAATCCCTGAAGGGATTCATACATTGAGGCTATTCGTAATTGATGATAGTGGTAATGAATATGAGACCGGAGATATTACTATCACAGTAGATACCGGTATCCCATTTGCACAATTTTTCTGGCCTGCAAACAATTCATATCTGAACAAAGAGAATGACGAAGATAACGCAAAACCCAATCTGCAGACGACTAAGATTGATATCAGGACACAGAACATTCAAAATGGGCAGGTCGGTAAACTTATTGTAAAGGGGTATCTGGAGTATGAATTTACAGTTAATAACAATAAGGCGGTCTTTGCAGACCCGGTAGAGTTGCCAGAAGGAAGGCTTGAGATGACCATTGATGTAAAGAATGCAGGAGGTCTTCAGGCATTTGTTCAGCCAGACCCACTCATAGTTACAGTGGACATCACCCCTCCGGTGCTCGCAATTACAGAGCCGTCTGATAATACTAATGTAGATACAAACCTGATAGATGTGGTGGTAAAGACAAATGGGCTTGAAAATGGTGAAAAGGTTTATCTCAAGGTCAACGATGTGGATATGCCACCTGCAGAGGTAGATGATGGATGGGCTACATTTACAGATGTCCCGCTAATAGCCGATAAAGCTAAACAACCAAATGCTATAAAAGCCTATGCAATGGATAAAGCGGGGAATAAGTCCAATGAACCCTCTATAAATGTCTATGTTGATACAACAGTTCCTGCGCTCACATTTGAGGCACCAATTGAAGGGGCGACACTGACCGGGGCTGATGATAAGGATTCAGATATTCAGAATGGTCTGCAGTATGATGTAAAGGTGAAGGCAGAGAATCTATCGGCTGGAACTATTGGAAAACTCTATATAAAACAGGGTGGGAATATGGGAAGTCCAATAAATAGTCTGCCTGCAACAGATATTGGTGGTGGATTTGTGGAGATGGTATTTGAAAATGTAGAGCTTCCAGAGGGCGATATTACACTTCGGGCAGAGGCTCAAAATCTGGTAGGTAAAATCGGATTTGCAGAGGTAAATATCACGGTGAATACTGGCAGGTATGTAATTACCATTACTGACCCCAAAGATGGAGGCTATCTCAATGCAGGTAATGATAAAGATTTGAATCTGGATGGAGTACAATATGATGTAAAAGCAACCACCAATGCACCAGATGGAACCCCGTGTGTGCTCAGCGTAAAGCAGGCCGCCATTGCTGTCTATAATGCCTCTGTTACAAATGGCGAGATTACCTTTGCAGATGTAACTTTTGGTGAGGGTTCATCGCAGATATGGGTAAGTTGTGATGATGGGAGTAAGAATGGGACCTCCTCAAAATTTACAATCTATGCGGATACCGGGATCCCATCTGTAAGCTTTGTTGAACCACTGGATGGGAGGATATTCAATCTCTCTGACGAAGATAAGTTTCCGGGGGTTGGATTTGGTATTGATATAACTGTTCAGGGGGGCTCTGGCTCTGAGTCTTTAGAGGATGATTCAGTGGTGACACTCACTGTAATTAGAGCCCTCTCCACAGATACCTATACAGGGAAGGTCAGGAACAATACCTATATCTTCAAGGGCATCAAAGTTACAGATGTGGCTGGCTCGGACTGGACAGAGACGACCTTAAGAGTCAAAGGTGTGGATAGGGCGGGAAATGAATCAGCAGAGGTCTCAATAAAGATTTATATTGATAGAAAGGCACCAGAGGTAAATATTACATTCCCGACCTCTGATAAACTCGGTATCGCAAATGACTATGATTATGGTACTCCAGAACTACAGACTCAAATAAAGGTGGATGTAAAGAACGGGAAGGCAGGGAGTGATGTAAATCTAACAGTTAGTGGTGCAACCAGCATCAATTCAGCTCTTACGCTTAGTGCTGACAGTCAGATTCTAACATTCCCGAATACAACGACCTATTTTACTTTGAACAATGGGAGCAATGTAGTTACAGCCACAACAAGGGATGCAGCAGGAAATACAGGTAGTGCAATAAGAACTTATGATGTCAACACAGATAGACCAATCCTTGAGATATTTGATAAAAATTCCACAAAACTAAACGATACCACCAATTATGTATGGAATAAATCTTATGACCAGTCTCAGTCTCAGCCCGGATTTCAGGGTTACTTTTATGTTCAGACAAAGGGGCTCAAGAAAGATAGCGAGGTCAGACTCTGTTCAGATAATTATGGCTCTGCAACCGAGCTCTGTCAGGATGGCTCTGGATTATTCAGGGTGATTGCAAGGGGGAATGTGATTGTAAGTGGAGCTGTTGGCAAAGTAACTTTCGGGCAGGTGAATATGGCAGAAGGGGATCACAGAGTCTTTGCAGAGGCTCAGGATGATTATGGCAATAAAGGTTATTCTGTAACCTCAAGAATCAGGGTTGACTCGGTCCCGCCGACAGTAAATGCGGTTGTCATCTCCAACAATAAACTGGAGAATGATGTTGCACCGAATATTATGCTCGGACTTTCTGAAGATGCGGATACAGGTACCTCTGGAATCCAGTCCACATTTGCAATTACCACATCCGGCGCCGAGGATGGACAGAAGGTATATCTCATTGACAACGGGATAAAGGTCAACGGAGTTGAGGGGACTATTACAAATAATTCTGCCACATTGAGCTACAATATCCCCGATGGTACCCACACCTACTCTATAGAGGTCTCAGATGCAGCAGGGAATAAGAATGAGATATCTCCGTCTATCGCTCTCCTTGCCGATTCAATACCACCCATTGTATCATTCAACTCTCCACCAGAGTTTGTCAATCCAAACTGGCTCACACAACAGAACTGTATTTACAACTGTATCTACGAAGGGAGCACGCTCAAACTTGATGTGGTGGTAAATATCAGTGATAACAATCCGCTTACCGGCCAAAAGGTCTCACTCACAAGAGGGGCTATTAAGACAGAAATCACCATTGACAACACAATGGGGAATCAGGTTACATTCCAGTCATATCCACTCCTGCAGGGTGTAAATACAGTTAAAGCAGACCTGTTTGATATAGTAAAGAATCCAGCCCAACAGGTATCGCGTGAATTTGATGTGGATACAGTCGCCCCAACCGTGGCATTTGTATTCCCCAATACCCCCAATCAGTCCAATCCATATATCTTTTTGCCCTCTGATGATAAAGACGGGGACCTTAACAATGGATTGCAGACAGAGAAATTTGCAATCAGCATTACAAATGTAGATTCAGCTTCTACTGTTACAATTGAGAACAGACTGGTCGGTATTGGGCAGTTCAATGCTGTTCCAGATGCACAGGCTGTAGTTGGCAGTGACAATTCAAATTTCCAGTTCAATTTTGTGCCATATCCAACTCTTTATAAAGGGAATAGGGAGTTTAGAATCAAGGTTGTGGATGACAAAGGGAATGTGGCATATAGTTCAAAGATTTATGCAAATGTAAATATAAATGTCCCCGCAGTAGGAATTGAGAAGTGGACGGCAGATGGAGTAGTAAATACCGGTGATGAACTGGTAAATAACAGTAAATTTACAGCAGCGGACGATTTTGACCCGGCACCCAACTCATTTAAGACCACGATTAATGTGGTCTCTGATGTGATGAGTGGGGCGTCTGCGAGGCTATGGGTAAATGGAGAAGAGATAGTTCCAGCAGTTCAACTGCAGGGAGGAAAGGCGGCATTCACAAATATTGTCCTCAATCAATATCCATCCACAAATACACTCAAGGCTCAAGTTACAGACCCAAATTCTGGAATCACCACCACAGTTGAACTCTTTAACATACTTGCCGATGGGGATAAGCCGACAGTTGCTTTTACAAAACCGGTCCCGGATGGGAATAATCTATCAATTGATAGGGTATATACATCTGTGGATGATAATGACCCCATTGCATCAGGGCTACAATTTAAGCCAGCAGATGCAATTACCATTCAGACCACAGGTATAGAGCAGAATCAGGTAGCACTCCTGAACTGCACAGGTGAGGCAACCATCGGTGGAGATAATAGTGCAATAGTTATGGCTGATGGAACTGCTACATTCAGTAATGTAATCTTTTACACAGCACACACACCCTATGATTGCACTGTTGAGGTATATGACTATGTGGGGAATAGGGCTGATGACCCACAGCACATTCAGATATATGTAGATGTCTTGCCACCTGCATCTATTATTCCATCTGTCTGTATTGGAGAGACAACCGACAATACAAAAGATGAGGAGAAGGAGCCTGCCCAGTGTACAACCCTGTGTCAACCCAATAAGGAGTATTGTGGGCTTGAAGGGACAACTTTTGAGCCAGATAAGACGAGGTGTGAATGTTCAAGGAGGATGGGTATTGCCAAACTCTTCTGGACCGCACCTGCGAATGATGGGAATAATGCTTCAAGCGGGAAGGTGGCTAACTATGAGATTAGATGGGCAGAGGATACATCCGCATCGCATAATTGTCTGGGATTTGCCTGGTCAACTGCCTCAGGCGATGGAGTGGAGATTGGGCAAATAGTTGATCCCGGCCAGACTCAGACGGCTATAGTAAGAGGGCTTGTGATTCATAAGTATTACTGCTTTGCTGTAAAGGCAAAGGATTCAGTTCCATCCCCAGGTACCCCCAATGAATCCACCACATCTGGATATGAGAAAGATAGAAGAGTACCGTTTATAATAAAGAATATCGCAACAGGGGAGACATCAACTTATGGCTCCAATATAAGTATTCTTGGCGATTTTGATGGTGACGGTAGAGCCGACCCTGTTGTTTCTGATTCCGCCTATTCCACCAATAGAGGTAAGGTATATGTGTATTATGCAGATAATCTAAGACCCCCACTTATTATTTCAGGTGGCTCAAATAATGCCTATTTTGGTTCCTCAATTAATATTGGTGATTTCAATGGAGATGGATATGATGACCTCCTAATTTGCTCATCTGGTGCTTATGGAAATGATGGAAGGGCGTATATATATTTGGGCTCTCCCAATGGATTACCTACAACAACCCAGAGTATCCCAAATGAACCAAATATAGTTCCATCCTCAGTCATAATACCACCGTCTGGTTCACAGTTATATTTGGGTCTTTTTTCTATTAACATGAGAGTAAATATTAACGGTGATAAAAATGGAAATAATGACTTGAATGACATTGTGGTTAGTTTTGGGACAAAATTCCTTGTCTATAAGGGTAGGGCAAATCTCCCAGCACAATTTAATACAAATATTAGAGATGAGGTTTCAAATCCGAATGGGTATGATATAAGTTTCCAGACAGAGGCAGCATCAGCACTATATACCAAAGTCGCATCAGGGGGAGATATAG
>JBMFOP010000076.1:0-14256 GCA_049969675.1 Myxococcota bacterium | reverse complement strand
GGAGAAGAAGGGAGAAGAGCCAAAGACATTGGATGCCGGTATAAAAGAGGAGGAGGAAAAGAAGAGAGGAGAGGAGATAAAGGCTACAGAAAAGAAAGAGGAGGAAATTACAAAACTGGTTGTCCCCGAGAGAAGATTAGATGAGATCAATGCACTCTGGTTTGAAAGGATTGAGAATCTCAAAAAGAGGGAGTTTGCCTTATCAGAGGAGAAATTAAAGAAGATCATAGAAGATAAACTTAATAGCGGGATCTCAAATATACCTTACATCTCTCTATCTCTCATGCTGGAGGCAAAAAATGCGCTCAGGGCAAACGACTATGTAACCGCTCAAAGGCTCTCTGAGGCAGCACTTACCATATCACCCGATATATATGAAGTATGGTTCTTTGATGCCTATGTCCTATGGACTACCAATAAGACTGAACTTTACAAACCTCTAACCCGGCTTATAGGAGCGCTCAGGCGGACTTTCCAGCCTATAAATATCGCCCCGCTTATTATCGGAAATACCCTGACACTCATCTCTTTAATCATCTCTTTGACATCTTTTCTATTCATTATTTCATTGCTACTCAAGAATGCCAATAGAGTACTTCACGACCTCTCACACCTCTTCCCGGCTGGAAGGTCTACATTCATTTCGTACATTATCTGGTTATCTGTCTTCTTTATTATAATTATCAGATTTTTATCCGTATTTCACTTTATATTCATAAGCTGTATCTTCCTCTGGGTATATCTAAAAAAGCGGGAAAAGGTACTGCTTGTCATATTGATTATTTTAATATCTACTCTCCCTTACAACTTCAGTCTCTACAACAGATTGCTCAATATCTATAGAAGTGAAGAAATATACACCTTCAAGGCATTAAAATTTGAAGACCCTGAGGCCTTATCAAGACTGAAACAGAGAATAGATTCAGGGAATGCCTCTGTTGATGACTATATCGTCTCAGGGCTTCTCTCTAAGAGGAGAGGGGATTTTGAAATTGCCGAGAAGATGTATAAAAAGGCAATTGAACTAAATGCCTCAAATACAATCGCCTATAACAATCTTGGAAATCTTTATCTAATCACCGAAAAATATGATGAGGCACTCACCCAGTACAATAACGCACTCAACCTTGAGCCGCAATCAGCGGTCGTAAGATACAATATCTCCCGACTATTCTTAAGAAAGAAGGAGCTGGATAAGAGTAATTCAGAGTTAATGGAGGCAAAGAGATTTAATGAGGAATTTATCTCCACACTCCTGAAGAACTCCACTTCGGGTATAAATCGTTTTATCTATGATTTAGAACCTGAATTCAATATCAATCTTACAAATTTGATAAAAGGGGATTTAACCTCAAATACAAGACTTTATCTCCCATTTGAATACTACATCACCGGAGGTATAATTACCTCTGATGTAATGTTCTGGCTGATCATTATATCTGTTTTAATTGTTGGTCTTGAGTTGACCTCAAAGAGGATAACAATCTCCTATACCTGTCAGAGGTGCGGAAGACCAGTATGCAAACGTTGTAGCCCCGAACTGCACAGCGACGATGAATGTGCTCAATGCTTTCATATATTCACCAGAAGGGATGTCTCTGACCCCAAGAACAGATTCATCAAAGACAAGGAGATTTCAAGCTACCAATTTCTGCATGATATGACCACCAGATTACTCTCTATTGTGATACCGGGCACTGTCTTTATCTGGAAGGGGGGACCTACAAAGGGACTGGTTATACTTCTCCTCTCTATCTCTGGATTCATCTCATTCTTCTTCTTTAATCGTCCAAATCCACTGCCATACTTCTCTACAACGGGATTTGAGACATTCTTTAAGATCCCCATTTTGATCGCTGGAGGTATCGCTTATCTTATAAACCTTAAAAACTGCTTTAAGAGGGATTAGAATATGGCGCTTGCTGGCTCATTAAAAGACTTCAATCTGGCAGACATCTTTCAGTTGATTGCTCAACAGACAAAGTCCGGCATCCTGCACATCAGGTCCGGCAGATTTATGATGCGGGTTTACTTCTATAATGGCAACATTGTTCGTTCCGAGGTATTTGAAGGCGGCAAACCCGCAGATATACTTCTCACCATGCTACTCAGAGCAGGGGTAATTACCCCAAAGGACTTTCAGTATATTGTTGATAAGAGAAGCAAGAGTATGCGACGGACAGAGGATATACTTCTGGATGAAAATTTTGTGAGTCGTGAAGACCTCATTGTCTTTATCAGGCTCAAGAATAGCGAACTACTCTATAAACTGATGGGGTGGAAGGAGGGAGAATTTGAATTTGAGCCATCCGAGATCTCTGTAAATTCTGCATATGATACCCCTCAACCAACCGATAGTGTTCTGATGGATACATTCAGGGTTGTAGATGAATGGCCATCTATTAACAATGTCATAAGCGCCGTAAATATGACCTTTGAACTCAATCCTATGGCAGAGGATTTTGATAAGATCTCCAGTCAGAACGAATTTGGAGAGTCCGAGAAGAGGATATATTCACTTATATTAGAAAATCCAAACTATGATGTCCAGAAACTAATAGACATATCAAGGCTCGGCGAATTTGAGAGTTGCAAAGCCCTCTATAATCTTGTCAGAACAGGTATATTACAGGCAAAGAGACCAAAACACCCTATACAGTTTAACGCCCTCAAGGGTGGGCCACTGAATACCAAGAAGGTCGTTATTCCTTCTGTTCTTATTCTAAATCTCTTCCTTGGAATTATTGCATTCCTTCTGGTGATATTGCTTGTTGGTGGTATTATTTCCAGAATAAAGACAGTGCAGTCAGAGAGCCTCAATGCAGCGGTAAGGGTGTCGATCTACAAGCAGCTGTTATCAGAGATTACCAGGGAACGAATCAAAAACTCCATTGAGGTGTACAGACACATACAGGGGCATCTACCCGAACAGATGGACCTACTTGTAAAGAGTGGGCTTCTTGAAGAGAGAGACCTCTCATACCCATTTAAGATGAAATATATATTTAAAAAAGAGGGTGATGCTGTTATAATTCAAAATCCACTTTATTGATATGGAGTGCTGAATGAGCGATATGATAAAGATTGAACTCTCAAATATTGATACAGCGCGTCAGCTCTTTCTCCATCAGAACGATATAGCCAGTGTCTTCAAAAAGCGACTCAATGTATTATTTGACACGAGAGGTAATCAGGTCGTTCTGAGGGGCGAAAGGGGAGATACCGAATTTGCAGAAAGGGTCATCAGGGAGTTCTGTGAAATTATCAACACAGGCCATACAATCACCGCTCAGGACATTGAATATGGCATCAGGACATTAAAGAACAATCCAGAGATATCACTCTCCGACATCTATATGGATACCATCTTTGTAGTCTCTAAAAACAGGTCAATAACTCCAAAGACTCTCGGACAGAAGAGATATGTGGATGCAATAAGAAAGAATGATATTGTATTTGGAATAGGTCCAGCGGGGACCGGTAAGACCTATCTGGCAATGGCTATGGCTATAACCGCCCTGCTAAATAAGACTGTAAAAAGAATTATTCTTACAAGACCGGCTGTGGAGGCCGGGGAGAAACTTGGATTTTTACCCGGCGACCTTGAGGAGAAGGTCAATCCATATCTGAGACCGCTTTATGACGCCCTCAACGATATGATGGAGTTTGAGAGATTTCAATCGTTAATTTCCAGAGGAATAATAGAGGTAGCTCCCCTCGCATTTATGAGAGGAAGGACCCTCAACGATTCATTTGTGATATTAGATGAGGCACAAAATACTACGATTGACCAGATCAAGATGTTTCTTACTCGAATGGGCTTCTCTTCAAAGGTTGTAATTACCGGAGATATCACACAGATAGACCTACCAAACCATGTAAAATCCGGGCTTGTGGAGTGTGTTGATATCTTAAAAGATATAGATGGTATAGAATTTTGTTTTATGTCTGAACAGGATGTGGTAAGACATCCTCTTGTACAGGAAATTATAAAGGCGTTTGAGAAGAGAAGATAGCATGGCAACAGACTTTCGAACAGACAATTTAATGCAGAGTCGCAAAGTTAGATTTATGGATAGGCACTCCGGTTTCATTAAATTCATCTCTTTCTTAATAGCCGTTGCCTCTGTGACTGTTGCCACATCACCCCTTATAAAACAGATGGAACTCCCCGCTGACGACCAGAATGTAGGGAAGGTATCAACTGCAACGATAAGGGCTGATAGGGACTACATCATCGTGGATGAAGAGGCAACAAAGAAGGCGAGGGAGGATGCCATCAAAAATGTAAAACCGGTCTTTTTCTTTGATGCCTCTCTATCAGACAATATCTCTGACGCTGTAAAAGAGGCATTCAATTATATCCGCAACAACATACAGATTGAGCTCTATCAGGGTGATGAACAGGAGAATCCAGATGCGACTATCTCCAAAAAGGCACTTGAAAACATCAAAAAGAGGGAACAGGAGGTGATTAGAGAGGTAGCACTAACAGGTAGAGAGGAATTTGAAAAGGCACTCGGGATAAAACTTACTGATGAGGAATATAATAAGTTGATTTATCTGAGATTCTCCAGAGAGATAGAGGATGGGATTATCTCCATTGTTCAACCTGTTATGCAGGAGGTCATAGTAGAGGATAAGAATAGGTTGATTCAGGAGAAGGGCTCCGGAATAATGATTCAGAGAATATACGCAAAAGAACAACGGGCGGAGGGAATAATCTCCTCTATCACCTCTATCAAGGATATAGGTGAGGTCAAAAAGTTGATTGAGAAGAAGATAATCTTCCTTCTGGCTGAATACAGCAAAGAGGAGAGAAAGATTATTATATCCATAGCCTCAAAACTCATTAAGCCAAATCTATTTTACAATGCGGCTGAGACCGAGAGGAGAAAGGAGGAGGCACTAAATCAGATTACTCCAATAACGATCAATATAAAGAAGGGAGATATACTCATAAGGGATGGCGAAAAGATTACACACGACCATATAAAGTTATTTAAGGGGATTTATAGACAGACGACAAAGGTGAGAGACATAATTACAACCATAGGGATGTTTCTATTTTCTACGATAATCATTCTGGTCCCATTCGTCTTTGCAAAGACATATATTAGAAAGTTTGCTCCAAAGACAAAAGATATACTACTGATGGGGATACTCGCGGCATTTACAGTTATATTTGGAAAACTACTTCTCACAGTATGCGTGGCACTCAGCGACTACTTTCCCAATATCCCGCAGTTTATATGGGAGTATATGATACCCTTTGCAGCAGGGGCGATGCTCGTAAGATTTATTCTCAATAGTGAGACAGCCGTTATATTCTCAATTGTTATCTCTGGCTTTTCATATCTTTTAACAGCGGGCGATATGTACTATGGATTTTATACACTCATCGGCTCACTCATCGCTGCATACAGTGTTGCACATGCTACGACAAGGGCAATCATTCTCAAAGGTGGGCTTATGACCGGGATTATGAATGCTATAATGATTGTTATCTTTACACTTATGCGTGGCGAGCAGATTACAGTCACCATACTCTTAGGATGCCTTCTCGGTTTTATCAATGGAGTTATGGTCTCAATGATAGTCACCTCATCAGCACCTGTTCTGGAAGTTGCAATGGACTATATTACAGATATCAAACTCCTTGAACTTGCAAATCTCAACCATCCACTCTTAAAAGAACTGATAGTTAAGGCGCCAGGCACCTACCATCACTCTATAGTTGTGGCATCCCTTGTAGAGACGGCGGCAGAGGATATAGGAGCCAATCCATTACTCGCAAAGGTCTGTGCATATTATCACGACATCGGTAAGATAAACAAACCCGACTACTTTGGAGAGAACCAGAAGGACGGGATAAATAAGCACGACTCAATTAAACCGACGATGAGCGCACTTATACTCAAGGCCCATGTCAAGGATGGAATTGATATGGCAAGAAATTACAGACTCGGGCAACCCATTCTGGATGTAATAGAACAACACCACGGCACATCACTCATTAAATACTTTTATCAAAAGGCAAAGAATATGGGAGAGGCGGTGAATGAAGGAGATTTTAGATATTTAGGACCAAAACCACAGACCAGAGAGTCTGCACTGGTTATGCTCGCTGACTCAGTGGAGGCGGCTGCGAAATCTGTGCCGGACCTGGACGCAACCCGACTTCGTGGACTTGTACAGAAGATTATCAACTCAATCTTTAAGGATGGGCAGCTCTCTGAGTGCGACCTGACATTGAGGGACCTGGACAAGATTGCGCGCGCATTTATAAAGGTACTGGATGGTATATATCATCAGAGGCCGGAGTATTTTGAACCAGCCGTAAAACTCTCAGATACACAGAGGAAACAGGGCGATGAAAAGGCAGAAAACGGAACATCTGATAAAGAAGAGGATCCAGACGATAACGACAGTGATCTTAAGAGACTTGGGCTTTAATCTCTTTGATGTCTCTTACTCACTGACAGACGACAATGGAATCAGAGAATTAAACTCAAAATATCGGCACATTAATAGGACCACAGATGTCCTCTCCTTCCCACAATATGACTTTTACAGAGGTGATCTCAGAGAGCCAATACTTTTCTGTAATTCAAAAATCCCGCTCGGGGATGTGGTCATCTCTCTTGAAACCATTATGAGAAGGAGCAGGAGCCAGAAGAGGCGATTCAATGACTATCTATTAAAAGTTGTTATCCATGCAATATTACATCTGATTGGATTTGACCATACAGAGAGAAGTGAGAGGAAGATAATGAGGGAGAGGGAAATGGCTCTATATAAAATTTATAGAAAGGAGTTTTTCGTATGAAGTCAATTGCGTTTTTAACTTTAATGCTCATATCCCTTTCTATCTACGCACAGACAACCGACACCGATGCAAATAAGAACTCAGTGCTACAAAATAATTTTACAGAGAAGAGCTACTTCGTAGCCATCCCGCTCGCCTTTATTGTCGGTTTTGGTTCAGGGCATTTTTATGCAAAAGACACCTGGGGCGGAATCAGATATATCGCCTATGACATCGCCGGACTCGGTCTCGGCTTCTTAACCCTCTACTTTGACAACTACAGTGATAGGTCCATAATTTTGGCAGTCGCAATAGCAGCGGTTAATAGAATTTATCAGGCAGTGAGTGCAGCAGAATCTGTCTATTACTATAATAAGAATCCCCTCCTCAGGGAACTGGACATCTTTGAGACAGAAAGGCCTCAAGGAAGATTTGCCGAGATTACACCAAAGGCAAATACATTGAAAATTAAACTTATCAATTTCTAAAAGTATATGAATCAAACAGAAAACAGTCTGGACAGCATCTTCGGTGGCAGAATAAAGGTATATCAGCCAAAAGATGGATACAGATTCAATGAGGATTCAATCCTGCTTGCAGATTTCAGTTCAAATATAAGAGGGCTCTCAATAGACCTTGGGACAGGGTGTGGAATAATCCCTATAATCGTTGCTACAAAATCTTTTGATGTTGAAAAGATATATGGAGTAGAGATTCAAAAGAGATTATCTGAACTGGCAATTCAAAATGTAAGATTAAATGGGGTGGAATCAAAAGTAGAGATACTCAGTCAGGACATAAGAAAACTCAAAGAGAATTTTGGACCTCAGATATTTGATGTAGTTATCTCAAATCCTCCATATACGCAGGTTGACCACGGAATAATCAGCACCTTCTCCGAGAAGGCGCTCGCCAGACATGAGATTCTGCTCCGTATTCAGGACATATTAAATATTTCAAGATACCTTTTAAAATCAAAGGGGCTATTGAAACTCGTCTACCCCACAATGAGACTTGTGGACCTCTTCTATCTTATGAGAATGAGAAAGATTGAGCCTAAGAGATTGAGGCTCGTATATCACAGACCGAATAGCTCATCAAATATAGCACTTGTTGAAGGCGTAAAGTTTGGCAGGTCATCTCTTGAGATACTTCCGCCGCTCATACTCTTTAATTCTGAGGGGAAGCCAACAGAAGAATATAAAAGGATTTTTGAGCTTAAGGGGAATCAATAGAAGATGCAAAACCGTGCCAGGATAGTCGTGGTAGATGACGATGAGAGCGTACTAACTGTATTTAAGGCAATCGCCTCAAAGAGGGGATACGATATCAATGCATTTACAAATCCTATCAGTGCCATCAACTTTATAAATACCTCAGAGCCAGACCTCTGCATCTTTGACATCAACATGCCGGAGATAGACGGGATCGAGCTGCTAAAAAAGACAAAAAAGAGATATCAGCATACAGAAGTAATTATAATCTCTGGCATGGCAACAGTTCAGAATGCGGTAACCGCCATCAAAGAAGGGGCATATGACCTGATACAGAAGCCATTTATCAATCTGGAACTTGTGATATCCATTATAGAACGGGCACTTGAAAAACGCAGACTGCTTTTAGAGATAGATACCTTACGAAAAGGATTTGAATCCGAATACAGCTTCTGTGGAATAATCGGACGTTCAAATGTAATGAAAAAGGTCTTTGAGACCATTGAGACCATTGCCCCAACAGATTCCAGCATCCTCATTACCGGAGAGAGCGGGACAGGGAAAGAACTGGTAGCCCGTGCCATCCATAAAAAGAGCAGCAGGAGTACAGCCCCCTTTGTACCTATTAATTGCTCTGCCATCACAGAGACCCTCTTTGAGAGTGAACTCTTCGGACATATAAAGGGCGCATTCACAAACGCATACGACAATAAGAAAGGGCTACTTGAATATGCAAATGGCGGGACAGTGTTTTTAGATGAGGTGGGAGATATACCGTTAAATTTTCAGGTTAAACTCCTGCGGGCGATTCAGGAGCGGGAGATCAGAAGAATTGGCTCAAACGAGAATATCAAGATTGATGTAAGAATTGTATCAGCCACCAACAAAGATTTAAATCAATTGATAAAAGAGGGAAAATTCAGAGAGGACCTCTACTATCGCCTGAATGTCATTGAGATAGACCTGCCTCCACTTAGAGAACGAAGAGAGGATATCCTCATTCTTGCCACACACTTTCTCAAGAGGTTCTCTACTCAACAGAATAAGGTTATAAAAGGCTTTGCCCCGGAGACGATTATCGCCCTTGAAAATTATAACTGGCCCGGAAATATTAGAGAGCTTGAGAATGCAATTGAACGTTCAGTTGTAATGACAAGAAGTGATGTCATCAAATTTCAGGACCTTCCATCATATATAACCAGAGTCAACAATAAAGAGAGAGAGAGATTTACAGGCGAAAGATATGCAGATGCCAAAAAGAGGGTCATAGAGTCTTTTGAAAAGAACTATTTCTCAGAGCTCCTAAAACGAACCGGGGGGAATATCTCAAAGGCTGCAGAGCTCGCGGGGATGGACAGGAGCAATCTGGCAAAATTACTCAAGAAGTATCCCGATGTCCTCAAACAGAGATGAAATCCACTCTGATATTTCTGTCATTCTGCGGAGTGCACTTGATGAATTATTTGAAGAGAGTAATCTCAGAGCCTCCGAGATAAAGAAAAGGGTAGAGAATTTAAATCGCAACTACATCTTAAATAAGTTCAACATAACCAGCGAAGAGGATGCACTTGCCTATGCGCTCTATTTCCTTCCAGAACATATTCCGAAGATATTCTTTGTCTATTCTGAACTCTTAAAAAGATTTCCAGCCCTTCTAAAGAGAATTGAAGATGTATATGACCTCGGGTGTGGAAGCGGAACCGCAGGCATTCTAATCAACCTCATTGACCCGGATAGAAAGAGACTTTTCTTAATAGATAAAAATCCATTTATGCTCTCAATCGCTGCCAAAATTCTCAAAAGGATTTCAACATCTGAATATATAATCATAAAGGCTGATTTTCTTGCAAATTCACCTTCCCCCAAAAGCCCCTCACTCTTTCTCTTTATGAACTCTCTATCCGAGAATAGAGGTAAGGCCGAAGAATCTATTGATTTAGTATCAGATCTACTTGAGTTAAATCAACTCAATACTGTAATCATTATAGAGCCAATCAAATCAGAATCATTAGAGATGCTCAAAAGAATGAGAGAAATATTTGCAGAATATATACTTGCCCCCTGTCCATCTCCGGACAACTGCCCGCTTTCAATGGGAACAGATAAAATCTGTAGATTCAACATCAGGCAGGATATCTCTATTCAACTGGAGAGTGTAATAAATGCAAATCACAGATTTGCAAAGTTCTGTTATCTTGTCCTGTCTCGCACTAAGAAGACTATTGACCCACATCTATATAGAGTTCTCACATATCCAGACAGGAGAAAATATGGGTTTGATTTACAAATCTGTAATGGCAGTGAGATATTAAATGTCAAAGTACTTGCAAGAGGAGGTGATGAGAAAAGTAGGCTCAAAATTATATCTCCCAACGATGTAATCAAAATACACAATCTCCCATCAAAC
This sequence comes from Myxococcota bacterium, assembly GCA_049969675.1. Classification (GTDB taxonomy): domain Bacteria; phylum Myxococcota; class SpSt-1050; order SpSt-1050; family SpSt-1050; genus SpSt-1050. Next base: position 3,827 of record JBMFOP010000076.1, on the reverse strand, counting down.
CGCTCCCCAAACATAAATTCGGATGATATTGAGATAAATAAGGCACTATAAAGTCTGTAGACCACGAGGCGGAGCAAAGCTTTGCCCTGTCTCCTATCGCCAACAATCCGCTCATTCCCCTTCAAAGAATGGGTGGCAGTTTAGAGGACTGACAAAGTAGTTGAAAACAAATCAACAACTTTAAAAAATGGAACTCCCAGTCCGAATCTATCGTCCACCTCTTCACAGAAGAGGAATTGAGGATTGACTTGAGAGAGGAGGTTTTTATGTTTTCTGCAATTGGTTTGTTTGAAATAGCAAAAAAGGAAAGAAGCGAATCTCTTGAGGGAGTTATTCTGAAATCAAGGCTTAAACTTATGTTGTATGCAGTGCAAGGTCTTCAAGGATTACCTTTTTAAAGACATCTTTACTGCCAAACCGCTTTACTGCATCAAGTATCTCTATACCGGCAATCTTCCCCTCTGCTTCATAATCTATTGCGATGCCTTCCGCTACATGCTTAGTAGTCACTGTTGTTTCCAGAAACCTTATATAAAGGGCATCCACCTCAGGGTCATAAGTGATTCTCATCTTAAACCTCCTGTTTTAATAAAAGTATGTATAAACGGTTACTACTACAATCTCCTCTTTTTCTTCAACAAATATCGGTCTGATCTGCTTTATTTTATAATACCTTTTATTCCACTCTTTTTCATAGATAAACTCTTTTCTACATTCCAGCCTTCCAAGCTCTGCCTGTTGCCAGGGAGATGTTCGAATTGCTTCTATAACCTCTTCTTCTGTAGTACCTCTATAGGATAGTTGCTCTTTTGCATGTCCTGATAGTCTGATAGACTTCATCTTACACCTTCCAACCCCCTATCTTCTCTGGGGTTAATTATAAAATTTATATACCATCCTGTCAATTTGTTCTTCAAGTTCTTTTTCTTTTGCCTGCTTCGTTTGATTTGTTCTCATAGTCAGGGAATTGAGTGAGGGAGAGGATTTGGAATTTGAAGGTCATTTTAATCATATAATAGTTCCTTGTTTTTGAAACATCATAACACCCATAGCGGTTACCAAGAATATTTAAATCGGGTATCATTTTTCTGAATAGTATTTATCCAATTCCCATTTTAATGGATTGTTGATTATATAAACACGAATTTCATTTAATTCTTTGTCATCCCGTATGATATGTTCATAATAATTCCTTTGCCAGATTGTGTCTACACCTGTATTTTGATGAAACCATTTGGTAACACCGATTTTGAATCCGCGTATAATTGAACCGATGGATTGTGATGGTAAACGAAATTGAGATGTATGTTGTGATTGTAGGGGCGAATAATTATTCGCCCCTACATCATTGATAATAATTATTCCATGCAAATGGTTAGGCATTATTACAAATTCATCCAATGTTGCATGGGGAAAATGATGTCATCAAGGGCTTTTCTGGTCATTAATTTTTACCTTCAATGATTTTTACCTCTTCCTCTGTTAAGTCATAAAGTTTGCCTGTCTGCCTTGCCAAGCACGGCACAGGCAGATAAACCAATTGGTCTATTTCTCGCTCTAACGCACTCGTATCCACCTGCATATTTTCAACCTCACCCCGCCTTGGCGGGCACCCCTCTCCTTGTAAAGGAGAGGGGAAGGGGCGAGGTTTTTTTCTCTGTGTTTCTCTGTGGTTGATTTTTTTTTCACCACAGGGGTGCGGAGGTTATTGCTTTTTACCCCTTGTTTTGGTCAATAAAACATATTGTAAAACAACGAATTACGAATTTTTTATTTTCATGGGAAATAAATTTTAATGTTTTTTACCCCCTGTTTTGGTCAATAAAATAGGTACGGAATTTTCTACCCCCAGCAGTTTTTAGCTTTTGCTCTTTTACCAATGAATAGATACATCTATCTTATTTTTCTCCGCTTTTTCTGCTATTTCAAAAATCTTATCCAATTTTTCTTTAACTTCCTCTAATATTTCCTCTGGCTTTGCATATTGAATCAAAAGATAATAATCCTTCTTACTGAGAGGAACTTTTGTGTTTTTTCCCTCGGCAAATTTTTTTAAAATCTTATCCAAAAATTCGTCGCTTATTTTTGTATTTACCCAAAAGTCGTGGTTCTTATCTTTTAATGCGGCTGGTGGAACTTCCTCTTTAATAATTTCAGCGATTAATTCAGGATCCTTGTTTGAAAATAGGTCACGGGGTTGCGCTGTGAAAAATCGCTCCACTACCTCTGGTAAAGGCAGATAATTTTCTATCTCCCTCCTTGTCCACATCATTTCATACAGGTCATCTTGCCGGAGTTCTTTCTCAACCCTGTCGTACAATGCAACTGCTATTAAATCCTGAACTGCCTCTTTTAAGCCATAATAGTGATTTCTTGCATCCTCAGGTTTGTTTCCAACATATCTAATAAACGGACTTTCCAGGTATTGTAAGACAGGATGATTTAATACCTTTGCAAATCCCTTAAGTAAATCCAAATCTGTGGAACCTTCTAAATACAAAACCCATCCCTTTTGTTCTGCAAGAAGATATTGCTCAAACCCAATTGAGGTCAATGATTTTATCAGTTGTGAACTTGTATTTACAATATGTGGCTTACCGAGAAAAGCAATTATATTGGATTTTTGAACTGCTTCATTTAGTAGTGCCTCTGAATGTGTTGCTATGATTAACTGGGATTTTTCACGGGCTAAAATATCGCAAAGCAGATTAAAGACCTGCCTCTGCCTTAAAATTTCTAAATGTGCATCCGGTTCATCTATTAAAATAATAGTTCCGGGATTAACATAGATATAGGCTAATAGTAGTAAAACCTGATGAAATCCCCTTCCTCCGTTTATCAAGTCATAGTTTGTATTTCTTTCTTTATAGGTGACAACAATCCTACCGGTGGCAGGGTCATATTCTGGTTCATTGAGTTTTATTCCAAACATATTATTTATCAACTCCACAATTACTTTCCATTTTTCTTTGTTATTATTGAAGACATACCAGCAGAGATTTCTTAGTACATCTGCGGTTTTACCCTGACCAATAAAAACATTTATGGTGCCAGGCTCCAATTTATATTCTTCAGCAGACAATCCAGACATAGGTGGAAGGAAGACAACCCTTTCTTTCAGGACAATTTTGATAGTTTCATCATCCGGGACATCAGTTGGTCTAACATAACAAACCTCGGCATTAGCAAAATCAAATTCCAATCCAAAAGACCAATTCTTTCCATCTGTGTTTCCTTCAAGTGAGATCTGAATAGTGATGTTTTTTGTTGCTTGCTTACCTTTATTTTTTATGGTACTTCTAACCTGCAGGTCTTTCCATAATTCTCTCAGTGAAGGGACAGGAATATTGTAAATGTCTTTTCTGTTTATTGCGGCACCAGTTCTCTTTTTTGCCTTTGATGTTTTAGTTCCTTTAAGTTCAACCCATTTTCTTAAACCAATGTCCCATAGGGATATCGCCTGCAATGCCGATGTCTTACCAGAATTATTTGGTCCAACAAACACAACAACAGGGGATAGATCCAACTCAACATCTAATCTCTTAAAGTTCTTTATAACAATTTTTGTTAACATAATGACGCTCCTTCAATTATTTTTATCTCTTCCTCTGTTAAATCATAAAGTTTATAAACTAATTGGTCAATTTGGGATTCAAGTTCTTTGACTTTTGCTTGTTTTTTTTGGTCTGTTTCGTAGTCGGAAGATTGGGTAAGAAAAAGGATTTGGTTTACAAGGTTTTCTATTTGCTGGACTATTTGCTGGTTTTGAGGGGTGATGGGGGGAATGGGAAGTTGTTCTAATGCATCTTTTGCTCCATAAGCATATT
>JBMFOP010000075.1:0-14858 GCA_049969675.1 Myxococcota bacterium | reverse complement strand
CTAATTATAATTATCTCCATCTGATACTCTAATGCCAGGAAAAAATTTATTCTGGACACAGATTAGATAAATTAAATAAAATATAACTTTTCTGTTGTGAACAAGAGATAATTCAGGTAATATATTGCTCTGTTTTAAGTGTTATGAGAGATATAGAGATTGAAATAAATAGAGATGCAGAAGATATTGGGCTTGCAGAGCTAATCTCTTCTCTGATTCGTGAGAATATAACAGCAAGTCAGAATAAAAGGAGGATATTTTCTAAACTTAAAGGCGATGTGACAATAGTCGCTACGGATGCAGAGGTATCTATCCTTCTCTCATTTGATAGAGGGAGGGTATCAATATACAATGGTCAGTCGCATAAATCCGATTTCATTATCAGAGCAAATTCAGAAGATATCATCGGCCTCAGCAATATAAAATTACTCTTTGGTTATCCATTTTTAATAAATAAGGGAGGCATTAATATATTAAAGAAGTTACTTACTAAAAAGATAGAGTTAAAGGGGGTTATAAAGAATATTATTTTTGGTATAAACTTACTTAGAATCATTTCAGTAAATTAAAAGGAGTATTTTATGAACAGTATGATGCTTGCATTACTTCTCAACATCTACTCACAGGTGGGGCCAATAGGAATTATCCAGATGCCTACCATATTCGGTGAGTTTAAGCCAGTGGTAGGTGAATATGTTGAATACAGAGTTCATGAACTGGACTCTGACTCCGTTCAAATAATCAAGATTGCTATAGTGGGTGAATCAGCCTGTGAAGAGAGTCTGGATAAGAAGAAGAAGCCACAGAGATGTTATTGGGTTGAGATATTCTCAAGACTTGAATCCAGTGGTTATGGGCTCCTCTCCAAGATGCTTGTATCTGGAGACCCAAGAGATCCAATAAATATAAAGAAGATGATATCTCGCATCGGGAAGAGAAATCCTGTTCTGATGAAACCAGAGGATATTTCCAAAATGCCAAAGGGGATTGGGCAGGATATACCGAAAAATGCAAAGGTCAAAAAGCAGAAAGAACCGCTAAAGGTGGCTATTAGAAATATCTCCACAACAGTCTATGATTTTAGAATAGATAAGCTTCCATTTACTGTCTGGATGTCAAAAGATGTCCCCATATTTGGAATGGCAAAGCTCAAATCCCCGGACCTTGAGATAGACATCACTGAATTTGGCAAAGGTGCAAAGAGCGAGATGCCGGAACTAAAAGAACAGAAAGAGCAGAAGCCAGATGAGGCAAGGCCTGCCAATATTAAACTTGATAAAGATACCATACTTGAAGAGAAGAAAGATAGTATGGACGAGAAAAATGAAGACAATATAGAATAGTATTCACTTATTATAAATCCTTATCCAGCATTTTGCTACCTATCCTTATTATATGCCAACACGCCAGTTATATATTACCCAAATTCTATCATCATTTGAATCTCAAATATTTCACCCAAATATAAACATCCATTAAAATGCACTCCACCCCACTTTCTACTCGTAACCCAAAGAAAACTGACACATTTTCTGTAACAGAAAAATTCTAATCCGTAACACTCCAAAATTTTAGTAATAGAAGTTTTATTATATCAATGTTTAGTACAAAAACCCACCTTGTTCTAATGGGACTATAGTCTATCTCTTCTCTGTAAGTTTATTTAAAACTATATATTTCTGCACGGCAAAAGAATCTGTTCCTGCATCATTACTCAAACAAGTAATGCAAATATGGGTGTGTAATGATTAACTCAAATTTCCCAAAAGAGAATTGGGATAACCTGATTTTGAAAATATGGGTTTACCCGCCAAAAATTCTTATTTTACAAATAGTTAACTTTTCAAATAAGATTATTCTGGACAGCGGTGTTAACTTCTCAAATCAGATCTATTTTGGATAACAGTGAGTCTGATAGAATTTATAGGAGGAATTGCTATTCATTTGAAGGCTGGATGTTTATCAATTATCTTTCCCTGGTGTATTATTACAAAATTTATCACTTCCTGATTAAAAATGGTCTTTTGTCTGAATATAGTCCTAATTCGGCATAGCCATAACCAAAATACATAAAAAATTTTCCGCGCATTTTGCGTAAAAGTTATGATTAAAGAGTCTAAAGATTGGGGATTATATAAAGTTTTTTTCTAATAACTGGTTTACCTATAAATCACCTCTCTTGGCGTGCTATCAAAATTTATCTGTCCGAGTTTCACTGGCAGAAGTGGGTCTTCAATATCGTAGATAAGTAGAGCCTTTGCCCCTGATAAAAGTACATACAATCTATTTTCAGATTCATTTACATATACCCTGCTGGGTCTATCCTGTGGTTTGAAACTGATTCCACCCTTTGCCTTCATCTCCTTAGTTGAAAATATTGTAAGACTGTCATCATTGGTATTGGTAACATACGCAATTGAGGCTCCGCTGTGCATCGCCGCAAAGGTAGGATTCTTACCTGCCTCAAAAGGTGAATTTGCAATCTGAACAAGGTCATTAAGTTCAAAGGCTGATATATTATTTGAGGCGGAATTTACAACGAGCAGCCTTCTATTGACCGAATCACAGGCTATTTTTAGTGGTTCTGAGAGGGTAGGAAGCTTCTCAGGTCTAAGTGCCCAGTTCTCTTTATCAAATATATCATAAGCCCTCACATTGAGACTTCCATAGTTGAGAATTAAAAGCCTCACCTGCAGCCCCTGAGTGAGGGGTGAGTCATCAAAGCAGAGAGAGATTGGGCTATTCCCACCTGCCGTCATTGGAGAGAGAGAGGAAAATTCCATCTTATCCATATCGTAAATATATAATCTATTTGAACTCTTATCTGGAATAATTAGAAGTTTTATCCTGGGGATATAGGTCATTGAATATGGATAATCACCAATATTAGAAATTCTCTTGATCTCCTTAAAATCTTTCAAGAGAATAAGCTCTTTAGCTTTTAGGTCAGAATAGACAATGATGTTATTCTCTCTAATAATCTCAACAGTAGAAATCTCTCCACCTGCATTGATTATCAAAAATGGCTCATCTGATAGATTCTTTCTGTCAAAGAAGGCCAGTTTCCTCTCATCAAAACTAATAGCAAAGTACTTATCTTTTAATCCTGAATCAGAAGATGTATCAGTAATATCTATATCTCCATTGCTGACATCCTCAAAATTCCCCATATCTGAACCTATTACATCGGCAGAGTTGTCATTATTAGAAGAACAGCAGATATAAATAACTGCAAATAGGAAGAAAAATGCAATAAATAATAAATTGTATGCCTTCATTCCAGGAACCTATTTTGAGACAGCCTTTGTCAACACCTCATCACCTACTACAAGCTCTCTTAATGAGGTGATTATTAAGCCAGTGGATGCCTTATCCCGTGCGTCAATCACCATTATTGCGCCCACAATCTCATCAGGATATTTTATACTACCTTCAAACTCATAATCATATTTAAGCACACTTGTATCAAGCTGGTCGCCCCTCCTAACTACAAAGAAGACATTGCCCTCAAATATTCCATCCTCTCTACCTCTGTCAATCACTACAATGTGATGCTCGCCAGAAATGATTCTGTCGTCAACTGTAGTATATACAATATAGCCTTTTGAATCCACCTGTGAAGGTCTCGCCTTAATCTTTCTCAAACTATCCTCCTGCCAGGGGAGTACATACATCCCTCTTTCAATATCAGAATAAGAAGTAAATATTCTGGCAGTAGCCACATCCTCATCCACTTTTACAATCTTGAGCCCACCAACTATCTCAATCACATATCCTACAATTACATCCTTATTCTTCGGATGTTTTATAGGCTTTGGTTTATCAAATATCATAAATCTATCCCCTACCTTTATCTCCTGCATATTGGCAAATCTGAGATAGACCGAATCATTTGTTGAGAGCATATTCTTCTCTTCAAAAGATGAGATTATCCTGCCAGCATATTCAAGTTCCTTCTTTGAAACAAATGTATCACGCCTTATAAACGAAGTAAAATTTGCCGCACTTACTATCTTTCCAGTCATACTTACAGAGCCTTCCAAATCCTCCGGCACATCAATACCCATACCCTCTACAGTCCCCATTGACACCTCTGAAAGCTCCTTTGGTTCCTTCTCCTCTACAGGCTCATAGCTCTCTACAAGGGCTGGCATCTCTTCCCCTCCTGGAGTTAGTTTCAATTCATTTCCCGGATAAATCCAGTGAGGATTTGAGATGTATGGATTATAGGACCAGAGCTTCGGCCAATACCATGGAGAATTCAAGAGCTTTGCACTTATATCCCATAAAGTATCTCCGGGTTGAATTATATACTTCTCCTGCGAAGAGGTAGAGACTGTCCCCTCTTCTCTGATAACAGCCTTCTCAGATACTTTATCGCTCTTTCCCTCAAGCAATTCTCTGGCAGAGTCATCTTTGATAGCTGGATTCTCCCCTGCACCAAATATAAATACAACCACAAAGGAAGCCAATAAAATTAAAAATATTTTTTTCATTTGATTCCTCCGAATCAAAATTTCTCAACCTTTTTGGTATTTTACATTTATTATATTCATTGTCAAGAAAATGGTAAAATTAATAAAAGAGAGTTATAAAATATTTTGGAGTAATACCAGCAGAGAGAAAAATTTTCTTGACAATCAATAAAACCAGTATTAATAATTCGCTGGTTCTTTGAAAATAGAATATGCCTAATTTTATTTTATTGACACGGTTATTATTTCTTGATAAGACAACCAAATTAATTAGGTTGGGTTTTCAACAATAACCCCAAGGAGGTGTTTAGATGAAAAAAGTAGTATTATTAGCAGTAGTAGTATTCCTGATGGGCATTTTCTTTGCAGGTTGCAATCAGGAAGAGCTCAAGAAGCTGAATGAACAGGTAAGCTCTCTTACCCAGGAGAGAGACAGTCTCAAAGCAAAAGAGGCTGAGCTCACCAAGGCAAGAGATGAACTCACCAATCAGCTCAATGCATTAAAGGCAGAAAATGAGCAGATCAAGAAGGATTTAGAGGCCTGCCCGAAGAAGGAAGAGAAGAAGGAAGAGGCAAAGAAGGACACAAAGGCCCCGGAGAAGAAAGAGGCTGCAAAGAAGGAAGAGAAGAAAGAAGAGAAGAAACCAGCAGCCCCTGCAGAAGAAAAGAAGCCGAAGTTCAAGCCTGCTCCTGCAAAGGCAAAGTAATATAATTGATTTTATTACTAAAAGCCCTGTGAATCTGTTGATTCACGGGGTTTTTTTATTTTAAATTCTCTTAAAATTTCAAAAACCATTCCAAAAACAAATAGATAATATTATGCGCTTTTACCAGATCCAGATGCTATTTGGTAAAATCAGAAAGTCTTCACATAAGTCATATTTCTCAATGAGTCATTTTCATTCAAGACGCTTTATATAAGACTACATTGCTGTCCAGAATAATCTAAACTGATAAATTAAGGATTTGTAAAATAAGGAGGTAAATCCATTTTTTTAAAACCCTGTTAGTTCTATTATTAACAAAAAAATTACTTGACTAAGTTAATTACCTTAGGTAAAAATACCTACTATGAGTAGCATAAAGATCCTACTTGGAGCTAGAGAGATAAGCAGTCATAATATTGACAAAGATACCGTCATTCTCGGTAGGTCGCCTGAATCGGATATATTTATACCAAATCTTGCTGTATCCAGAAAGCACGGAAGGATATTCAGAAAGAATGGGAAATGGTTTTATGAAGACCTCTGTTCCACAAATGGGACATACCTGAACAGCTCAAAGGTCTCACTTGTTCAACTAAATCAGGGAATAGAACTTGTAATAGGTAAGTATAAGATAATATTTTTTGAATCCTCACAGGTAAAAGATGCGCACCCGGCATATTCTATAGATTTCAAGAAGCTCCTTGAAGAGGATGAAGAATCTTCAAATGGCTGGAGGGGAAAGATAGATGAGAGTATCAGGTTTGACAGGACTCTCGTTATAAAGTATAATCAACCCAGGACAGATGGAAAAGGGAAGAAAGAGATAAAACCAATCGCATATATTGAATTCGCGGACACAAAAGAGAAGATAAATATATCTGACGAGATTATTTATATAGGCAAAGCACCGGAATGCAAAGTAAGAATTAACGGATTACTCATCGCCTCCAGACACGCCAAGATAGAATATGATGGTGAAAATATCAAACTGATTGCCCTCAAAAGTTTCCCTGCTGTCTATGTAAATGGTGTAAAGGTCTCTGAAAGAATATTAAAAAAAGATGATTACATTGATATAGGCTCTTATAGATTGAGGATAAGATTCTTTTAGACCCCAAGATAATTCTTCCCAATAATATAGATCTCCTTTGAACCTTTGCGAGTAGAATCAGGGCGATTTAAGTGCACCATTCCAAAAATCTCTTTCATTCTTGAGACCATTCCCTTTACATCCTCACTCTCAAAGACCTTTATCAATATATTACCGCCCTTTCTAAGTAATTTTGCCGTTGAATTGAATGCCGCCTCGGCAAGTTGAAAAGACAAATAGGTATCTCTAAACTGAATTCCGGAGGTCTTTGGCGCCATATCCGAGAGGAGTACACCAAACTGTCTTCCTTTTGCTAATGAGAGCATCTTATCCTGGACTGACTTCTCTGTAAAATCTCCGGTGATTATAAAGATATTTCTGCCCAATGGCAGAACAGGGCTCAAATCTACACCTACCACAATCCCCTCTTCACCCACTATCTCCGCCGCCACCTGCAAAAAACCACCCGGTGCACATCCAAGGTCTGCTACAAAATCCCCTTTTCTAATTAAGGTATATCGTCTATTGAGTTCAATCAACTTATATGCTGCCCTTGACCTATATCCCTCTGCCTTAGCCTTTTTATAAAAATAATCCTTTCTGTTGTATATTCCCATATTAGAAGGAGAGACTCAATCTCAAACCCTCGGTTGTGATATGAAGACCTGTATTTTGAGCTGTCTTAAGTGCCGAGTCAAAGTCCTTTCCAGAGAGATATGCATCAACTACATTCAATGCCCAGACCGCAGCCCCACCATAAATAAAGTAGTTTCGCATCTTATAGTAATCTTCACCATCTGACTTTAACTTCTGTACCTTATCAATACAATCCTGTTCTGCATCTGTACAATCCATCTTCTTATAATCATCTTCTTTGCTCTTACCCTGCAAATGCATCCATATAGCAGTGCCAAAAAGACCGACTTCTATTACAGAGAAGAGGATACCTTTGACATTATCACCGTTGTAAAACTGACCCCATCCGGGGAGAATAAGGGATCTATATGTGGCGTCAAATTTGCTCCTGAGTACAAGCGACTCACTTGAGAGTGCTATCATACCTTCCATTGGAGAATTAAACCCCTCCTGGTATAATACCTTTGCCGATTCAACATCTACAACTCTCGCGTTTATAACAAATTTGTCTCCCGCCTCCGCCACCTCTCCGACTATAACTACCTGAGCCTGTAACATCCTGCCCACCTGAGCAGCGGTCTTCTCATCGGCAAAGCCGAGTTGTACAAGCTTCATCTCATCCAGAACCTTTGCGAGCTTCTCTCTCTCAATGAGTTCAATATTATTAAACCTTGCCAGATTTAGCATCAATTCACCCATTACAAGAGTACCTATCTCCTTCTTCTTTGCGAGTTCACCATTATTTGAGAAGTTGCTTACCACCACCCTTACAATTGCACCAGCCTTTATCCTTTCAAGTTCCTTGCTTATATTCTTTGCAACAGATTTCAGTTTTATTTGAATCTCCTTCTTGTCAGACCCTATATCCCTCTTCTCACTCTTCTTCTCCTCATTTTTTTCAGATCTTTTCTCCTCTTTTACACCCTTTGAAGGGGCAACATCCTTACTCTCTGCCTTTTGTGGTTCGGCCTTTGATTTATCCTGTGCAAATAATAGTGGATTAATTATCAAGAGACCCAAAATAATCAATGTTATTCTATTCATCATTTCCTCCTCTAAAATTGATGGTATCATAATAGAAAAAAGTAAATAATCAAGTGATGTTCGGCACAAAATAAATTTTTTCTTCTTATCTCTTGGTCTTGACAATTATTAATCTACCAAGTATATTCTTACAAAGTTTTATTAAGGGCTCGTCCCTTAAGAACTGAAAAGGGAAATCTGGCTTTTACATTAAGGAGTTGTTTTATGAAACTCTTTATGAGGTTGTCGATTATTTTTATTATCATTTCATCGCAGGCATCTGCGTCTAACTACACAAAGGTGGCGGGCGCATTTTACGAAGACGATCCATTTGATGCCAATATAGAGATATTCTTTCAGGGGTTTTATAAGAACTCAACTATCACGAGAGAATTTCTGGATAAGAATAGAGGGATCTTAATTGATGCAAAGAATCTGGATTACAATGAAACATACTATCTCCTCTCCCCAAAACTTGAACTCGGCGTATTTAGAGACCTTGAATTATATACAGTTCTGCCGATCTATTTGAACTATGAAAAATCTATAAACTTCGCCACTCAATCTGGATGGAAACAGATTACAATGAATAAAACCAACACATATTATGGACAGACAACTCCAGACCCCAACAAGATAATTCGCAATATCCCGGATAAGGCAGTAAGAGGTGGTTTTGGAGATATGTCAGTGGGTATCAAATGGGCACCATTTTATGATCAGAAGCCATATAACATACTTAAGAGAGATAAAGGGAAGCTCAACTGGGACGACACGATGGCAACCTGGGTACTGGGCATTGAATACACTATCCCGACAGGTGCAAGATATGACCTGGATGAACAGGCAACCGGTTCAAATAAAGGTGACATAGGGAAGAAACTTCAGATACTCTCCTTCTGGACTGCATTTTCAAAGCGATTTGAATATGTTGACCCATATTTTGGTGTCTCCTATAATCTCCCGCTCACAATCAACAGTTCCCTTATTACTGGATCTCATAGGGCTGGCTTTGATATAGGTACAGAGATTATCCCATACGAAGATGTACAGCTCGGCAATAAATTTGCATTTGACTTCAGACTCTCAGCCACATTTGTAAGCAATGCCGATAAGGCTTATTCTGAGATAGCCGAATTCCTTCCAAACTTTAAGAAGGATGCAAATGGAAATTATATAAACGGAGATGATGGATTACCATTGATAGACTCATGGGGAAGGGTTACAGCTACAGAACAATACTTTGAATTTAGAGGGCTCTTTGGACTCAGCTTTGTTGTAGCAAAATACTTAAGGCTTATGGCCAATATCGGATTTGGACACGATACTTTGCATTATCTTACATTTGCAAACTCCTGCTCGGACGACAGGAACAACAATGGACGTTGTTCAAGAGATGAAGGGGATGTGCCCAATCCCGTATATGAGCCAATACTTGACCAGAGAGGAAATAGATTTAGGTTAGCTGATACATTTATAATCTTCTGGAATGTCTCAGCCACAGGTCAGTTTTAGGGATGAAGAAGAGAGAGATTATTCACAAAGATATATTGATTGATGAGTTGATAAGACAGTACCCTGAAGTCTGCGAAGTTCTGGAGAGTTTCGGGATGCCCTGTAATGAGTGTGTACTCGCACCCACCTCAACTATTGAGGATGCCGCAGAGATGCACAATGTCTCCTTAAAGGAATTGCTTACAGCAATAAATAATCGTATCAATAAAAAAAATAAATGAAAAATCTTTACAATGAAAGACTCGGTATCCTGCTGAATCTTGCGGAGTCTCAGGTAGATATATCAACTATCAGAGAGGAGATAAAAAGATTAAAGATTGAATTTCCAGAGAAGAAAGGATTCTTTGAAGACCTGTATCAGACCACAATCAATTGCAATGAGCTCTCTCTAAGATTATTTAAGATACTACTTGAGAGTGAGGTTATTAAGACAGATGGTAAAAGAGAGAATATTCAATCAGCGGGTAATACATTTTATGCAGAAGAGACACTCAATAAACCAATCCAGTATATAAAAGGTGTTGGGCCTGTACTCTTTGAACGATTCAGGAGAAAGGGCATAAACACAATCAGGGACGCCCTCTTCTTCTTTCCACGGGATTATGAAGACAGGAGGGCAATTATTCCAATAAATAGAATCGTCCCCGGAGAGAATGTAACTGTGGTCGGAAAAGTGATACGCTCTGGCAAAACCAGAAAGACTTTTACAATGACTATATCCGATACGAGCGGATTTCTGGACCTTGTATGGTTTCATATACAGCCACACTATGAGGAGCATCTTATCAATAAATATAAACCCAACACTACCGTAATAGTAAGTGGTAAGGCGAGAATGTTTAAAAGGAATATTCAGATAAATCATCCTATCATTAAAGAGACTGGGAATATAGAAGATGACCTCTTTTTTAAGAGAATCATCCCTGTATATTCAGCCATTGAAGGGATATCTGAAGGACACCTAATCAAGATTATGAAGACTATTGTGGATGAATTTTCAAATTATATTATAGACCCGCTTCCGGATTACCTCATACAGAGATATAATCTTATACCGCTAAATCTGGCAATTAGAGAGATACATTTCCCATCCAACAACACCGATTTTGAGGAGATTCAATCCAACAGATGGAGACCGAGAAGGAGACTGATATTTGATGAACTATTTGCCCTTGAAATGCTCCTTGTGATGAGGAAGGAGAGATATAAGAGACAGATGGGCTTTACACATAATATTAAAGAATCTACTGTTGCGGATGCAATAAAGAAACTCCCATTTGAACTTACCAGATCACAAAATCAGTCATTGCAAGAGATTATCAGGGATATGAAGAGCGATAAGCAGATGAACAGACTATTGATAGGTGATGTGGGGTCTGGAAAGACTGCTGTAGCAATGATTACTTCTTATCTGGCTGCTCTATCTGGTTCACAGACTGCCATCCTTGTTCCTACTGAGATATTAGCACGACAACACTATAATAATTTTTGTAAACTACTACCAGACATCAAAAGCCGAATAGGATTATTGACTGGTTCAATCAAAGGTGCTGAGAGAAGTAGAATTGTTGGCGACATCTCTCTGGGTCATATAAAAATAATTATTGGCACTCACGCCCTGCTTGAGGAGAATATCCAGTTCAAGAATCTTACTTATGTAATCATTGATGAACAGCATCAGTTTGGAATAAATCAGAGAGCAAAGATGAAATCCAAAGGGATAAATGCCGACCTTCTGATGATGAGCGCCACACCGATTCCAAGAACCCTTGCAATTTCACTATACGGAGATCTGGATATAAGTCTGATTAAAGAGCTCCCACCAGGTAGAAAGGAGGTAATCACAAAGGTCATCAGAGGAGATAAGGCTGAGAGATTTTATATTGACCTCAAAAGACAGATTACTCAAGAGAATCAGCAGTGTTATATTGTATATCCACTCATCTCAGAGAGCGACAAACTGGACTTAAAAGCGGCAGAAGATATGTACCAGCATCTCAAAGAGACCCAATTCAGAGAGATACCGATAGGACTTATACACGGTAGGATTTCAGATGATGAGAAGATTAGAATAATGAATGAATTCAAAGAAGGGAAGTTACAGATTTTGATTGCAACCACTGTCATTGAGGTAGGGGTAGATGTCCCGAATGCCTCCATTATGGTAATTGAACATGCAGAGAGATTCGGACTCTCCCAATTACATCAACTTCGGGGGAGAGTTGGAAGGGGGACGAAGACCTCGTTCTGCTATCTGATAGCCTACAACTGGCTCACCGAAAATGCCTATGAAAGGCTTAAGATTATGGAGAAGACCAATAACGGATTTAAGATAGCAGAGGAGGACCTGAGGATTCGCGGGCCCGGCGAGCTGGCAGGGACCAGACAATCCGGACTTCCAGACCTGCATATGAGCAACCTCATCCGTGATGCAGATATACTTGAAGAGACAAGAGAGGCAGCAATTAAAATCCTCAAGGAAGACCCCGAACTATTGCAACCGGGACATTTAAATCTAAGGGAACTCCTGAAGAAGAGAGAGTGTGATGTTGAATTGATTACAACCAGTTGAGCTACCTACCCTTCTTTATGAATTCAAAGAACTCCTCATCCTCCATCGGGCGCGGGCGCTCATACTTACCTCTGTGTTTATAAAGGTCTTCGGCTATCCTGGCTATCATTTTAGACTCAGAAGAATCGGGAAATCTTTCAATCAATGTCTTTCTCTCCCTTTCTGCCTCAGACACAAGGTTTGACCTCTTTATAAATCCGAGTATCTCTGAATTGATCCTTTTTGCAAAATTTTTCAGAATATCTATATCGGCATCATTTCTCTTAAGATTTACAATCAGACCAGCAAGATAGATTCCATTCTCAAAATATGTATTGATAGCCTTTGTAATATTATTGGCTGCATATAAAGACATACCCTCCTCTGAGGTAACAATCACAACCTTCTTTGCAAAGCCGAGTCTCAAAGGCGCGGCGAACCCACCACATACCACATCTCCCAGAACATCATAGATTACTACATCATATCTCTTTGAATCAATTACCCTGCTCTCCTCAAGGAATTCAAGTGTCCTCGCCACTCCCCTGCCCGCACAACCTACACCGGGCGGCGGTCCCCCTGCCTCAACACAATTTATTCCGAGTTTTCCCGTATTAATGATTTTTGACGCATCTATCATAGTCACATTATCACCTATCATATCCAGCACAGTTGAGGCTCGCTTATTATCATTAAGCAATAAAAAAGTACTGTCATGCTTTGGGTCACAACCAATATGTAAGACCCTCTTCTTCTTCTTTGCCAGATAGTAACTTATATTTGCCGAAATAAACGATTTACCAATTCCACCTTTGCCATAGAAGGCAATACTCTCCATAGACACCTCAATACATATAAAATCCCCACCCAAGTCCCAATGATATCAAATTTATTACATAGTTATCTTTACCTATGTAGGCATCTAAAAAGCCGATAAACAGATGCATGTCATTATTTGAGGTAACAGTATGTAATGCCACATTCATTCTATAAAGATTTAATGCCAACCCCGCTCCGTTCCCCATATTACTCTTAACAAATCCATAACCGAGAGTTAACAATTCAAATTGCTGGGTGCTGAACAGGACAAGTGATAGGTTTGCCCCAAAATATTTTGTATTTGTGACAAACACCTGTGCCTCAGGGATAAGCAGCACAGGGAAGAGAGAAAGTTTGCTCCTTACCTGAAATGTATGAGCTGTGGATTTTTCACTATCTCCAAAATATGAGCCCCCAAAACTATAAAATAAATCATTTGTAAAATATCCGGAACCAATATCTTTTTTATATTTTTTTACAGCCTCTATCGTAGTAGCCTCAAAATCAAGCATCACCTTTGTCTCCTCTTCATTATCAGAAACAACCACATCCATCCTTCTCTCACCATATTTCTTATTGAAGAATTTTAATTCATACTTTCCCGGAGTCACATTCTCAATCCTTGCTGGGGTATAGTATTTTTTCCCCTGAAAATATACATCAGCACTCACCGGTGAGGTCTCAACATATATTGAACATACCCTCTTTTTTAGCTTAATCATCAACGGCTTTATCTCATCCTTATTGAGATTTACATTAACTGTCTCATCTTTGTATCCATCTTTCTTTGCAATAATAGTATGTCTACCGTTTCTAAGTTTTTCAATCTTAATTGGGGTTACCCCTTTATCTTCATTGTCAATAATTATCTTTACACCAGATGGCTCACTTACTATATCAAGGCCGGAGGTAAAAGATATCTCACCCTGAACCGAATCAAATTCCATCTTCAATTTTTTAGGGTCAAAGAGCTCTTTTACCATCTTTGGGACCTCATCTACAAGGGCATTATCACTCTTATATACCTTCCTTATCAATCTATTAACTATCTCAACCTTATGAGCATTAATCAACTTTACAGCAATAATATACCTATCTCCCAATTGACCAACCGACCCCTCTACATAGTATTCTGCCCCCATAGCACCGGCAATTTCTGAGAGACAGGAGGACTCTGTGCAATTCTTGAGTTGCTTATTCTGCTCCCAGAAGAACATTGAATCCAGATCTTTCTGACCTATTACCTTAAATTGATTGAGTTTATTTATCTCATCAATCAATATCTCTGTCAGCATATTTGCCTTTCCCTTTGTAACTCCCTCCTCAGCACCCATATTAAATACTATCAACGAGGGGAGTTCACCTGCATATGTAAATGAGGTTGTTATTAAGGGTAGTATAAAAATTGCAAACTTAAATCTATTCATTACACCAACTCCTTTAAGTGGTAATTTATAATATATTAGTAATTCTAATTCAGCAACAAAAAATTAAATCCCTCCCTTCATAGTGTATCAAATCTTTGACTTTTATGGAAAATTGTGGTCAATCATAAGGGAACTTTCACTAAAGATTATAAAAAAGGAGGACACTCATAACCTTTAACCTAAAAATACCTTATAATGCTGAAACACTGCTGTCCAAAATAATCTGATTTGAAAAGATAAATGTCTATACACATCTGTCTAAAATAAATTTTTTTAATATGGGAGCCTCTGTAGTGTAAGATTATTTTGTCAGATAGAAACTGAAAGGAGGTTTTCTATGAGTAAATATATCATTATCTCTGGACAAATCTATGATTGGCGTAAGCAAATTCTACAGATTTCTAAGAATATATTTTATAAGGCAAAGAGAGGGGAAGGGAGAGGAATAAAGGGATTTATCTCTTGAAGATAATAGCAATGCTTATGAATAATCTCTTTACCCCATTAGATAGAAAATCCCGCCATCACGACGCGCTAAAATTTGATAGTGAAGAAGGTGTTTAAGACAATAGTGCTGCATTACTGAAAAAATATTTATTATAGAAAGTAGAAAAG
>JBMFOP010000074.1:0-15168 GCA_049969675.1 Myxococcota bacterium | reverse complement strand
AAGAGGCAATGGATTGTATCTATCAACAGAGACTTCCCAAACCTCCTCGGTCGGGATAAGAAGTAATATTTCCCCGATTGTGTTAGATTATAGATATGTTCTATCTTATCAATGTAGACTGACCTGATTTTATCTGGTATTGGCGGCATCTGAGAGGTAATCTGAGAATTTTTCCTGTATCGCCTCCTCAAGGAGTTGTTCTGGTTGATAGCCAGAGAAGCGGGCGACGGTCACACCCTTCTTAAGGAATAGAATAGTGGGGGTACCACGAATGCCAAATCTACGGGCAATGTTCTTTGCCTCTGCCACATTAAACTCACCAACCTTTATTTTGCCGTCATATCTCGCTGTAAGGATCCTTATAGTTGGGACCATCTTCATACACCAGGGGCAATCCGGTCCCCACGCATCAAGTACAACAGGGAGTTCTGATTTGAGAACCTCTTCTTCAAAGTTCTCATCTGTAATATGCACAGGGTCCTTCTTGGGTCCACCTGTCAAAAAATCCAGCAATCCCATAAAACAACCTCCAATAATATTTGGATGAAATTTTAGATTAAAGGATTCAATAATTTACACATCTGTCAAAAATGAATTTTAAATTTAGTCCCCTTACATATATTGAATTTTGAAGAGAAGGAACTATATGAATATTAATAGCGTTAGTTTTTGATAAATTCTACAAATACTGCTTATATGTTTTATAAGGCGATAAGATAGACAGATGTTGATAAGGGAGCAGTTGTTGAGGGCAATTAGTAGCAATAGATTTCCAACTGTGTTTACCATATTTTACAAATAGTTAACTTCTCAAATCAGATTATTCTGGACAGCAGTCAATAATTTATAGTTTTCTTATTATCCTTGTTGGCTTTGCAAATTTATCGTCTTTCTCTGGATAATCAATTGTATAATGCAGCCCTCTGCTCTCCTTTCTTCTTATCGCAGACCTTATGACGAGCTCAGCCACAATCGCTATATTTCTCAACTCCAGAAGGTCTTTTGTAACTCTGAAATTCCAGTAATATTCATTTATCTCCTTTTTTAGTAGATTTATTCTCCTCAACGCCCTCCTCAACCTCTTATTTGATCGTACAATCCCTACATAATTCCACATCAACCTTCTTATCTCGTCCCAGTTCTGGCTGACAACCACCGCCTCATCCGGCTCAACCGCATCACCATAGTCCCAGTCCGGTACCTTGTGCTTTGATACCTTTTCAGGTGGATGTAGATTTAGATACTCTGCCACCTGATTGCCGAATACAAGGCCCTCCAGAAGCGAATTTGAGGCAAGTCTGTTTGCACCGTGAAGTCCTGTGGAAGAGACCTCACCTATGGCAAATAGCGAACCGATATTGGTTCTTCCAAAGATATCAACCTTTACACCACCACAAAAATAGTGAGCGGCGGGGACAACAGGGATAGGCCTTGCAGCCATATCAAATCCAAAGTCAAGGCACCTCTGATATATAGAAGGGAATCTCTTCTTCAGGAACTTACTACCAAGATGTGTCATATCAAGTAATACAAAGTCATATCCGTTCTTCTTCATCTCAAAGTCTATTGAACGTGCCACTATATCCCTTGGGGCAAGCTCTCTCTCTGGATGATAAAGGTGCATAAATGGAGAACCATCCGGTCTTAAAAGTCTTCCACCTTCTCCTCTTAGTGCCTCAGAGATCAGGAATGATTTTGCATCAGGATGATAGAGACAGGTAGGATGAAACTGCACAAATTCCAGATTCTCAATTACTGCACCGGCCCTGTAAGCCATTGCTATTCCATCACCGGTTGAGATATCCGGATTTGAGGTATAGAGATATATCTTGCCCGCGCCACCGGTTGCCAGCACTACACTATTTGCAAAGAAGGTCTCAATAATACCGCTCTTTTGATTCAAAACATACACACCAAGTATAGAATTTTTATTTGAAATCCCGAGTCTTAGAGTAGATATGAGGTCTATTGCAAAGTGATTTTCAAAAATTCTGATGTTCTCTCTCCCTCTCACCTCTTTTGCAAGTGCCCTGATTACCTCTCTTCCGGAGATATCCTTTGCATGTACAATTCTTCTGTGAGAATGACCCCCTTCAAGTCCCAGATCAAATTCATTTGAATTCTCTTTTCGGGAAAATTCAGCCCCGAGACTTTCAAGCCATTTTATTAACTCCGGTCCTTTACCTACACACAACCTTACCACCTCTAAATTGGAAAGTCCTTCGCCAGTCATGAGGGTATCTCTGATATGGTCTTCAAATGAATCCTCTCTATCAAAGACCGCTGCAATACCGCCCTGTGCAACAGACGAGGCTGAATCCTCAAGTTTCCCTTTGCATAGAATAGAAATTTGATATCTCTTACTGAGTCTTAATGCAAGGGTAAGACCTGCTACTCCCCCTCCAATAATCAGTATATCGGAATTTATGGGCATACTCTATTTCTTCTTCTCTACCTCAATAGTAAATAGGGCGGGGTGATTATTAAACTTAAACCCTGCAAACCCCTCGTTCTCTTTAAGATAATATTCGTTTGAGGCGCCATTTTCACTCCCTATTATCCGTTTTACCTCACCAAAGTCGTTCTTATATGTCCTGTATTGATAGTTGCTCACAATATAAGTATATGTACCTCCATCAGTCTCAGTCTTCAGGTTCTCACCGTCTTTGAGTGGATTCTTCCCAAAAACTATTGGTGTTGAGAAGATAATCTTCTTCTCCAGACTATTCTCAACATATCTCTGAGCCACCTTATAGACTGTATCGTCCTTTACCTCAAACCACTCCTCAAATGGAATACCGATAGAAGACCTCCATGTCATCTTGAATGTCTTTCGCCCGAGTGTCACCGTATCAATGTCTATGCTTATATCAAAGGTGGCTGGTGCGGTATTATTGTTTACTATCTGTGTTCCCTCATATGAGATGACCTTCTTATCTTCAAACCCAAAATATTTCTCTGTGGCTTCTGTGGTGATTCCTCCCGCATCAGGTGTATTGTCTCCAGAGTCGTTGCAACCGGATGAGATCATAATTCCAATAATGCATAGGTAAAACAGGGATTTCATATAGCACCTCCAGAGGATGTGACTGAGGTTAATTTTATTTATAAAAAGCAATATGGCAATAAAAAAATATTGTATTTTAATTTATAATGTATTAAAATTACCTTTCTATGAAAGGGAGATATATCTCAACAGTGTCTCAGTTATTTAATTTTCTTAGAGAGAGAAAGAGGTGGTGGCTTATTCCGATAATAGTAATCCTTTTATTGACGGCGGTAATAATTATATTAGGACAGACAGCCGCCGCCCCATTCATTTATACAATCTTTTGAGGTGACATCTTATGAAAGTAACATTTGATAGGAAACTTTATTCAGAGGAAGCAATAAAGAAGGCATACGCTGAGCTTTGTAATTCGGAGGCAAAGAGAATAAAGGTAACATCAGAAGAGTATATCATTGAACTTCCAGAGTCATTTGACGACAGATTGCATCATTTTGAGAGTATGGTTTTACTTTATACAATAGAGGAAAAGAGAAGATGAGAGAGAAGATACCAAATAATTCACAGCTCAAATCATATAAAATAAAAGAGGGCTTCCCCTACTTCTATGATACAGGGGAGATAATTGTCCTCACAAATGATGCGGGAGATTTTCATACTGTATCAATCGGTGAGTTTTATAGACTTGCAAAGGGGGAGGTCAAAGAGGACTCATCGCTCGGCAGGATATTGGTGGAGAAGAATCTATTCCCGGGCAGGATTGATAAAGAGAAGATGGTGGATAGGGTCAGGAAGAAGATGAAATTCTTAAATGCAGGACCAAATCTACACATAGTAATTCCTACTTTGAGATGTAATCAGCAATGCCTTTACTGCCACGCCTCAAGAAGGGATGAGCATAAGAGCGGTTACGATATGACAGAAGAGACGGCGAAGAAGGTTGTTGATACAATATTTGACTCTACCTCACCGCAGATAACCATTGAATTTCAGGGTGGTGAGCCACTTGTAAATTTTGACATTGTCAAATTCATTATAGAGTATGCCCTTGAAAAGAATAAGGAGATAAATAAAGAACTCTATTTCTCTATAGTGACCAATCTTAGCAGGATTGATGAAAAGAAGATAAAGTATCTACTTGATAGAGGAGTATTATTCTGCACATCGCTTGATGGACCACAGGAGATTCACGATAAGAATAGACCATTCTCCAAAAACAGTTCTTATAGAGAGACAATCAAATGGATGACAAAAATAAACAAGGAATACAAAAGGCGAGGATATGACACAAATCTCTATCATGTGGATGCCCTGATGACCACCACTCGTGAGAGCCTCAGCCATGCCAGGGAGATTGTGGATGAATATGTAAGGCATGGAATAAAAGTAATCCATATCAGGCCATTGAATCCATTGGGATTCGCATCCAGGACCTGGTCAAAAATAGGTTATACCACTGAGGAGTTCTTAAGGTTCTACTTTGAGGTTCTTGACTATGTAATAGAACTCAACCTGAAAGGTATAGAGATTCAGGAGAGGACGGCCGCACTCTTTATAATCAAGATGATTACGGATAGGGACCCGAATTTTCTGGATCTCAGGTCCCCCTGTGGGGCGGGGATAGGTCAGATGGCTTATAACTATGATGGGAAGATATTTACCTGTGATGAGGCGAGGATGATGCACGAGATGGGAGAGGACCTGTTCCTGTTAGGGAGTGCAGGTAAAGAATTCTATGTTGACCTTGTCGGCTCACCAATCACGCGATCTATACTGGTTGCATCACTTTTGGATTCATATCCGTACTGTCAGGGGTGTGCATTCAAGCCCTACTGCGGGATATGTCCCATTATCAATTATATGGAGCAGGGTGATATCTTCGGCTCTATGGAGCATAGTAGTAAATGCCACATCAATAAGGCTATTTTGAGCTACCTTTTTAATAAAATGCATAACCCCTCAAATGAATTGTTTCAAATTTTTAAAAAATGGTCTATATTTAGGTCAAGAGAGTAGGAAGAGAGGATGAAGATGAAAAACAATAAGAAATCAAAGTTAAAGAGAGATGCAAAACTCTTCTTGAACAGTGAAGAGGGAAAGATTACAAGAGGTAAGTCACTTGCAATCTCTACCTCACTGATGCTATTGGGTGGGGCGGTAGATGCATCACACCACCACAATGTTGCACCTGATGGTGCTGACAACTTTGATGCGGCAACACTTGTGGCGTCATCTACAACCTCAAATGAAGTGGCTCACTGCTCTCACGCATCCCACGGCTCTCACGGTTCTCACGGTTCTCACGGCTCTCATGCATCCCATGGTTCTCATGCATCCCATGGTTCTCACGCATCCCACGGTTCTCACGGTTCTCACGGTTCACATGGCTCGTGGTAAGAGATTCAGGTAAGGCGTTTGATAATTTAAGAAAGGCAATAATAAAATGGGGATATTCTTGTAATAGCGACTGTATCTTCTGCCACAGTGCAGAATACAGAGATAAAAAATCTCTTACTATCTCTGAGATAAAGAGGAAGATTGACTCAGCAAAAAGACTCGGTGTAAAGATTCTCCTCTTCTCCGGTGGTGAACCACTATTAATAAAGGATATTGAGAATCTATTCAGGTATACCTTCTCAAGGAGGATGTATTCTGGTCTGATTACAAATGGTAGAATTTTATCTGATAAAATAATTTTGCAAAAATTATATAATGCTGGTTTGAGATATGTCTATATGTCCTTAGTAAGCACAGATAAAGGTATTTATAAAAAGGTTACGCAGGTGGATGGGCTGAATGAATCCGTTAAGGCAATATTGAATATCCAGAGTATCCCCTCAATAATGTTCACTGTAAATATCCCGATTGTTAAAGATAATCTAAATGATATTGTGGATTCAGTCTGTAAGTTAGCACTCCTCGGGGTGAGACGGATTAAGTTGTCTGTAATTGAGCCCAAGGGGAATGCGTATATTAATTATAAAGAAGTAGTTCCTCCACTTGCAGGCACGGCGGATGTAATAAAGAAGGCTATAGAGATAGAGAAGTTTGTTCCCAATATCTCAGTCTATCATGATGGGCTACCGTACTGTCTATCTCCAGATTATGAGAGATATAATAGGGATATGTATTCTGAGAATATACTCTACATGTCAGAGTCGTTTGAGAAGAAATTTTTCAGGGTAGATTATCAGAATATGGCTTATGTAAATGGAGTTTGTAACAGCTGTAGTAAGAAGAGGAGATGCAGGGGTATATACAGAGGATATATAGAGAATTCCGACACCCCTCTACTCCCGATTGGGAAGAGAAAGAGAGAAGGTGAGCAGGTCAATATAGTAGAACTTAATAAAGATAAAAATTACGAGGTGAATATAGGGAAGCTCTGTAACAACTCCTGTATCTTCTGTGCAAACGGGGTGATTTCAAGGGAGGAGAATAGATTTGTTGAATATGAGAAGATTATATATGAGATTGAAAAGGCATATAATGATGGCTTTCGCTCACTGAGTTTTCTGGGGGGAGAGATTACCATCCACCCGGATGTAATTAAAATTATTGAATTTGCAAAGAGGAAAGGGTTTGAGAGAATCGCCCTCTGTACAAATGGGAGGAGGTTATCCGACATTGAATTTACAGAGCGACTGGTAAAGGCTGGTGTTACCAGATTTATGATTTCAATACATTCTTATGAAGAGGGTGTGGAGAACTTCTTAAATGGGAGGAAGAATGCCTTTTCAGAGAAGATTGAGGCATTAAAGAATCTTGTAAAAATTAACAAAAAGAGAAAGATTGAGCACGGGGTCTCGCTAAATTCCTGCATACATAAACTCAATTACAATAAGCTGATTGAATTTTGCAGATTCTTCAAAGATATTGGCATCAACGACATCAGGTTCAACTTCATCAGGCCAGAGAATAAGGTAGTCTTTGATAAAAATATTATTCCAAAACTAAGTGAGGTGAGGGATTATATTGAGAGTCTTATTCTCTGGAATGAGACAGAAGGGAAGATATATATCGCCATTGGAGATATACCTTTCTGTCTGCTTCCAGAGAGAATCCTGAGAGATAAGAGACTCCTTGGTAAGTATATCGGGGAATTGAGAGACCTTGATACATTTGTTACAATATTCAGAACCAGAACAGACCCGGACTTTATTGAAAGATTTAGCTGGAGGGAGAGGAAGTTAAATGTGCTTAAAGCCAAATCTCCCGTATGTGCTAAATGTCTATTTGATTCTGTCTGTGAAGGACTCTTTAAAAACTATATCAATCTATATGGAATAGTTGAATTAAAGCCCATTGAGAGACTACCTTCTTAAAAGTCCGCTGCGAGCTTAAATGAGTGAGAATTCACTGCATCAGGTACAAGTGCAAATTCATAATATGTCGTTACTATATGTCCCTTAAGTTTGAGTCCGAAGAAGAATCTGTTATTTGACTGCCACTTTGAATCAAATGTAAACTGATCCACCGGGTAGCCAGACCCTCCGCCATTATCTCTGGAATCCCATGGTGTTGCATTTATAGTTCTTCTACTTGTGATGACCTCCAGATAGCTATAAGCAAAATATGGGGTTATCTGCATAAAGCCACCTACTCCGAAGGTCTTTGAGAGTATTACATCCAGATTTCCAGTTGTAAGGTCAATGTCTCTGGCATTAAAGAGTCTGTTTACCGCAAATCTCACTCCCAGATCCGGGACATAATAAAATCCTTCATTCAGAGACCACTTTGCCTCTAAACCACCTAAAAACATCTGGCTAAGGAATATGTAAGAGACGGATGTCCCTACCTCAAAGCTCTGCGGAAAGCCTTTTCTCAGGTGAAATGTCCCAACAGTTAACATATCTGATGGCTGTCCACCCTCAACTGATTTCTTCCAGTAATTTGCAGTGGAGTTAATAGGGGTGAGCGAGGTCTCAACTCCTATCTCAAATCCCGCCTGTCCAGGGGTGCTTGCAGGAGAGAGGAGTTTTGGTGCAATAGCCACACCTAATTCATTGGCGAGTTTATAGAATGCCTCATCATCTCCTACATACCTTCTCTGAACATAGTCGTAATAAGATAGAGCGGATAGATTCAAATCATTCTGCCCCGCATAAATATTTAAGGCAAAAAATAAAAAGCAAAAAGTAAGTATATACCTTCTCATCACAATCTCCTGGATGAGATATAATTTATTCAACTAAGGTAAAAAAGTCAAATAAAACTTTAAGTGGATTTAATTATATCCACGAGGCGGAGCGAAGCCTCCGCCATTTAACTTATATTGAGATTTAGAAGGTGCTATGAACTCAGGTCATTTACAGTTCAATCTATGTATCCTTCTTATGGCAGGCAAGGAGTCCGCAGTTCTTTCTGCACCTCTCCATTATACCTCTCATCTTTTGTGCGATATCGGAATTGAGGATATCTTTCAGTCTTTTCTCTCTAATATTTCCTATTGCGGCCCCATTATTAAAATTTCGCATATGGGCACAGAGCACTATATCCCCTGTTAGTTCAAGAAATATATTCTTGTTGTGTGAATCGCAGACAGGTTCAGATAAGAAATCTGGATTTTCAATATAAGAGCAGATCCAGTTTACCTCACTCTCAGAAAGAAATACAAATGAATCATTCTTGTATTTTTCATATACCATTTTAATATGAGTTATTGCCTCTGATTTATTTTTGAAGAAGTGTTCATTGAAAAATTTATCCTCCTTTGAAATGCGTGCAAATGTAGGATTTATTATCTGAAAGAGCACCCCTCTGACTCCAATCCCTCTTATAAATTCAATATACTGAGGAAGGTATTTAATATTTTCATCAAATATTATAGTAGTGACGGTGAGTTCCAGAGTTGATGCATTCTGACCATTTAAATAATATACCAGCCGTTTTATTGTAGATATAGTCTTATCAAATGCATCTTCCCTCCCTCTCAATCTGTTGTGTATCTCGGGGATATGACTATCAAGTGAGATGGTCAGATATGTGGGACCCTCTTTTATCATTCGTCTACAAATATCATCCTCAAAGTTGTAGCCATTTGTTACACAGGCAGACCTCATATTAAGTCTTTTTATATAATTTGTAATTTCAAAGAATTCCTCACGATGGATCGTCGGCTCACCTCCATTTATCACCACAATTCCCTCTGGATTTATCTCATAAAACTGGTCTATAACATTTAAATATTCAGAGATACTCAGTCTATCAATCGGGTCTTTATATGTCCAGAAGTGACACTGCTGGCATCTCAGATTACATTCTCTTGTTATTGTAAGATATAGATACCTCGGTACACCCATAAGCATTACATTAAAATATTATACCATTTTCAAATATTTTCAAAAAAATTATTTCTCACAACAACCAAATCACTTTACCCCATAATAATCCTTCGTCTCATATGTTGCCCTGCAAAAATCATTCTTTGAAAATATCTGTGGAATCTGCATACATCAATCATAGATCTGTCCGGAGATACTGCTATATTTATTCAAAGGGAGCCTCCTCTCATGGTTTTTATCTGTAAAATATTCTTAAAAAATTATTTTGGACAGTTGTGAATATTATTTGGGGTTTCAATCAAAATTTATTTTGGGCAGGTGTGGAACGCTATAATAATTTTAATAGATGGCGAGTATATGGTGATGGTGAGAAGAGCAAATGTCCTTAAATTTGCTTACTCAAATTTTATTTTTGTGTTATAAGAATACCGTTATTTGTGAGGTGATTATGAAGGATGATTTTTATAAGATAGAGGCTCTAAGTAATATTATTAAGAAAAGGTTTGGTTCAATCCCGGAGACTTTGCTGGTCCTGGGCTCCGGGCTCGGATTTGTTGCAGATATCTTAAAAGATAGAATAGCCATTCCATATAAGAGTCTAAAAGGTTTCCCAGTTTCAACTGTGGCGGGTCATGAAGGACTTCTGATAAAAGGCAGGATTTATAATAAGGACATCCTTCTTATGAAGGGGAGGTTTCATTATTACGAGGGGTACTCAATGAGGGAGATAGCCCTGCCATTCAGGTCAATCTTCTATTCTGGTGTAAAAAGAATGATTGTGACAAATGCCGCTGGCGGGATTAATAGGCTATTCAAAAAGGGGGATATAATGCTGATTACAGACCATATCAATCTTATGGGGGATTCACCTCTGATCGGGAGGAATATTGATAAGTTGGGACAGAGATTCCCCGATATGACCTATGCCTATTCAGAGAGATTAAGGAGGATTGCAGAGGGGTGTGCCAGAAGACTGAAGATAGAGCTTAAAAAAGGTGTATATGCGGCGATGCATGGTCCATCTTATGAGACACCGGCGGAGATTAGATATCTCAGGAGGATCGGTGCGGATGCAGTTGGGATGTCAACTGTGCCTGAGGTTATTGTGGCAAATCATATGGGTGTGGAGGTGCTCGGCTTCTCCGCAATTACAAATATGGCTGCGGGGATTGAGAGGGTGAGGCTCTCGCATTCAGATGTAAGCGATGTAGCAGAGCGGATTAAAGATAGATTTTTCAGGTTAATTTCGGAGGTAATAAAAAGTCTATGAAGAATATCCCCGAGACATTATTTGAACATTCAAGGGCAGTTATGAAGAATTCATACTCTCCATATTCAAAAATAAAGGTAGGTTCTGCCGTTATAACAAAAGATGGCTTTATCTTTGCAGGGTGCAATGTTGAAAACTCAAGTTATGGTGCAACTATATGTGCAGAGAGGGTTGCCCTTACAAAGGCTATCTCAGAGGGGTTTTCAAAGTTTAAGGCGATTGGAATAATCTCAAACAGATTTGATTTTATCCCGCCCTGTGGAATCTGTAGACAATTTATAGCGGAGATTGCACCGGATATTGATGTATATCTCTTTGACTCAAAGGGGGGTTTTAGAAAGTACAGGATATCAAAATTACTACCTGAAATATTCAAGATAGGAGAATGAGATGGATTACAAAGAGATTATTGAGAAGGCACAGATAGAAGGGAGGAAGACACTCTCAGAGTATGAATCAAAGGAGATTATTCGTGAGTTCGGTATTACTCTTGCAGAGGAGATATTTGTAAGAGATATCTCAGAGCTATCAGTGATTTCAAATCTAAGTTTTCCTCTTGTGGCAAAGGGCATCTCAAAGGGTATAGCACATAAGACGGAGAGGAATCTGGTGAGACTCTGGATAAAGAATGAGGCTGAATTAAAGAAGGAGGTTGAGGAACTAAAGGGAGTGGAAGGGGTGGAAGGGGTACTTATCTCAAGACAGATTATCGACAGGAGGGAGTTCTTACTTGGCCTCAAATATGACATCCAGTTTGGTTATGCAATTCTATTTGGATTGGGTGGCATATTTACGGAGGCATTAAAAGATATCTCAATCAGAATCTGCCCTATTACAAAGGGCGATGCAGGGGAGATGCTCTTAGAGGTAAAATCCTCAGCGCTCTTAAAAGAGATTAGAGGCTTTAAGGCAGTAAATATAGAGAGATTAAAAGAGATGATGGTAAATCTCTCAAAAATCCCGGAGAAGATTCAGGAGATCTCAGAGGTAGATATCAACCCAATAATGTTTGAAGATGGTGAGCCAGTCGCCATAGATGCCCTTGTTGTATTGAAATAGTAATCACCTTCTGATCCACCAGAGGTCTCTTCCAGATATGTAATAATTTTTCTTTCTAAATACAAATAGCAGAGCCATACCGGCAATAAATCCACCAATATGAGCCCACCATGCGACCCCGCCGCTGGAGGCATTCTCTACACCCAGACTCAAAACTCCAGAGAAGAACTGTATTACAAACCAGAAACCGAGTACAATCAGTGCCGGGAGGGCAACGAAATCTATATAAAAGAATAATATTAGCAAAACAACCACCCTCGCTGTGGGATATGAGAGCATATATGCACCGAGCACACCAGCGATCGCACCGGATGCACCAACAGATGGGATCCCTGAAGAGGGATTAAAGATGATATGTGTGATATT
Source organism: Myxococcota bacterium (assembly GCA_049969675.1). Lineage (GTDB taxonomy): Bacteria > Myxococcota > SpSt-1050 > SpSt-1050 > SpSt-1050 > SpSt-1050. The sequence continues at coordinate 3,182 of JBMFOP010000074.1, read as the reverse complement.
TGCAATGAGTCCACAGAGTATGTAAAAGATGAGATATCTGAAATGCCCCATCCTATCTTCCACATTGTCTCCAAATATCCATAGATAGAGCATATTCCCGAGCAGATGAAACCATCCGCCGTGTAAAAACATTGATGTAAAGAGTGGAATTATTCTGTCTGCAACTCCTACATATACAATTCTGTCACCTGCGATATAGTAACTCGCAAAGAATTTTGCAGGAACAACACCGAAGCTATTAAATAGTAGATTCAATTTTGAACCAAATGATATCTCTACGAGGAAGAAGAAGATGTTCAATATTATCAATGTAATATTGACGATGGGGAAGGTTCGGGATGGAATGTCGTCTTTAATCGGTATCAACTAAATCTTCCTTTCTTATTCTGAAACAGGAGATCGCATTTTTCAATACTATATGTGAGAGCTCCTCCACTGTTGTTCCTCTGATAGATGCAACTGTTTTATATGTCTCCACAATAAATGATGGTTCGTTCCTCTTACCTCTATATGGGACCGGGGCTAAAAATGGTGCATCTGTCTCAACAAGAATCCTATCCTCTGGAATATATCTTGTGACTCCCTGCATATCTGTTGACTTCTTAAAAGTCACAATGCCGGGTATGGAGATATAAAAGCCCATATCCAGAACCGCTTTAGCCATCTCAAGGTTGTAAGAGAAGCAATGGAAGACACCCTTTGTACCATTCCGATTTGATTTGATAATATCTAATGTATCTGAAAATGCATCCCTTGAATGAATTATTACTGGCATATCAATTGATGAGGAAAAGTCAACAAATCTTGCAAATGTCTCACGTTGAATCTTTTTATTGGAATATTCGTAGTAGTAATCCAGTCCAATCTCACCAATACCTACCATCCTTATGTTTTTAGATGCCTCTCTAATCTTCTGTAGAATCTCATCGGTCTTCTCATAATAGATAGAGTTTGGAGACGCTATCTTCAATCCCATATCAGCGTCGTGCGGATGAACGCCCAGTGCGAAGAAGAGATTATACTTTTTAGAGATTTCTATGGTACTTAAAAAGTTATCAGCCCCATAGCCAGAACCAATGGTAATAAAGTATTTTACATTTGAGGTCTTTGCCCGCGATATGACAGCCTCAATATCTTCTTTGTAGTCTGGTGAACTCAGATGTAGATGTGTATCAATCAGTACCATAAAATGCTCCTGAAAGAAAATATAACAATTAAATCAAATTATGCAAATGATAAAAGTTCATTGATTTTTCAGATTACTTTGGGACTTTTAATAAAAATATTCTAAAATGAGATTGACAGGTCCGTCCATCTCGTGTATATATGGTTTTGAGGTAGTTAAGATATGATTTCAGAGCTTAGAAAATTAAAGAATCTTGAGAAGAAGGAATTGACCCGCAGGAGGCTTCTCAAGGCGGCGAAAGAGATATTCGCAAAGAAGGGGTATCACAATACAATCGTCTCAGAGATCGTACAGAGGGCTGGGGTTGGACAGGGGACTTTTTACAGGAATTTTATTGATAAGCGTGATATCTTTGAAAATCTGATAGGTGAATTGGTGGAGAAGCTGCTTCTATCCTTCTCTGAAATGAGTAATGAATTACCAAAGAATAGTGAAGAGTATAGAGAGGCTTCAATCAGAGCAATCAGACGAATGATTGATATTGTAATTGAAAATAGAGAACTGGTGCAGATATTTGTTAAAGAGGCGATAACTGTTGATAGGGGACTTGAGAGGAAGATTCTTGATCTTCAGATGAGATTTGCGGAGCTTGCAAAGTATTATCTGGATTATGCTATCAAAAAAGGCTTTGCAAGAAGGTGTGATTCGGAGATTGTCTCAAAATCCGTCGTGGGACTTGGATTTTCATTCCTGAATATGTGGATTAGCGGGGTAGTGGACGAGAAGGATGTGGATAGGATAATAAATGAGGTTGTGGATTTTGCATTCTATGGGCTCGTTGGCAAACCAGAACCATTAAAGAAAGGAGATTAGTATGAAGAGGCTGGAATCAAAACGAATACTTGTAACTGGTGCAGCAAGTGGAATCGGGAGGTCTTTATCGGAACTCCTTGCAAAGGAGAGGGCGATTCTCTACCTCTCTGATATAAATGAATCAGGGCTTAAGACACTGTCGGAATCCCTTAAGGCTGATGGTGTCAATGTAAAATATTTTGTATATGATGTCTCTGATGAGAATGCAGTAAATTCAGTTGCCAGAACTATTCTATCTGATGGGAACCTGGATATACTCATCAATAATGCAGGCATAGGATATTCAAAAGACCTTATTGATACCCCTATAGATGTCTGGAGAAAATTGATAAATGTAAATCTGATGGGGCCAATTTACCATACTTATGCATTTCTTAATTCAATGAGAAGCGCAGGGGACGGACATATTATCAATGTCTCATCGGGTCAGGCATTTTTTAAACTCCCCGGCTGGGGCGCCTATGCAAGTATAAAGGCGGCTTTAGGGGTCTTTTCAGAGATACTGTACTATGAAGCGAAAAAATACAACATCCGTGTGACCACTGTTTATCCATTTATGGTCAATACCCCTTTTTATAAGGATATTGAAGGTGAGACATTCAGTGCAAAACTCTCTATGAAACTCGTGCCATATTATTCAATGAAGCCCGAGACCGTGGCAAAGATCATTCTTAAGGCGATCAAGAAGGAGAAGAAGGTTGAGAAGGTCTCTATTTTTAATGAGGTCGGATTCTATTCGCAATTTATTCCATTCGCTCAGGATGTGTTAGGTACAACATCTGCAATGTTGTTGACCAGGAGAAAGTGAGGTATTTATGCTGAATATATTACAGAGACTTTCGCAGAAGAGATTCGGTTTTGAGATGAGAGAGGTTATGAGCGGGACTCACAGATTTGAAAATGGATCTGGTCCAGAGGGAGAACTCCCTTTTGCATTCAATGTTGTGTGGGGAACAGATAATCTCATAGATTGGATAAACCCTGGAAGCGATAAATTTCTTGTGAACGATTTAAAGGGATTTGTAACAGTTGGAGGTCTATGTGAAGATGCAGAGGTTGTGGGCAAACTTGAACTCAGATACTTTTCTGAATTTAAAATAAGATATACATTTGAATTTGAGGTAAATGGGAAGAGATATCTCTATATAGGAGAGAAGGTAAATATCAAACCCTGGAATCTACC
>JBMFOP010000073.1:0-15521 GCA_049969675.1 Myxococcota bacterium | reverse complement strand
GGGAGTCTCTATTCAATGTATAATTACAATACCACTTTTGTTGTACCTGCTATTACTGGCAACATTGCATATTTATCAAATTACTTAAGAGGAATTATATTATTAAAACTTGAATAGTTTTATCCTTTTCTGAGAACAGGGAATGAGAGTATAAACATCCTCTCGGATATGTTGCTGGTCTGCATCTCAATTTTTCCGCCAATTGCACTAACTATTACTGTTGAGGTAGCGGCGTGCTGCATAAGATGTGAATCCGTAGCCTTTTCAAATCGTTCAAAGAGTGAATCCAGATTGGATGTTCCTTCGGCTAAATGTGAGATGATTATCTGTACAGTGGAATCTTTTATTCGTGATGCAAGGAGGACCTTCCTCTTATTAATATCTTTTGTGAGGTTGGAGATGAGCACATCTATTGTCCTTTTAATCCTCTCCAGATTAGATTTTATAAAAACATCTTTTTGAAAGTTGATAAGCAGAAATGATGACTTGAAGTCATTTAGTAGAGTCTCATTTCTTTCAACAGACTCGTTTAATAATTTTGAGACATCCACTTCTTCCAGTGGAATCTCCTGCTGAAAGTGCAATATCCTTGCTACATCGGCTACATCCTCAATATAAAGGTTGATTCTATATGAATTTCGTCTTATCCTTGAGAGATAATCTCTCTGTTCGGGGGTGATATCTCCTGCCACATTTGATAATAATAGTTTTGTATAACCTGTTATGTTGGACAGGGGTGATTTGATATCGTGGAGAATTGAATCAACTATGTTTATATTTTTATTCTCTTTCATACTCTAACGCCTTTGATATGAGATGGATGAGCTGGTCTCTATTGATTGGTTTGTTCAGGTAATCTACAACCCCCAGATTCATCGCCTCTATATATGATTCCATCTCACCATATGCGGTAATGATAATAAACTGCTGATTAATCCCGATCTTTCTTGCCTCCTTCACCAGTTCAATCCCGTTCATCCCTGTCATTACCAGATCAGCGAGCACAACTCTTATATCCTTACTCTCCTTTAATACCTGTAATGCCTCTCTCCCTGAAGAGACCGCTACCACATTATAGCCAAGACTCTTGATTGTGCTTTTTACAAGCTCTAATGAGTCCTCTTCATCGTCTACTACCAAGACTTTTAAGTCCTTATCCTGCATTTCTAACCTTTGCTTGCTAAATTTATTATCATTATCCATTGTTATAGTCAAGTTTATTGTAATTTCTATCCAGATATCTCTTAGGTATAAAACCTTATTTTAATTTTTTGCAGAAAGACGGGTATATGATATACTTAAAAGTATGGATCAGAACTGGCTATCCTTCAAATTTATTACGAGAGCAAAGGCTATCTTCTGGGCAAGATTATCTATTGTCATTCTATTTCTGGTTGTGTTTGTTGTCCGTGAATGGGCACATTTTTTAGGCGTGGATAGTATATGGGGAGTATCGTTCTTTATCTTTGTCCTTATCTATACCCTTCTCTTTGCATATTCTATCTTCTTTAATAAAAAGGAAGTTGTAATTACATATATTTCACTCCTTCTGGACCTCCCCTTTTTAGTATATTTGATAATCTATACTGGCGGATTGAGGAGCCCTTTCTTTTTCTTACAACTTCTATATACTATGTTTTTTGCCCTGCTCTTTACCAGACCTATTGCAATAGTGCCTCCGTTGATGCTGCTACCCATAATAGCCCATATAGACCAGCTCGTCTTTATAAGAGGGCTTGTGGTGCAGGATGTATTGATATTGATTATGTATGCACTTACAAATCTGCTGCTCCTCTACTCTATTGTCTACTTCAATACTCAGGAGAATATTCAACACGATGAGATATTCAGACTTAAGGATATGATGAAGGAATTTGAACTCTCAGAGGAACGTCTGAGACTATCAAGAGAGATCCACGACGGGATAGGTGCAACACTCTCTGCGATCTTGATGCAGATTGATTTTATACTCTCACAGGACGATGCTGTTTCAATCAAAAAGGAGACCGAGGAGCTCAGGAATATGGCAGAGGAGGGGATGGAGGAGTTGAGGAGGGCGGTGACCCTTTTGAGGTCGGATTTTGACCTTAAGAATATGCTCTCAAATATGATTGATAGATTGAGAAGTAGAAATGATTTTGATGTCTCAAGTGAGATCCTGCTTGATGAGACTGATTTGAGACCGGATGAGTTGCTCGCTATCTTCAGAATTGTGCAGGAGGCACTCACCAATATCGTCCGTCATTCCAGGGCAAAGAATGTGAGGGTTAGTATCTCAATTAAAAAGGGCGATTTTGATATTATGATTCAGGATGATGGAAAGGGATTTAATCTATCAAATTTACCGGAGAATCATTATGGGATTACAAATATGAGAGAGAGGGCGAGGCTGATTGGTGCAGAACTATATATTGAATCGGAGGAGGGGAAGGGGACAAAAGTAATTTTGAAGAGAGGGAGTAGAGATGGGAATTAAGATCGCAATTGTAGAAGACAATATTACCTTCTTAAAACAGATTGAGAAGTTGATTAAGAGAGATGAGAAGTTTGAGCTCGTTGGGACCGCCACTACTGGAACAGACGCCATAAGACTTATAGAGCAGAGACGCCCTGAACTTATACTTCTTGATTTGAGCCTCCCGGACATTCAGGGGACCGAGGTGATAAGACAGGTCAGGGAGAAGAAAATAAAGTGTGACTTTCTCATTCTTACAGTCTTTGAAGAGGAGAAATTGGTCCTGCAGGCGGTGAGGGCGGGGGCATCTGGTTATCTCCTGAAGGGGACACCATATAAGAAGATAAAGGAGGCCCTACTCGAGATTCACTCGGGCGGTTCGGTGATTCAACCGAATCTTGCCAGAACTTTGCTGAATATCTTTATGGAGCAGGAGAGATTAAAGTCTGAAGTAAAGCCCCTCTCCAAAAGGGAGAAGGAGATACTCAGTTATATCGCAAAGGGGCTGTCAAATAAGGAGGTTGCTGAGGTGCTGGGGCTCTCAAGCACTACGGTCAGGACACACCTTGAACATATCTATGAGAAACTGAATGTGACAAACCGTGTGGAGGCAGTAACGGAGGGGATAAGACAGGGGCTGATAGATGTATAGAATTGTGTTATTATTTGTTTGACAATTTAAGCCCTATCCAATTATATCATTACCTGCAAGGAGTTTTTATGAGCGATGAGAAGATTCTGTTGAATGAGATAAGAAGAGACCCGATACTTGGTGGGTGGGTGATTATTGATAAGATAAATCCCCGAATACCGTCCCTTCATACATTTGACGGAGTGAAGATTGATATGGAGAACGGGAATGGTTGTCCATTCTGTCCGGGGAATGAGCACAAGACCCCAAAGGAGATAATAGCATTTAGGGAAGAAGGGACACAACCGAATACACCGGGCTGGTGGGTCAGAGTGGTTCCCAGTAATAACCCAATCTTAAAGATTGAAGGAGAGGACGAACATATTGGAGTTGGAATGTATGATATGGTTATGGGGGCGGGCGCACACGAGGTTATAATTGAGACACCAGACCATTCTCACGACCTTGCAGCAGTATCAGAATCTCAGATAGAGAAGGTGATATGGGCTTATCGTGACAGGATAATGGACCTTTATAAAGATAAGCGAATCAGATATGCACTGGTTTATAAGAATAGGGGATTTATGGCTGGTGCCACGGTCTCCCATTCTCATTCGCAACTTATAGGCCTGCCAATTACACCGAAGATTATAAGGGAGGAACTTGAGAACTGCAAGAGTCATTACAATAAGAAGGAGAGGTGCCTCTTCTGCGATATACTATCAAGTGAGAGACAGCAGGAGGAGAGAGTTGTATTAATGAGCAAGAACTTTATTGCATTCTGTCCTTATGCCTCCAGATTCCCATTTGAGGTCACAATCTTACCATTAAAGCATGACTGTGATTTTACAAGAATTTCTAAAGATGAGGCGATAGACCTTGGTCGGGTAATTAAGAATGTCCTGAATGCCCTGAATGCGGCACTCAGTAACCCGCCTTACAATATGTCATTACATACGAGTCCGAATAGGATGCCGAGGATCGGTTATTGGATAACTATTGAGGATGATTATCACTGGCATTTTGAGATAATCCCGAGATTACAGAGAGTGGCTGGTTTTGAGATTGGTACAAGCTTCTATTATAATCCAACTCCACCAGAACTCGCTGCCAATGTCCTTCGTCAATTTATTCGGAAGGAATAATGCATTATTTTTTACATTTGACATTATGTTTACTGGTGTGTTAATTAAAGGCTTTGAAACCTTATTTCAGGGGGCAGTTTTATGCCTAAGACAGTCCTTTTAGCAGATGACAGTGTTACAATCCAGCACGCAGTTGGTATATCTCTCGCCAATGAAGATATAGCGCTTGTAAATGTATCCAATGGAGAGGATGCGGTCATAAAGGCTCGTGCCCTGAAACCAGATTTAATATTGCTTGATGTGGTAATGCCAAAGGTCTCTGGATATGATGCCTGCAGGCAGATCAGGCAGGACCCTTCTATAAAGCATACCCCTGTTATAATGCTTGTGGGAGCAATTGAGGGGTATGATGAAAAGAGATTCAAAGAGAGTATGGCAAATGACTATATTATCAAGCCATTTGAGAGCGGGGCACTGATAAATAAGGTTAGAAAGTTTTTATATCCGGAACTCTCTAAGAGTGTTGTAACTCAGCCAAAGATTACACAACCGACGCCCCCTGTGGTACAGCCATCTCCTGTAATTCCAAATATTCCGATTCCACCACAACAGATAAATCAGGTATCAACACCATCCACGAATCCACAGATTCCTATTCCGCCAAAGCCGGTAGTTCCTCCTATAGTCCCTCCGGTAATACCATCTCAGACACCGTCAATTCAGAATGTCCCATCCACGCAGAGCCAGTTGGCTGCACTCCCCCCAATGCCGCCACACATCCCCTCTATTCAGAAGCCGCAAAAGGCGGAATCTCACCTGGAAGAGACAACAAAGGAGGTGACCAACTTTGTAGACAATCTAATTCCTCCCCCAAAAGTTACAGAGCCTCCTCCTGCTCAGGAGGTGGTGGATGAGATATCTCCGGCTGATATAGAGGAGATTACTTCTGAGATCCCTGAGTTGAGCGGGAAAGAGGAGCAGGTAACACCTCCCTCTGTAATTGATATTATAAGTCAGGTTGAAAAATCTGTAGGCGTTGAACCTGCAGTTGAATCTGCACCTGTTGTTTCAGAGAGTAAGACGGAGGAGCCCAGGGTCTTTGATATGGAGGAGTGGGGAAAAGACCTGAAGAAGGAGATTATGGAGGCGAGCGGACTGACAGTCGCGGCCTCTGTGAATGAGAAAGAAATGGCTAAGGAGCTATCCTCTGTTGAAGTAACTCCACCGACCGAGTCCTCTGCCCAGATGCAGGTTGAGACCATTGCTGAGAGTATCGGGACAGAACCTGTGGGTGAGCCAGTAAAGGCTGTTGAGGTGAATTCCGCTGATATCCCGATTCCTGCCCAGGTTGAGCCAACCTCCCTTGTGGAGCAGAAGATAGACCTATGCTCGCCCCTGTCTGAGGAGGCAGTCAAACAGGTTAGAGAGGTAGTTGAGAGGGTGGTCTGGGAGATTGTACCAGAACTTGCCGAAAGGCTTATTAAGGAAGAGATAAAGAGATTGATGTCAGAGAAAGAGGATTGAGGTATGAAGCAGGTTTTATTAATATTGATAGTCATTCTTATTCCATCCTTTTCTTATGCATTCTCTGTTATAAGTGGTGAACCACTTGGAAAGTCGGGTGAGGCACTGCACTTTGACCTCGGTTATCCAGATGTCAGCTTCCTGTATGACACAGGGTATGAATCCGATTCAAATCTCGGACTCAAACTGAGATTGGGGTATGGTTCACTCTCACATATCAACAGGAGAGAGTGTGTAAATGATGTACAGTGTCGGGCAGATGTCTGGTTCTTTTTAGGTGCCAGATATATCAAAGAGCTCCGTCATAGAGGAAAACTCCATCTGGCATTTAGACTTGAGCCCGGATTCTTCCTTGTAGCAAAAGATGCAAAGGGAGCCGGTTTTATGCTCGCACCCGGAATTGTCTTTGCAATCCCTCTTAAGGAGCCGGTCATAATAAACTTTGGCTTCAATGCCCCATTCCATATGTACTTCTACAAGGACGGTCTATTTGTAGGTATCCCGGTAGCATTCACCGTGGGTTCTGAGATAAAGATAGATACCCAGATGAATCTCACCATTCAGCTTGAGGCCGGTCCATCAGTTGGGATCGCCGAAGGTTCTGATACAGGGATGTATATCCTTTTTAAGATTGGAATGGGAATGGGGATATAGTTTTCACTCACTGCTGTCCAAAATAATCTTCTTTGAGAGGTTAAATATTTGTAAAATAAGAATTTTGTACGGGTAAATCCATATTGTCAAAATCAGGTTAACAACTTTCACTCAATATCAATCAAAATGCCCTCCAACTTAAATAACCTTCAATGTTATTAAGCATAAATCAGGCACTATCGTTAAGTTCAAAAAAATGTCTTTAGAATTTTGTTTGCCGGTTAATAATTTTTTCAACAATTACAGGGTGCCTTGTTCCACCAGAGATATGTTTGCATATTCCAATTAAAAATTTGCTTATTCCAATCATAGTTTTGTCCAAAAATGCTGCTTTCCCATCTTGTAGAGGGGTAAATGACGGGGTGTTTATTCATAGGAGGCCTCCTTTCAGGATTTTTGTTTAATAAAATAATTTTACCCTACCGAGGCTCCAATATTAAAAATTCATTTTAGACAGATGTGATGTGTCATAAAAAAACCAAAAATATAGTCGGTAATGGAGCCGGTCTCTGATGGATCTTTGTGATCAATATCCAGACTTAAATATGCTATAAAAAATTTACTTTTAGGACTTTTGAATCTATATTTAAATCTGTTATTTGTGAGGTGGCAAGAATGAGAGAACTTCTTCTTTTTATTTTGATAATAACTTTCCTCTTTTCTGGTATCAACTGCAAAAAGGCGGAACAGAAGAGAGGTGAAGAGGAGATAAACCCTCCAGAGATAGTAGTCTCAAAGGAGAATAAGAATCTTTTATTTTCATATATTGATAAAGACGGAAATTTTAAGGATACTCAGAATATGGATGAGATACCGGAGGAGTCAAGAAGACAGGTCATAGTGTTTGACCTCTCAATCCCGCCCTCAAAGAGGCTCTCCCACAAGATTATTTATATCGCAGACCTTACAAAGCCAGATTCGGAGGGCAGATATAAATATACAATAGCCTCCAGATATCAGTTTGACAGCGCGGTAAGAGAGGGTATTAAGCCCACATTCTCACAAGACAGTGCAAAGATGGATGGTAAGTCTATTATTATCTATACAACGAGCTGGTGTGGGGTGTGTGCACAACTCAGAAAATATTTGAGGGCACATGGCATAAATTATATTGAGAAAGACATTGAAAAAGATGATTCTGCAAGAGAGGAGATGCTCTCCAAACTCAGATCAAAAGGACTGAGAGGCTCAGGAGTTCCAGTAATTGATTTATATGGCGAGATTATCGTAGGATTCAATAAGGAACTTCTGGATAGCAAAATCAAGTAAGTGTTTTATGCTTTCAAAGAGATATAAGATTTTTGCATTTATAGTAATTACAATGTGGACTTTGTTTTTGATATATGTATTCGGGATAGAAGAGAAGATATTTACAAAACAGACCATTGATATCTCAAAGATGGGGAATATATCGGGTCTTGTAAGTGGGGGTGAAGAATATCTGGGTGTATATTTTCAGGAGAGACTCATAGGTTATCTCTTCAATAAGACGGAGAGAATAGGGGAGAAGGTCGTTATCCATCATCAATCTGAACTCAATCTGTCTGTTCAGGGATCCGTAAGAAAGATAAACATAGATGGGAGCGCAGAGCTGTCAAAGGAGATGTTACTCAATAACTTTTATTTTAAGATAACAACAGAGAATCAGGATTTTGTTGTAACAGGTAAGTCAGATGGAAAGAGGCTCAGAATCAAAAGCAATCTTGCAGGTTTTAAGGAGATTGAGGTTGATAATGGCTCGCCGGTATTTTTGGATGTGAATCTAAATAGATACATCGCAAGAAGAATTTTACAATCTACACATACCAGGGTCTTTGTATTTAAGATATTATCTTTGGAAGAGATGAATGTAGGTAATGTAGAAGTAGAGTTTGTAGGTAATGAGAGAATCAGGATAATGGATGAAGAGGTATATGCCTATCACCTCAAGAAGAGATATAAAAATTTTAGAGTGGATACCTGGATTGATATAAACGGAAAGACACTCAAAGAGAGAAATGAGATGGGATTTGTGCTTCTCCGTGAGCAGCCAGATAGGAGGAAGATGAAGTTTTCAGCACTGGATATTGTAAACCAATTCTCCATCTACCCCGATAAAAGTATCCCGGATATATTTTCAATTGGTAGCATCAGCTTCAGGCTCTCTGGAGTTGAGTTTGAGGGCTTACTTGATGGAGGCCGACAGAGATATAAGGATGGGATACTGACTATTACGAGTGAGAGGATTGAGAAGAGAGAGGAGAGGCTTTCTAAGGAGGAGCTTGAGAGATATAAATCCCCCGAGGCTTTTGTACAGAGTGATTCGGAGGAGGTTATGGCGCTTGCAAAAAAGATTACAGAGGGGAGTAGAGATGAGCTTGATGCTCTTGAGAGGATTAATGATTACCTCTTTGCAAATATTAAGAAGAAGAATATTATAGGGATACCTGATGCAGCGAACACCTTAAAAAATATGGAGGGGGATTGTAATGAGCATGCCGTCTTCTTTGTGGCTCTTGCGCGTGCACTCGGAATACCTGCAAGGATTGTTGGGGGTGTGGCATATCTAAATGGTAGATTCTACTATCATGCGTGGGTGGAGGCATATCTGGATGGATGGAGAAGCTACGACCCCACCTGGGGAGAATCTCCAGCGGATGTAGGACATATCAGATTGGTATCTGGAGGAATTGATAAGATACTTGATATTGCAAAATATATTGGTAAATTAAAGATAGAGGTGATTGAGTGGAAATAAAATATTCTCTTGAAATAAAGAATCTTATAAAGCGATATAGAGATTTTATTGCTGTGGATAATATCAGTCTTGAAGTAAAAAGTGGATTGATATTTGGTTTTTTGGGTCCAAACGGGGCTGGAAAGACAACAACCATAAAGATGATAGGTGGATTACTGAAGCCGACATCTGGTGAGATAAATATCTGCGGGAATAATATGGCGACTGACCCGATTAAGGCAAAATCTCTTTTAGGTTTTGTCCCGGACAGGCCATATCTTTATGAGAAGCTGACAGGTTTGGAGTATCTCAAATTCATCGGTGGAATATATAATCTATCAGATAGAGAAATAATGAGACGTTCTGAAGAGCTCTTAAATCTCTTTGAGATATATAATTTTAAGGACGAGCTTATTGAAAACTACTCCCATGGGATGAAGCAGAGGCTTGTAATCTGTGGGGCACTTATGCATAAGCCGAGACTCTTTGTAATAGATGAACCGCTCGTTGGTCTTGACCCGAAGGGGGCGAGATTATTAAAGAGGGTATTTACAGAACTTAAAAGAAAATCAAATTGCACAGTCTTTATGTCCACTCATACCCTCGGTGTAGTTGAGGAGCTCTGCGATGAACTTGCAATTATTCATCACGGAAGGCTTATATATTCAGGTGACATTGAAGGGATGAAGAGGCTCTCCGGAAATAAGGATGCCAGTCTGGAGGAGCTATTTTTACAACTCACGGGAGGAGATGAACCTGTCCCACTGGATAATATAATCTGATACATCTGTCCAAGATAATTTTTTTGATATTGAGGTCTCGGAAGGCTAAGATTAAACAAAGACCGGAAATGAGACTCCCTATGAGTATGTATATTAGTATCTCTGGACAAATCTATTATTGGAATAAGCAAGTTTTAAGATATTTTCAAAGAATATGTTTTATAAGGCGGTGAGAGAGAGAAAGGCGGATAGAGAAATAGAGGGATTCAGTTGTTGAGGGCAACTTTTGGCAATGCTTATGAATAATCTCTTTACCATCTTAAAAGAGAAACATATCCATTTGGGCACAGTAAAATATTATAGTGAAGATAGTGTATGAGACTCTACCTGAGATTTATAACGGGGTCTACCATACAAAAATTTATTGGAATGAACAAATAAACCCTATGAGACCTTACCGATTGTGGTATATGTAGAGCCACTAACATTGATGTTGACTAACATTGAAAGAAGTTTAAGTTGGACAGCATTTTAATAGATAGTGTATTGAAAAGTGGGGTAACCTGATTTTGAAAATATAGTTATCCGTCCAGAAATCTTTATTTACAAATGCCTAATTCATAAATACAGATTATACTGGACAGCAGTGATAATCAGATTTTGTGAATAGTCTATTTCTACTTTAGATAAGTCCTTATCCAGTTCTCTACTTCTTTGTACCAGAATCGCTGATTGTTTGCCTTCTTGATAAAATGGTCCTCGTCAGGGAAGATAATTAATTTTGATGGGACATTCATCTTCTGTAGATATGTAAATGTCTGAAGGGCCTGTTCAATTGGAACCCTGAAGTCATTTGCACCGTGAATTACAAGTGTGGGTGTCTTGAAGTTTTTTACATAGTTGTGTGGTGAGAACTTCTCGTACATATCTCTATTCATCCAGGGCGTTCCACCCAATTCCCACTCTGGAAACCAGAGTTCATCAGTTGAACCGTACTTGCTTATCAGATTAAATGGACCTGCGTGAGAGACCAGACATCTGAATCTATCTGTATGACCCAGTATCCAGTTTGTCATATATCCGCCGTATGATCCGCCTATTGCACAGACCTTTGTAGAATCTATAAATCCGCTCTTCTCAAAGTAGTTGAAGAGCCCCATAATATCTTCATAAGGCGCCCCACCCCAATCTCTTGAGACCTCATTTACAAACTGCTGCCCGAATCCTGTTGAGCCGGTAATATTTGGCATAATTACTACATAGCCGATGGAGGCAAACATCAGGGCATTCCACCTCGGATGAAATGAGTTTAACCAGCTCCCCTGAGGACCTCCATGAATCGCTACGATGGCTGGAATTCTCTCCCCCTGCTTGATATTTTTTGGCTTCAATACAAATGCCTGGACTTTATTGTATGTCCCATCCTTCCTCTTTGCCCCTTCATAGACGATATCCATCAGCTCGGGGAGATCCTTACTCTTATAAATCTCTGCATTTAAGTCAGTAAGTCTTCTCTCTTTCAGGATACCACGGCTCTTGATGACAGCAGGATATTTTGCAGAGTAGAGGTCTGCTGGATATAGTATTGAATCTCTGCTCAGGATAATCTCATCTTTATAAATCGCAAACTTTTTTATATTCTCTTTCTCTGTAAGTCTGATTGAATTCTTCGGGTTATCAATTGGTATGTAATAAAGTGTGTTATATCCGCGCTCCTCAATTATTGCAAAGATACCCTTAGAATCCAGACTCCACTCAAAGGACTCTACCCAATTGTCTATGTGAGAGGAGATAATATTTATCTGCTTTGTCTTTCGGTCGTAGATGGCAAGCTCAATCTTGTCAGATTCAAATCCATCGGTCTTTTGAGTGGTAAATGCTATATATTTGCCGTCTGGAGAATATTTTGGACGGGTATCTGAACCTGGAGATGTAGAGACCTTTATCTCATTTTTTATTGTTGTGTCATATTCAAAGATATCATTGTTGGTGGATTCTGCTATGTTCTTTATCTTCTTTGCCGTATAGACAATATATCTCCCATCAGGTGAAACATCAAAGTCCGAACTATCTCCAAATGGAAGTGTTGGGACATCAAATTCTCCAGATATCACCCTGGTTGCCTTCTTGTTTTCCACATCAAATATAAAGAGTGCAGACCTTGTATTATCTCTATAAAAATTCCACGGTCTAAAATATAGTGAATCATATACATAGGCGGATGTAGTCTTCTTTAATTCCTCTCTCCTCTCCTTTGTACATTTGAGCTCCTCTTTGTTGCAATCCAGAAAAATATTGGCTGAGAAGAGGATATACTCCTTTTTGAGGCTCTCAAAGACCCTAATATTGTCAATACTGACCGGAAATTCAGAGATAGGCTCTGCCTCTCCACCGTGCAATGGGAGTCTATAAAGCGCTGGTTTATTCTCCTTTTCATAGGTAAAGTAGAGATAACTTCCATCAATAGAGAAGTCAAAGCTACCACTCCCCTTCCCATCATAGGTTAGACGGGAGAGCCTATTTCCACGCAGCAGGTAGAGGTCGTAATTGAAATTCTTTTTGTTCTCAAAATCTCTAATAGAGATTACTATATCACCTCTCGGGCTGACCTTAAAATCTTTTATTATCCGCAGATTCTGAAAGTCGTCAATGGTAAAGGGTTCGGCAGATGCAAAATCACAGATAATGGCCAGTGAAAAGATAAAGGCAAAAGTTTTCTTCATATCCACCTCCTCAAAAATACCTGATTATCTTCTCCAAAATCACAGATAAATCAAGAGGAATAAGTCTGGTTATATGCAGTTGAAAGGCTCTTTCCTTCTTACATTCTGAAGGAATATGGAGCGTATATTATATAACCTGCAAATGTATACCTGTGAGCGCTTAACATCATTCAAATAGAATCAAATGTGAAGCAATTATGCTTTAAGGAGACACTGTGAAGGTTATATAAATATTCTTTAAGAATTTTTGATGTCTTTACCACTTAAATTCTTTTTTAGAATTTGACTCACAATTTATTGGAATCTGAGGGCATTCGGGCTTTGTGCGACTCTGCTGCCAGAGTGTAACCAGTACCCCCAGAAGGAATCCCAGCATAAAGAATATAAATATCTGTCCGAGCGAAATCCTCTTGAGCTGATTACCTGTCTGCTGATGGAGCCACCCTCTCCAACCACAGTTGTGGCATCTATAAAGTCTATAGTTTGAAAAAAGCTTTACCATCCTCTCCCAGAAGTATATGCTGTGAGACCTATGAACCTTCTCTTGATTCCCGCAGGCTGGACATCTCATATATCAATCTTCTTCCTATTTATATATACACATTGAATCTTTGCACTTCATATCTTCTCTGCCACACTCTGAATCAGAGTTGCATTTTCTATAACAGTGTCTATCGCCATCCTTATTGCATATTGCATATGATTCACCACAATCTGTATCGCTTGAACATAATTGAGAAGCCGAATTTGAGCAGAGCCCTGTCTTATCTCTATCCGGTTTGTAACAGACAAGTGGCGAAACGCAGTCATCATCGGTATCACACGCTGCGCCGAAATTCTTGCTACTAACACAGTAAGAGACAGATCTGGAGGTAAGACAGAAGTATTTGGACCTCCCACAGTCTTTATCAAGTTTGCAGGTCCTCTTACATACTTCACCAATACAGACTGAATCTGCTGGGCAATCTGAATCCTTACAGGAGGTTGTACAATATCCATTGATTTGATTCTTATCACAACTCAAGCCGGATGAACAATCCTCGTCTGATGAACATTCAGCACCTATATTCTTTCCACCCACACATACATATATTTTATCTGTCTCTCTGCAGGTGTAATCACTTATCAGACATTGGTTGTCCATAGAGCACACTCTCATACACATCTTCTTTGAAGTAACACACTTTGAGCCATTTGGGCAGAGGTCATCAGCCTTCTCGCAATCCATCGTGCAATAACCAAATTCATAATCACTCCCGGATTCACACCTCAACCCCTCCCCACAATCTATGGTATTTTCGGCGGGGTTCTTTGAACAGGGATATCCGACATTAAATCCTGTTGAGCAATATTTGGCAGAACCACTATCAAAGCAGAAATAACCGTCTCTCTTACAATCCTTATCCGTATCACACTGTCTCATACAGAGATTGAGATTGCCGGGGACACCGCCGCCGGTACAATCTCCTTCGGTCTCGCCCTTCCTTGTACAGTAACCATCGGGGAAGGCGTACCCCTTATAACAGCTCAATCCTTCTGCACAGTCGTCATCGGATTTACAGGCAGCGCCATAATTTGTCTTTGACTGGCAGATGCCTTTTCCATTCTGTTCCATACAGAGATACCCTTTTCTTCCACAGTCTGCGTCAGAATTGCAGGACCTCTGACATATCCCTTCATAACATATCTTAGTTAAGCCCATCTCTGTTGGGCAGTCGTCATCCTTTGTACAGCTCTTTGTACAGAAACCCCCGGAATAGTTGGACTTATTTAGCAGACAGAATAAACCAGAGGTACAATCCTCGTCTTTTGAGCACTCTGCACCAATGCTTGCTACCGAATTACAGAAATATCTATAGTCGTCTTTATTGTTATCATATTTATAACCTCTGCAGGCATATTTACTCTTTGCACAATGTTTATCCTGCTCACAACCTCTGAAACAATATCCATTTACACATCTGGCTGTCTTGAGGCAGCTCTCATCTCCTTCTGCACATTGAAAGATATGAGGGCAATCAGAGTCTTTTGTGCATTGCTTTGAACAGATACGTTCAGAGAAATCTCCACCTTTCCCTTTTCCAAGATCAGATTGACTTATACAGGAGAGTCCGGAAGAACAATCCGCATCCTTCTCACAGGTGGCGCCCAGGTTATCCACACCCGAGCAGACGGTAGTATATATATTACCAATCTCTGCTGAATCTGCCTTTACCAATCTGCAGGCATACTTCTCTTTTATACGACAGTCTGAATCTTTGGAGCATCCAAGGGCACAGATGCTTTCACCATCTGCCTTCCCTTCAAAATTTGTGCATAGCCCACCAGAAGAGATTGGACATTTGGAACCACTATCACAGGTGAGAGAGCAGTATCCATTCTTAAATTTATCTCCTAACATAAAGCATTTCCCTGTTTGACAATCTGAATCACTACCACAGGACCCACCAATGTTCAGGTCTGGTACGCAGTATTTACCGTCTTTACAGATGTATCCTTCTCTATCACATTTTGAGCAGTCGGCTATACATATATCTCCAATACATTTGCTATTCTCCGGACAATCTTTATCATTCAGACAATATCTTGAACAATAACCATTGGGAAAGAGATTTACACTATCTTTCTCGGTGGTATAGATACATACAAGTTTATCTGCACAATCGGAGCTACTCTTGCACTGTGAACCGACCGGAAGTCCAACTATGCTCTTTGTGGAGCCTGAACAGTAAATGAGAGTCAATATAGTAGAAAGAATCGCTAAAATAATAATAATTCTAATTTTCTTCATCCTTGTTCCTCCATAAAGAAGGTATTAAAATAAAAGCGATAGATATATACCACAAAAATATTAAAAATAAAATCAAAAATATTGACTTCTTTTCGGTGTTCTTTGGTATTGGCAAATAGGAGTCAAATAAATAGAAAATAAAGGTAACCCTCTTTCCAAAAACAGTTAATCCGTAACAGCCCAAAATTTAAAGTAATTATGTATTTTGTTATATTCATTT
>JBMFOP010000072.1:0-15637 GCA_049969675.1 Myxococcota bacterium | reverse complement strand
GTTAGGGCTTAATATGGAAGCCTCAGCAGGGTGAAATTATTTCATCAAACAAAAACACAGAAGGCTGGCTTAATATGGATAAACGCTCTGTCCTTTTATTATATCCTTATATAGAGAGTAATTCGGTATCTTTGGACAAACTATAAAGTCGGTTGGTAAAACAAACCACTTTGTGGTTGGTGAAGCAAATATTAAGTTAGGAATTGGGGGCAGTGTAAAAGTCCTAAAAATAGGAACTATCTCAAAATCCCGTTGAAGTGCTCTATGAATCTCAAAATGGGTGAGAAATATACACCGAATAGAACTGTGGCAATACCGAGAATACCGAGAGTATATCTTCTCACAGAGTCAAATACAAATGTTTCATCGCTCCCTTCAATCAGATACATAACCCTTATAATCCGTGCATAATAGTAGAGTGAAATGGCTGAATTTAAGACCCCGATAATTGCCAGAATATAGTAGAATCCGCCACCTTTATTTATTATAACTGCAAATAAATAAAATTTCCCTACAAAGCCAACAAACGGTGGTATGCCAGTAAGAGAAAGTAAGAATATGGTGAACATCCCCGCGAGATAAGGGCTGCGACTGGATAGACCATTGAAGACTTCTATGTCCTCTGTTCCAGTCCTATCTGCGAGCGTCTGTACACAGTAAAATGCACCAAGGTTCATCAGGAGATATGCAACAATATAGAATTTTACTGCATTTATTGCATTGGTATCAGCCGCTGATAGAGCCATAATCATATATCCAGCGTGTGCAATAGAAGAGTAGGCAAGAAGTCTCTTTAAGTTATTCTGGTTAATTGCCATCAGATTGCCGAGAGTCATTGTAAGTATGGAGACGACCCCCAGGATTATTACCACATTATCCTGAGAGAAGTGTGAGGACTTTACAAAGATGGATGTCATTACCTTGATAAGGGCACCGAGAGCCGCTGCCTTTGAACCGACTGATAAGAGTGCCACAAATGGAGTTGGTCCTCCCTCATAGGCATCAGGAGACCACGCATAGAATGGAAATGCAGCCAGCTTAAAAAAGAGACCGCCAAAAATCATCAGGGTTACAATGAGTATCATAAGGTAGACAGGTTCATTATTTATGTTCAATGAAGAGAGCTTTGTAGAAATTTCAGAATAGTTCAGGCTACCTGTAATTCCATAAATATATGAAATACCGAATAGCATTAATGAAGAGGCAACTGCACCATATATTGCATACTTAATTCCGGCCTCCTGTGAGCGACTCCGTTCAAGATCAAAAGAGACACAGACATAGGATATGAGAGAGAGTATCTCCATTGAGATATAAAGTGCAAGCAGATTCTCTGCCATAACCATAAATGATGCTGCAATAAAAAACAGGAACAACATCAGTGAATATTCCTGTGCCACTCTATCTGGAAGTTCTCGTGCCCTGCTGGAGAATAAGAATGTCAGAATAATAGAGAGGATGATTACTATCCTGAAAAATATTGAGAAACTGCTTACCGAGAAGAGATGAGAAGAACTGATAACATCCTCTGGCGAAGATATTACAGAGATAATAAGAATAAATATAAGTACCAGAAATGAGATTGAGGAGATGACATCAAAACTAAATCTTTTTATGGAAAATATAAATAGCAATATGATCCCTGATACAAATGCTATAAGTTCTGGAAGATATGGGAGGAGATGATTCAGCATAGCACAATACCCCTCTACCTGATGGAGTGAATCAACTGGAAAATCGTTGGATTTATTATATCAAGGATTAACATGGGATATACTCCAAGAACCACAATGATAAGTGCAAGCGGATAGAGAGTAAATCTCTCCCTTAAATTCAGGTCTTTGTAGCCGAGATATCGGGGGTTTATGGGTCCTAAAAAGACTCTCTGCATCGTCCAGAGATAATATGCAGCAGTTATTACCACGCTGGTCGCTGCGATTACCGTCATTAATTTATATGTAGAGAATGCCCCAATAAAACAGAGTGCCTCTGCTACAAAGCCAGCAAGTCCGGGGAGCCCGAGCGATGCCATAAATGCAAGCCCCGTAAATGCCGAATACTCTGGCATAATATTGGCAAGCCCTCCAAACTTATTGATCTCTCTGTGATGTGCCCTGTCGTAGATTACACCTGCAATCAGGAAGAGCATCGGGGAGATAACACCGTGGGTAAAGAGTTGCAGCACTGCGCCTGAGATCCCCGCCTCTGAGAATGAGCTCATAGCCAGAAGAGAAAATCCCATATGACTTACAGATGAATACGCTATCAACTTCTTTAAATCCTCCTGAGCCATACACACAAATGCCGCATATACAATATTAATAACTCCGAAGATTGCAACGACCGGTGCGGACCAGAGAGTAGCCTCGGGCAGAATCTGGTAGTTGACTCTCAAAATTCCGTATATGCCCATCTTAAGGAGTATCCCTGCAAGTATAACAGATATCGGTGTGGGCGCTTCAACATGTGCATCCGGCAGCCATGTGTGAAATGGAAACATCGGTATCTTTATCGCAAATCCTATAAAGAAGAGGACAAATACAAACTTTGCAAATGAGATTCCGAGCAGAGGTGCCTTATTTGAAAAGTTATTTTCAAAGGTGAGCTTCATTATATTAAATGTGTGCGATGCTGAAGTTCCATCCACAAGAGTGGTGGGTTCAGAATTATAATACAATGCAATAATACCGATCAGCATCAACACCGAACCAAACAGCGTATACAGGAAGAACTTTATGGCTGCATATTCCTTCCGTGGTCCACCCCAGATCCCTATCAGAAAGTACATAGGGAGTAGCATTACCTCCCAGAATATATAAAACAGGAAGAGGTCAAGTGCCACAAATGTCCCCATCATACCAGTCATCAAAAGCAAAAACATCGCAAAATATCCCTTTACCTTCTTCTCAATCCCGAGAGAGGCAATGCAGGCAATAAGGGATATCAGCGCAGTCAGAATTACGAGCGATACATTAAGTCCATCAACCCCCATAAAGTACTCAATATTAAATGCCCTTATCCACACATAGTGCTCAACAAATTGAAGCTGAGTGCTCTCCCTATCAAAGTATGCATACATAAGTAGAGAGAGGAGAAAGACCACCGCACTTATCCCCACAGAAAGGTATTTGATATATTGCGGATATCTGGAAGGGATAAGGGCGACAGGCACCATCCCAATCAAAGGGATAAATGTCATCAGTGTCAGGATGTGTGATAAAATAAAGTCCATATTTACCTCTTATTTCCCTATAAAGTAGTTAAATATTCTGAGTATGATTATACCCAAAAATCCTCCTGTTACCATTATATAGACATAATCCTGTATTCTTCCGGTCTGAAGTGTGCGGCATCTATCACCTATAAACTTAATCCCCTGAGCCACGAGATTGACCAGACCATCCACCACATATTTATCAATTATTCCGTCAAAGTTGGAAAAGATTACTGTTACCCTTCCGAAGAGATTTACAATCCCGTCAATTATATATCTATCAAAGAGTGATAAAAGGTATGAGAGAACCTTCGCTGGCTCAATCACCATCAAATTATAAATCTCATCCACAAAATATTTGTTTTCAACGATGTAGTGTATCTTCATGATTCTCTCTCTTATTGGCCTTGCACCCTCATATCCATTTTTGTAATAAATTTTATATGCAGCAAAGATTCCCATTACAGCGGCAGTTATTGAGAGTAACATTATAATCCATTCCGCGCTATGAGAAGCAGGGATATTCAATCTCTTAGACGACTCCTCAAATATGGGAGACAGAAATTCCTCCAAGGCAGAATGAACTCCAAATATCTCTGGAAGCCCAATATAACCGCCTATAATGGATAGGAATGCAAGTGCAATAAGAACCACTGTCATCGTCTTCGGTGATTCGTGGATATGATGAACTACCTTCTCATCAGAGCGAATCTCACCTCCATAGAAGGTAATAAATACCAGCCTGAACATATAAAATGCCGTGCATAGTGCGGCGATTAAAAGGAGTACAAAGACAATATAGCCAGCGGCCCCGGCGAAGCCATCTCCACTCATAAATGACCTGTATAAGATCTCATCCTTTGAGAAGAATCCGGATAACCCGGGCAGACCAGCGATCGCAAGTGAGGCTATGAGAAATGTGTAATAAGTTATAGGTATCTTATCTTTCAAGCCACCCATCTTTCTGATATCCTGTTCACCACTCATTGCATGAATAACAGAGCCAGCCCCCAAAAAGAGGCAGGCCTTGAAAAATGCGTGTGTCATAAGATGGAAGATTCCGGCGACAAATGCTGCAGAACCGACTGCTGCAAACATAAATCCGAGTTGTGAGATAGTTGAGTATGCAAGGACCTTCTTTATATCTGTCTGTGCAAAACCCATTGTGGCGGCATAAAGGGCGGTAATCGCACCCACAAGGGCGACCACTGTCAGTGCAACCGGAGAGTGCACATAGATAAAATTTAGCCTCGCAATCATATATACCCCAGCAGTTACCATCGTCGCTGCATGAATCAGTGCAGAGACTGGAGTGGGACCTGCCATTGCATCGGGGAGCCAGACATACAGTGGGAGCTGTGCAGACTTCCCTGTCGCCCCAACGAAGAAGAGGAGCCCTACGATGGTTGGGAGGGCAATATTATGAAAATTGACATCCGCAAGTGATTCGGAGATCTCTTTTAGGTGTGAAAAAGAGAGAGAGATTACAGAATGGCTCTCCTGACTCTCATTTATTCCCCATATTAAGAAGAAGAGCCCTATTAAAAAACCAAAGTCTCCTATTCTATTTGTAATGAATGCCTTCATCCCCGCAGATGCCTTATCCAGCTCCTGATACCAGAATCCTATCAATAGATATGAACAGAGTCCTACCCCCTCCCATCCAACAAACATAAGTAGCAGATTGTTAGCCATCACCAGTAAGAGCATTGAAAACGCAAAGAGATTTAGATAGGCAAAATACCTCCACTGGCTCTTATCGTTGTGCATATATCCAATAGAGTATATATGAATTAGCGAACCCACACCACTGACCACGAGCATCATCACAGCAGAGAGGGGATCCATTACCAGTTCAAAATCAAAAGAGATACTCCCTGCAAATATCCAGTTGTATAGATTGAGAATTATTTGTCTATCCAGAGGTTTTATGCCCTGTAATTCAATAAAGAGATAGAGCGAAACCAAAAACGAGAGCGAGATTGTGGATGTTGCTATTATACCGTTTGTCTCACCTCCATATCTCTTCTGTATGAAATATCCAATTGTCCCATTAATCAACGCCCCAGAAAGTGGAAGAATCAGTATCAATAGTAGTAGATTCTCCATATCAGCCTCTAAGTGAATCAAGTTTATCTGCCTCAATGGTCTTAAGACCTCTAAATATACTTATAACTATCGCCAGCGCAACCGCCACCTCTGAAGCGGCAAGCATAATATTGACAATAGCGGCGATATTCCCATCTATCCTCTCAAAGAGGAATCTATCAAATGCCACAAAATTTATATTTACCGAATTGAGTATCAGTTCCACCCCCATAAGGATGGCAATTGCATTCTGTCTAGTGAGAATGATAAATATACCTGTTGAGAATAGGAATGCCGCAACCAGCAATATCTCCTGTAGATTTAGTTCCATATCACTCACTCTCCTTTTTAGGCCTTGCAATTGTTATCGCCCCGATGAGCGAGACAAGGAGTATCACCGCAATCCCGATTAAAAATGGCAGATAGTCGGTAGAGATAACCTTTCCGATTCTCTCTATACTCTGGTGTTCTGAAACTGCACCCTTTTCAAATGGATAAGTGAGAATAATAAATGCAAGCACTATAAATATTGCAAGGCTAATGATTACGGCCTGAATCTTCCCCAGTGAACGATTGGTGACATTTACATCCTCAATTTTAGATGTAAACATCACCGCAAAGATAAATAAGACCATTATGCCGCCCACATATATCATTATCTGAATCACTGCAAGATAGCTTGAACCCAGAATTCCATAGAGGCAGGCAACACCTATCATAACCCCTAAGAGGGCAAAGACAGACCTGACAATATTCTTTGATATCGCAGTAATGAATGCAAGCCCTATTATCCCAAGTGATATGATATAGAATAACAACTTGAAGAGAGGCATATTAAACCTTCTCCTTTGACCCTGAACTATCTTCCAGATTCAATTGTGGTACGATATATCTCTTATATTCACTCTCACGCCCCTTTACTATCTCAGCCACAAACTTCCCCGAATTCTCAAGATTCAGAACTGTCTCCTTCTGAGGTTTATATGGCTTTACAGGTTCATTTACATAGTGCAAAATTAGTTTCCTGATGTCATAGGTTGAAAATGCAAACTCCTTCGTATGTCTGATTGCTCCAGTCGGGCAACTCTCTGTACAGAGTCCACAATACATACATTTACCTGCATCTATATCAAATCTGGTGATATATCTCTCAGTCCCCCTGCTCACCTCAATCATAATTACACCAATCGGGCATGCCCGCTGACAGGCGAGGCACCCTGTACAGATACTCAAATCTACCTCCAGAAGCCCTCTAAATCTATTCTGAATAAGTTCCTTATCCTTCTCAATTTTATCGGGATACTGGACGGTATGCGGACGCCTGAACATCCACGAGAATGTGACAGCCATCCCCTCAAATATTGAGACCACAGAATTTCTGATATTTGAAAGGTACTCTCTAATCTCCATCATATCATCCACTTAAAATATGCCTTATCCGGGAAATATCTGATATTGTAATAAACTCTATGCACAAAATATGCAAAGATTACAAGACTCAATAAAAACAATATTATCCTTGTGCCCAATCCCAAAATTGGAATTGCATAAAATATCAATGTAAAAAGTGTTGAAATAATTATCATCAAGACGCTTATAGGAATCAGATACTTGTAACACATAATCATTAACTGGTCTATTCTGAGTCTCGGGAGTGTCCATCTGAGCCAGATAATGACATTTACAAGAATAAGTGCCTTAAACAGGAATATTGCAAACCCCAGAAGCTCAAGCCATATACTTGAGAGTTGAACCTCATAGGATATACCCGGAACTCTCCAACCACCGAGGAATATTGCCGTTGCAATTGCCCCTATTACATAGAGATTCATCCATTCAGCAAATAAGAAAAAGAGGAATCTCATACCCGAATACTCTGTATTATAACCTGAGACCAGTTCACTCTCCGCCTCCGGGAGGTCAAATGGTGTCCTGTTCCCCTCTGCAAGTGCAGATGTAAAATATATAAAGAAGGCAATAAATGTGCCCGGATTGTGAAAGATATACCAATTATATGGAGCCCCACCCTGAGACTGAATGATCTTCTGAAGGGAGAGAGTCCCTGCTGGGATTATGACGGATATGAGAGATAGCGCAACAGGTATCTCATAGGAAATCATCTGAGCCGCAGACCTTATACCACCCAGAAGTGTCCACTTGGAATTACTTGCCCAACCAGCCATAAGTATTCCAGCCACTACAAGTGCGGTAATTGCAATCAGATATACTACGCCTACATTCATATCAGAGCCTACAAAGGACGGTGAGAATGGCAGGACAACAAATGTAGCAAGAACACCGGTAAAGACAAGGTATGGTGCAATTCTAAAGAGAACGGAATCGGCATTTAATGGGATTATATCCTCTTTGAACCAGCACTTAAGTCCGTCTGCAAGCCACTGCCAGAACCCCTGAAAACCTACTCTGTTTGGACCAATTCTGCTCTGCATCCTGCCGGCGATTCTCCTCTCATACCAGCTTGTGACACCGGCAAAGAGCGAACCGAATGTGAGAGCAATCAATCCATAGATGAAAAAGATGACTACAAGCAATATTACAAAATAATCTGATGATATGCCTGAATAATCCAACAATTTTGAAGTCAACTCAAACATTATCTATCAATCTCCGGTGCCACAATATCCATACTTGCTATAAGCACCACAAGGTCTGCAATAAAGCACCCCTGCGATTTAATATGAATTGCCTTCATAGCCGAGAAGGAGCCCGTCCGAATCTTACATCTATAAGGGTTCTCGGTCCCGTCCGAAATGATATAATACCCGAGTTCACCCCGCGCACTCTCTACCGCCGAGTAGACCTCACCAGCCGGTGGTTTAATCCTCCTCGGCACCTTTGCCATTATCTCACCCTCGGGGAGAGCTGATATTGCCTGCCTCAATATCTTTGCGCTCTCCTCCATCTCCATCACTCTTACCACAAATCTATCATAACTATCGCCGAGCTCACCTCTAAATCCCTTCCCAACAGGGATATCAAATTTGAATTCAGGGTATACAGAATAGGGCATATTTTTCCGCAAATCCCACTTTACCCCGGACGCCCTCAGGTTTGGTCCTACAAGTCCAAAATTGATTGCCTCCTCTGATGAGATGGTTGCAATATTAATACACCTCTTTACCAAAATTTCATTGTTGGTAATAAGTCTGTTGAACTCCTCAATAAAACCGGGATAGAATCTATTCAGAAAGTCATTTATCTTCCTTATTATCTTATCGTCAATATCATTTGAGACACCACCGATCCTCATATAGTTGTAGGTGAGTCTCGCCCCACAGAGCATCTCCATAATATCATTTATCAATTCCCGCTCTCTCAAACCGTGCAAAAATGGTGTAAATGCACCTATATCCATAGCCATTGAACCCAATGCTATCAGATGGCTGGCAATTCTGTTCAGTTCACATGCAATCACTCTCAGATATTCAGCCCGTTTCGGCACCTCAATACCGAGCAGCCTCTCCACCCCCATTACAAATGCATGATTTGCAAACATTGCAGCCAGATAATCCACTCTATCGGTATAGGGAATAAACCCTGTATACGGCGTCATCTCAGCAAGCTTCTCAATCCCCCTATGCAGATATCCTACCACAGGGAGTGCCTCCACCATAATCTCCCCATCAGCACGTATGATAAATCTAATAACCCCATGTGTGGATGGGTGCTGCGGACCCATATTGAGCAGGATCTCATTCTCTCTCTTAACCTGATTTAATCTCTCTTCAAGCGTCATCAATATTTCCCCAATATCTTCTCACGACTCGTCGGCATCCCGTGGTAATTATCCCTCTCAGAAAAGTCCTTTCTCAACGGATGTCCTTCAAAGTCATCTGGCATCATTATCCTTCTGAGGTCCGGATGCCCTTCAAATAGAATCCCCATCAGGTCGTATGCCTCCCTCTCGTGCCACTCTGCCGAGACATATAAATCTGCTATACTCGAGACGACGGGATTATCTCTCGGAAGTCTTGTCTTGAGATGGATAATGCTATTCCACCTATAACTATAAAGGCAATAGACCAATTCAAATCTATCTTTCAAATCCACAGACGCAATATATGATAGATGCTTGAACTCCATACCAATCTTATCTCTCAGGACCAGAAAGAGGTCTTTAATAATATCTCTGTCAAAATAGAAAAATGTCAGCTGACCGGATGTAATTACCTCTGAGAGTTTCTCAGGGAAGAACTTCTTTACCTCCGTATAAACCTCACTTATGTTCATATTCATCTATCCTTGAGGTATGTCTTTTGACTATCCTCCCCCAATCCTCCCTCTTTATCTTCTTTTGCAAAAGCATAAGCCCATCCAGAAGCGCCTCGGGTCTTGGAGGACAGCCGGGTATATAGATATCAACTGGAATAATGAGGTCAACACCTTTTAGTACAGAGTAACTCCTATCAAAGAGTCCACCGCAGTTTGAGCAGGAGCCCATTGATATCACATATTTGGGCTCTGACATCTGTTGATAAAGCAACTTTACCCTCTCAGCCATCTTATATGTAACTGTACCACCCACAATCATCACATCTGCCTGTCTTGGGGTTGACCTGAAGACCATACCGAATCTATCCATATCTGTCCTTGTACCTCCGGCCTGCATAAGCTCTATCCCACAACAGGCAGGTGAGAATAAGAGATACCAGAGCGAATTTGCCCTCGGTAGATTGATAAGGGAACTCAACTTTGAGAGCAATAAGAACCCACCACCGAAATCCTCACGATACAGTTCATTTTCATTTGAACCGGCTGTATCTGATGAACCATTCTTTCCTACTTCTTTATCCAATCCAGATCTCCTTTTATCCAGACATAAAATAGCGCCACCATCAAAATTGTAAGAAACGCAAAGAGCGAAATCAATATATTTTGATAATCGTTTTGCAATATAAAATACTTAAATGTTACAAAAGATGGAAGCGCCGCCGCAATTGCCACATCAAAGACAATAAATATCAGGGCAAATATATAAAATCTGGGATTATAATTGAACCAGGCCTTTGAAAATGGTCTCTCGCCACACTCATAGGTGGTAACCTTCTCTTTATCTACAACAGATGGTCTTACAAACCTGCCTAAAAAGAGTGCCACAAAGACAAAACCAATAGATATAACTACAAAAATCAAAATTATAAGAAAGTCATACATAGACCACACTCACCCCATAAGGTATTCCGCTAATACAAATTAATTTTTGAGTAGTCAAACTATTTTTGAAAGATTTTTAGCAAAATTCCCTAAACTTGATAGAAATTGAACCATTCAATAACATATACAAATAGACACCGCTGTCCAGAATAATCTGCTTTGAAAGTTATGTGTTTATAAATTAATCCAAATTGAGCGATTCTTTGTATTGATGGGCAATAGAAATCTTTACAGAATAATTTTTGTATCTGAAAATCTCTCTGTATATGTTAAACCCATTCATATTTACCTCCCACCTGCTGGGTGTTATTGGGTTGAACCCCATGGTGTGTTTTTTTCAAATCTTATCAATGGATCAACACAACAGGTGGATTTTTCATAAAATAGGATAGATTAGATTCTTTAATTGTAACTTCTATGCAAAATGCTAAGAAGATTTTCAAGGCTTTTGATTTTGGCTATGCCGAATTAAGAACAATAAGAACAAATTGAGATAGTATTATAAATATTGTCTCCTCATCTTAACAACTGTCTCAAAGTGAAATGTGTGTGGGAATTGGTCAATCATAATGATCTCCGAGATCTCATAGAAGTTTTTGTGAAAATATGAAATATCCCTTGCAAGGGTGGCAGGGTCACAGCTTACATAAAAGATATTTTTTGGATTTAGATTCAATGCCCTTCCTATAGCCCTTTTAGACATCCCGGACCTTGGTGGGTCAAGTAAGAGCAAATCAATAGAATTGTATTTTTTTGGTATCTCCGCATTTTCTACAGAGGAATTGATAATCTCAATATTCTCAATTTTATTGATTGATGCATTCCTCTTCAATAGATTTGATGCCTCACTTACCTCTTCTATACAGAGGAGATATTCAAAGAACTTTGCCATATAAAGACTAAAAAATCCACTTCCAGCATAAAAGTCCACAGCAGATATCCCCTTTTCAAGAGGCTTTACAGCTCTCTGTAATTCGCTTAATGTATATATATTTGCCTGAAAGAATATCTCTGGCTTGATTACATATTTAAGGTTGTTTACCATAATCTCAAGATTCTCTCTAAAATCCTTTATCGGATATGTCTTTATCCTCTCTCCATCTGTTGCGACAAACAGACGATTCAGTTCTACTGTACTGATATTCCTATTTAATATCTCTACCGCCTCATTTATCTTCCCGTGACAGATCTTACATTCATCAATTCGGACAAAGTCATTTGAACCGAATCCAGTAAAGCCCACCTTTGCCCCTCTTACAATAAACTGTGCCCTCAGTCTATAGTTGAGGTCTAAAATAGATGGGGTTCTCTTAATTTCTATTGTCTCTCTTTTCAGAGACCTGCTGAGTAACTCATATAGGACATTCTGTTTCAACTCAATCTGAAATTGATATTGGGCGTGCATATACTGACAGCCACCACATATCTGATAGTATTTACAGACTGGCTCAACTCTGAAGGGTGACCGCTCTTTAATTTTTATTGCCCTCCCGATGGAGTATGACTTTTTGGTCATAATTATCTCTGCATCCACTACCTCATCGGGGAGTGTATTATATATCATATAAGTTCTCCCATTTTTATGTCCGAGCCCCAGTCCCCGATGAACCATCTTGCTAATTTTTATATCATTTTCCTTCAAGATAACCTCTAAAATTGAATTATGTATGGAGATTGTAAGATTTTTAATCTTTATAAATCGGGGCGAGTGGATTTGAACCACCGACCTCTTGCTCCCAAGGCAAGCGCGCTAAACCAGGCTGCGCTACGCCCCGATAGTGGAGAACCAATATATTTCAAAAATTTTATATTTGCAAGAAAATACTTATGTGATATTATACCTCCGCTTAATTATAGTGCTGAGGTATTGCAATATGAAATATCCTTCTCCCCTTATTTACTCTTTGTTAATGGCATCTTTCATTACAATCTTGATTCCTCTCTCCTGTTCAGAGGGTTCTACCGGGAATGAGTGTACTATGGATAGCGACTGCAAGAATGGATTCAGATGTGTAAATTTTAGATGTATTCAGACCGAGAATATTCAGGCGTGTAAGACAGATGAGGACTGCCCGGATAGCACAATGAAGTGCATTGGCGGATTCTGTCAATATCCGTCCTCCGGGTGCAGGAGTGATTCAAACTGCCCCTCTGGATATTATTGTAATCTCAAGACACATAGTTGCGAGATAAAGACCCAAAGAGATGGAGGTCTTGATATAATAGATGCCGCAGCGGATGTAAGTATTGGGAGATACTGCGAGACCGATTTTAACTGTGATATACCAGAGCCATATTGCCGAAATAATGTCTGTGTAGGATGTGCGACGATTGGTTGTGAAAACAATATGACCTGTAATGAAGAGACTGGGATATGTATGAGAGCCAGACCTGATGGTGGACAGACTGATGCAGAAATTACAGATATAACAGTTCAGGATACAAATTTTGAGGATATATATGTTGATGCTGGTAGAGGTTGTCTGGAGACTGGTTGTCCCTGTGATATGTACTGCAACAGTTCTACACAGTCGTGTGTGGGAGGGTGTCAGTATGATACAGACTGCTGTAGCGGGAAGTGTGTAAACGGTAAGTGTGAATCGGCAAATATCTGTTTTAATAATAATGATTGCGCGTCAAATCCGAAGAATAAATATTGTGAGACTCAGTCTGGTGTCTGTGTGGAATGTATAGAGGATTATCAATGCCCCAATTCAACCTGTAATAAAGAGTCTTATACCTGTAATCCCATTGCACCGGGTACAATAGGTGATAATTGTGATAATTCAACTTTTAAGTGCAGTTCAGGGCAGTTCTGCATTCAGGAGTCAGAAGGGACCGGATTTGTTGGTGGTTACTGCTCACAGGACTGCACCAGCTTTGACAACTGTCCATACGACTGGGATAATAATGTATATAGTATTTGTGTGCAGGTCGCATCCAATCCAACCAAGAGATGGTGTTTGAGAGAGTGCAATAGTAATTCTGATTGCAGGAGTGAATATGTCTGTTATCCAATTAATTCCTATGAGAGTGTCTGCTGGCCCAGATGTGATAACCCGGGGAGGAAGTGTCCATCGGGGTATGTCTGCAATAGCGCTACTGGATTCTGTGAAGGAACCCAGGATGTACAGCAGCCCTGTGGAGGAAATTACAACTATTGTAAAGAGGGATTGATATGTGCAGGACCACCAGATGGTCAGGCATATTGTTATGAATCCTGTGACCATTTTAGTGACGCCTTTTGCAAAGATGGTTCTATATGTCTTGAACTGGATTCAGATACAAGTATCTGCGATTTTGGAGGGAAGGTGCCGGCCGGTGGAGATTGTACTTATGATGATTGTCAGAAGGGGCTATTATGTCTCGGGAATAGTGTGAGTGGATATAAATGCTACTATGCCTGTGATAGGATTGATAATAGTCCAAAGTGTCCAGCAGGCAAGAGCTGTACTTCATTGAGTGGAGAGACTCAACTTGGTTATTGTAAATAAAGTATAAGTAGGAGGTCTTTATTATGAATAAGTTAATAGTAATCTTATTGATCAGCCTGTCTGTTCTATCCTGTGATCTGGCAGTTACAACTGAGGAGTATAATTCTGATGTTGATCTGCCAGATGTTGAATTAAAAGATGTGAATGCTTTGACAGATGTGGTTGTCTCAGATGTAGTTCCTGCTGATACCGCCTCAGAAGATGTTATTGTTGGCAACTGTGAGACAGATAGGGACTGCACGAGTGATAAGCCATTCTGTCTAAACAATGTATGTGTAAAATGCCGTACCGATAAAGATTGTGGGGCAAATGAAATATGCAATGATAAGAAGGAGTGTGAATTTGCCGAGAAGGCCTGTCAGAAAAATTCGGACTGTGATTTAGGATTTATCTGCCGGGATAATAAATGTGTTGAAGGTTGTATAACAGATAAGGATTGTCCACCTGCCTCCAAGCCAGATAATAAATTTTGCAATACCAAACTTGAAAACCCATTATGTGTTGAGTGTCTGGAGGATAAAGACTGTGTAAACTCCGGGCTCGGAACCAAATGTGATTCATCCGGTATCTGTATTAAAATAACCTGTGACCCTCCCTGTAATGCATGGGAGCACTGTACAAATGATGCAAAGTGCGAACTGAATGATGGTGCCTGTAATACCGACAAAGACTGCCAGTTGATAGACCCGTCAAATATCTGTAATATGAAGACTCACACATGTGAATTTAAACCACAGTGTGTGGAAGACAAAGATTGTAATACATTATGTCCACAGTGTGGAGGATATTGCAGAAGTCAGAGATGTGAATGTATAATCAATTGTCCCAAAAAAGGACTATGTGAGCAGTGTACAGACACAATTGAGTGTGAGCAGGGACTGGAATGTAGAGGTCTTATAAATAAGTATTGTCAGCCACCTTCCTGTCAGACTCAACAGGATTGTGGGGGGAAATACTGTGTGATGGGTTACTGCTCCTGTGGAATTTAATAGAGAAATTGGAGATGTAGAAAATTTGATTATAAAACGGGATGGGAAATTTCATATCAGATGCCAGATCAAAGATAAATACAAGGCAACAAAACTTTTAGGAAATGCCGGAGTGGATCCATTCGAGGAGATTTTTAAGTTAATTGTAAAACGGGAGTTAGAATAATGATGGAGAATAAAAAACTAAAAAACAAAGGTGAAATAATGATAGAAAGAGCAGAAAGTCAATTCTGGGCTTATGAAATAGATAATGAAAATATGGGGCATGATTTGATTTTATTGGATAATGTTCAATTTATTTACGAATTGTCTTTAGCAGAATTGGAGTTAAGGGCATTAGGTGCCAACTTTGAAGTTACAAATGGATTGAGAGAATTTAAGATTCTCAACAAATCAGACGAACTAATAGAAAGAATAAAAAGAAAAGGGTCGTATTACAAAACTGTTGATGGGCATTTCACAGATTATTTCCAGATTATACAAACAAATCGAACTCGGTCTGTAAATCAGTATCTAACTCACTGGATTTACCCATATAAAGGTAAATTTCACCCTCAAATGATCAGAGCATTACTAAACATTATAGGATTAAAAGAGGGTGATACTGTCCTTGACCCTTTTTCAGGCAGTGGAACCACAGCACTTGAAGCACAACTTTTAGGAATAAATTTCATAGG
>JBMFOP010000071.1:0-15776 GCA_049969675.1 Myxococcota bacterium | reverse complement strand
GTTTCTTCATCTATTTACCTCTAAACTCCAGAAGATATCTCATATTACTACTGATAGGTCAACCAGAATTTATTATAATATGGGCTGTTAACTGTGGACTGATGATTAAAAATGTCTCTCATAGTGTAAAGATAATGATTAAAACAACTCTCTCTTTATCCCATCCTCTGGAACTACTCTCAAGCGGAACAAAGGCAAAAAAGAAAAACAACAAGTAAAAAGAGTATATGTTAATTGATCCAGTTTGTAAAGTTGATAAATTGAGATTCATTTAGGCGAAATGGCTGAACGAAGTGAAGCCTGGTGCCGTGTAGGCTCATCCCCGCAAAGGCTTGTACCAGCCATGTATTTTATTTCTTCAAATACTAAATACTAAATTTGTTAAAAGTCATCATAATTACCTCTCGCCTCCTTAAGTGTTGTTGGGTTAAACCGTAGATTGTGTTTTTCTCATATCGTATAAATAGTTTAACTAAACAGATGGGGTTTTCATCTAAAAAAAATCCAATCTGATTCGGGAGAAATATAAAAATTTAATACATTGATAAAATTTCAGTCTCGGTATTTGTATTAATCCTGAAACGGGCAGAGAGAATCTGATAGTTTAATAAAATAATATGGGAGTAATAATTCATAGCAATAGCCGTCTCTTCCATAATTTCGCCATTCTTATAATTTTTTAGCATCTGTTCACCTGCCAGATATGCTATAAGCATATCTGTATAATTCCCATATTTCTCTCTCAATCTATAAAGTTCGGCGGTCCCCTTCTCAATATTTGCCTCTATATCAAAAACACTCCCCGATTTGCTATCAAAATATTTAGGCATCAACTGCATCAATCCAGCGGCTCCCACCGGAGAGATTGCAAATGGGTTATACTCGCTCTCTTTGTATATGACAGTGGCAATAAATAGCGGGTCAAAATCATACTCTACTGACTTCTCTATAATAGTCATACTGATCTTCTCTACTAGACTATATGGTATGTCCCCATTCTTACTCATTATTAAGAGGGAGATAGCATTTTTCAGATTTTCATTATTCTGTTCATGCAGTGACCTGATATTGGTATTAAAATTTGTTTCAACCCTGCTACAGTGTGGTTGATTAGAGTTTGTCCAGTGTGGAAATAATGCAACTGCAATAATTGCAAATTTGGCCTGCCTGATAAATCTCATTCCAAAATTCTCTCCAGTCGGGTCAACTTTCTGTTTATCCTCTCAATCCGTTCATTTAAGAGATTAATCTCAGACTTCATATTCTGGTACAACTTTCTGTTTAGATAACCAAACGACCTTATTATCTTCTTTCTTGTCTGCCTTACATAATTTCCACAGATAGCTTCGTAGTTATTGATAATTAGCTCCACTTCATTACTCTGAATCTCTCCCTCGGGCATAATACTGCGCAGATAATTATAAAGGTCATTCAGATGCTGTTCCTTGGTAAATACCATCTTCTTAATTAAATGCTCAATACCGCTTTTTATAAAATCAGCAGCCATAATAGTATTATCTTATCACAATTGACACATTGTGTCAAACACTTTTTCAGGATTGACTCTTCTTATCTATCTCCACCACAAACCACTTAAAATATGAGAATGCCGAAAGAAGAGAGAAGACCATTGAAAGGATAACCAGGATTAGACCTACCCTGTGAAAGTCTATAATGCCCTTGAATATAATAAAATTTATCTCGTATGGATAATGGACAAGCAAGCCGACTATCCCCACCATCTGAAGTGCCGCCTTTGCCTTCCCTTCCTGACCTGCGGAGAGTACAAGCCCTTCCTGAGATGCAAGTGCCCTCAGGACCGTTATTGAGAACTCCCTTGCAAGAAGGATTACCACAAGCCACGCCGGAACCCTATCCAGCGGGATGAGCATCACCAGACAGGTAACCACCATCAATTTGTCTGCAAGTGGGTCAAGAAATTTTCCTGTAACTGTTATAAGATTCAGCCTCCTCGCAAGATAGCCATCTATAAAATCGGTGCCAGAGGCAATAGAAAAGAAAAGGGCTGCAAGATAGCCGTTTCTGGGAGATTCGTATGTAATCAGGGCTGCAACTACAGGGATTAAAATAATCCTGAAGATTGTAAAGAGGTTGGGTATATTAAATATGTCCTTTTTTATGCTCCCTTTCAATTTGCGTTCGCCTCTATTTCTTCCAGTCGCTTCTTATACTCTTCCTTGTATTTCAGATATAATCTTGAGACCTTCTTTACATAATCTATAGTCTCCTGAAATGGTGGGATCTTGTTCCCATATTTTTTTACAGACGCGTGTCCGGCATTATATGCCGCGAGGATTAATACAAGGTCACCATTAAACATATTTGCCAGAAATCTAAGGTATCTGGCACCTCCTATTATATTTTCTCTCGGGTCAAAACTATCTTTTACCTCCATATCCTTTGCTGTATGAGGCATCAACTGCATAAGCCCCTCAGCACCTTTGGGTGAAATGGCATACGGATTATAGCTTGATTCCACTGCCATCACTGCCCTTATTAAATACTCTGGAAGATTAAATGTAGCCGCCGCCTCTTTAATATATGAATCATAAGCCTTTGGATCTATTTTTGCTGGCTTGATAAATTTTATCTGTCTATCAATTACCTTATTCCTTGATACCTTTATAAATACACTACAATTCTTCTGCCTTCTATCTGTAAATATCACAGAGCCATCAGGTTCAGTACACTGGTATATACTCTGGGCAGAGGCCAGAAAGGAGAAAGCAATGAATAAAGTTAAATATAGATATCTCATCTCTTACAATTATATTGAGAAAAATTATATTGGCAATTTTTTACCACACTCCCTGATAATCAATTCGGCACAGAGCTTACCGGAATATGCAGCCATTGATATCCCCTGCCCCGGAAATGTGCTATCCCCTGCCAGATATAAGTTCTCAAGAGCCATCTTGTTACCACCCCTGTTGTATAACCCCTGTCTGAAATCCATCTTTCTCCCAAATGTCCCACCTTCTCTCCCTGTGATGGCTTCAATCTCTACAGGGGAGTTACACATAACAACCTTTGAGCCCTCCTTTATTCCCGGAATTATATTGTTTAGCATACTCATCAACTTCTCAATGAACGCAGACTTCTTCTGCTCTATATACTTCCTATCCTTCCATAGTATAGGATTCTGTGGGGTACTGATTATCATATTAAAATGCCCCTTATCCCCTGATATGGAGCTATCTATCATTGAGGGGATAAATATCTTGATAATCTCGGACTCATCATAAGTAGATGCAAGTCTTGGAATGTATAGGATGTTTGGAGAACGTAATCCCTTTAAGATCTCCCTCTCGGTCTTGAGATATAGATAAAAGAATGAATCTGCATTCTCAATTACATCAATTCTATGTCTGATATTATCGCTCAGATATCTTCTCTCTATTAACTCCTTAAAGGTCTTATTTGCAGTGGTATTTGAGATTATCCTGTCTGCGTGAATTACCCTCTCAGAATTAAGAACGACCCCCCGCGCATAATTATTGCTTACAAAGATTCTCTTCACCTCTGCATCAGTAAATATACTTACACCTGACTCTTTTGCCACCTTGAGTAATTCTTTTATCAGAGTGGTATTGGTCCCTCTGGTATAGTAAAGACCTTCTCTATGAATACCGATAAAGAAATATGCAGCAATAAATGCGGGGACTTCATAGGGCTTTAGAAGGGTAAAATGTGCTATGAAGTTATCAAAGATTGAACGCAACTCATCTGAAAATCCATATTTTTTATAAAGGCCATTCAGTGTATTGAAAGAATGCAGTATAAGTTTCTCAGAGAGATGTGGGTGTAGCAGTGCCGTCTTTAGTACTGTAAACCTTCCCATCGGTCTATAATAGGGGATATCCAGAAGTATCTCATATAACTCTTCTAACTCATTATAAAACTCATTTATCTCTCTCTTAAAAGATGGGAAATATTCATAAAGCTCCCTTAGATATTCCTTCTTATCTCTATAAATAGTTATTCTCTTATCCGGTGTATAGATTGCCATTGGGGGCTCTATAGGTAGAAGCTGTGGATTGACTCCGAGTTCACCGAGAGTCTTTCTCAAAAAATTCATTGGTTCTGTATAACCAGCCCCATAAATATATGTGGCAAAGCTGTCAAATAGAGCACCTTCTGCTTCAAAAGAGCCGAGTACACCTCCTAATGACCTGTTCTTTTCAAGAATCGCAACAGATAGCCCGCTTCTGGCAAGAATTGTTGCTGAGACAAGCCCCCCAATTCCCCCACCAATTACAACAACATCGTATTTATTCTTCATTTGTTTGATGCTTTTTGACATAGAGTCATTACTCCATCAGAAATACTAATTGCCATTGCATATCTGAAGGACATATTTCTCACAGGAGCTGGTGCTGAGAGGAATACCTGAAGAGTTGTCCTTATTTCTATATACCCTTATGTAATATCGTGCAGTATCATCAATACAGTGATTGATATTTTCACGTTGTGGATTATTTATGGGGAGCTGACAGACCTCTTCTCCTCTGGTATAAATATCACCCTGAATTTTAGTATTCTTTGACATACCAAACTCAAGCTTATCGCATTTCTGATTATAGCCATCTTCAAGATTCCGTTTCCTGTCCTCCTTTTTGGGGATACAATCAGCGCCCGAGCAATATTCAGTATATTTGTTATTTATGTCCAGACACCCTTTATACATATCAAAGATCAATTGGTCCGGATTGGATAGGA
The DNA here is from genome assembly GCA_049969675.1 of Myxococcota bacterium. Classification (GTDB taxonomy): domain Bacteria; phylum Myxococcota; class SpSt-1050; order SpSt-1050; family SpSt-1050; genus SpSt-1050. The sequence continues at coordinate 11,036 of JBMFOP010000071.1, read as the reverse complement.
AATTAACTGATATTTTATATTTATCACCACCCACCGTTGCATTCCCCTGAACATCCGGAGTATCAACCCCAATAAATGTCCACCAATCCTCTGCATCCTCAGGCACAAGATTACCTGTAACAGTAACACAACCGCCTGTATCAGGCAGATTCTCTCCCTGAATTATTGGCTTTACCAGACCTTTATCACAGGAGCTACCACCACGTTTATCCGCCAGACATTCGCATCCATCAGCAGGGTCTTTATTCATATCGTAATATCCGGGTTCACATTCTTCACTTACAAATGCCTTAACAGAGACATTTACAGCGGGTCTATCCTTATCAGCATTTTTTATGACAATAGTAGAGCTGAGACTCCCCGGGGTTTTGGGTGTAAATACTACCTTGAAATTGACACTGGAATTTGGCTGAACCTTCGCCCCCTGCATTGGTAGATCTCTCAGGCTAAAATCAACAGGTGAACCTTCCGTCAGGGATATTTCCTGAAGTTCTAAAGCCCCATTGCCGGTATTTCTAATAGTTACAACCTTAATCTGCTCCGGGCCACCCTTGAAGGCACTTCCAAAATCTATTGAGCCGGGCTCTACTTCAATATTTGGGTCAACTCCATTCCCGGTCAGTTTTACTTTGCTCGTAAAGCTACCAGGTTCGTTGGAACTGATCTGCAATATGGCGGAATTTGAAGTTACCACCTTGGGGGAATATGATACCTTAAAGGAAAGGGTCTCGCCTGGTTTTAGTTCCTGTGGTGTCTCATTAACTGCCTTAAACACATCTCTACCATTTTTATCTTTATTATCCAGAAGTATCTCGCCTTTTATTGATATTGGTGCACCTGATATAGCCACATATTTGATATCAACTGTGCTTATTTTGGTGGTATCAATCTGAACTGGGCCAAAATCCAGTGATGTTGCCTGAATCTGAAATCCGGGCTGCATATAATACCCGTTGGTGCATTCCTGAGCATTACAGGGGACACAGCTCTTGTTCTGACATTTATAATTTTTGGGGCAATCCGTTTGAAAGGCACAGGGGATATCTGACCAGAAATCCTGTGCACAACTCATAAATAGTAGCAGTTCCAAAACAATAAAAAGATACAAAATCGACCTCATCTCTCAAAACCTTCCTTTTATACCAAAGATATAACCATTATCGTATGCCGTCATAGCCGGGCTGAGTCTCAATTTATCTGAATGGTTATTTAACATCGCTGTCCCTTCATCCTTTGGCTTCTCCCAGTAAAAGAAGAATACTGTGGCACCTGTAGATACGGCCGCCAGTCCATAGAAGATCCACGCAAGTAGCATATATGTCTCACCTGTGCTAATCATATCATCTGGCTTGCTATGTGGCCCACTATGCAGATCATCATTTATACCCTTTGCCAGAAGGTTAAATGTTATCCCTGCCGAGAGTGTAATTGCCTCCGCACCGAGTGCTATCCATGTATAGAGGCGGGGCTTACCTTTGCCGGAAGATTCCACAGTAGTTGTAGCAGTAGTCTGTCCACCTGCGATTGGTGTCGCCACAATCTCTTTGGTTGAAGCCTCTGTTGATGGCATCGGTGCCCCAGAGAGTAATGCTACTACGAGCTTGCTTGTATTGTTGGCAACCTCCACTGTCTCACCTGAGAGTTTCCCTGTATATTCCCTCTCTACCTTTCTCATTGTAGCATTATACATCTTGAGTTCTATATTTATAACATCCATCTCTTTTGTGAGTTTCCCATAGAGGATTACATTGATACCCAGTGAACCAGCAGAACTCAACACACAATCAATATCCTCAAGACAGCTCTTTGCATTCTTCCCTTCCATCTCCAGACTTGCTGCGATATCTGCATAGTCTGCCACTGTATATCCAGGTATCTTTGAAATATCTTCCTGAATTGTCACATTGCACAGATCCACCAAAGACCTTGTATCTGCCCCACCTTTAAAGGGGACAAAAAATACCTTCCTTGTATCCTGTGCATAGGATATGGCAGATAGGATTAGTAGAGAGAAGACTGTTACTTTTTTCATATCCGCTCCTTCCTTGGAGACTATTATTATATAACATTTCTGTTATTGTAGCAAATTTTTTTATTCTCCTGTTTCCCATCTCTGCTTATCCCATCAGGAGTGCCCAATTCTCAATTTCCGCTCCTCGGCAGCTCCACCGTATTGCCAATCCTGAGTATCCAGCCACCCTGAATAAGGTCTGCTGTATCTTTTTCAAGAGATTTTATTATCTGTCTAAGATTATCATATTCGTTCCCCCTGACTCTCTTAAAACCCACCACTCTATTTATTGAAATGAGAGAATCTCTACAGATTGAATCCTCCGGACACCTCATAAGTGCTGAAATAATCTTCTCCTTTATCTCTTTTTTTATCCCTTTTCTGAATACAACTGGTTCATTCGGAATTGGTGGAGACTTAAAGATAACTACTGTTCTGGTAAATATATCAGGGTATTCCTTCAGAAGTAGACTCCTGCTATCAAGTTCATTACTCGTTGAATCACAGGAGGTGTAGATAGCAGCGGCATCAACCCTGCCAGACAGTAACATCCTGAGTGCATCAGTATAACTTCCGGCAAATAGCTTTTCTGAGCAACTGATTCCTTTCTCCTTCAGATTATAGAGTGGGATGAGATACCCGGCAGTTGAATATTCACTTGAGAATGCAATCTTCTTACCATTTAATTCTTCAAGTGATTTGAGGCTCACCGAGATAATGGCTGAACAGTAGCTCGTTGCAGTCTCATTTTTTGAACTATATCTGAGAGTTATCAGCTCAGCGGTCGCCCCATATTCATCTTTTGCGAAGAGATAGCCGACATCATTTAGGATTGCCACATCCGCCTTCCTCTTTGATGAAGAGAGTGCCTGAATATATTCAATGTTCTTCTTTGGGGCATAAACAGATGTCTTAAGTCCACTCTCTTTTTCAATAAATTTTGCCAGATTCTCAATATTCCCTATGACAGATGAAATTGGAGCAGAGGTAAGCACCTCTATAATTACAGGATTGGTCTCGGTCCCGATATCTCTCTCAATGCAACTACAGGAAGAGATGAACGATATTGTCAAAATCACACTGATTCTCTTTATATACATATTCATCACCTCTCATAGAGATGTTTATATATTTATCCAGCACAAAGTTCAACTAAAATTATAAATGAATTCATTAAAACTACCAATGCCACAAAATTTTTTATAACTACCAGTGCAAAATTTAGGTAATAAAATATTTTTACTTAAATTCCAAGTCCACTGTTGTTATCGTTTCATAATGCCTTTCCTGATTTCTATCTCTTCCTTATCATCATCAATCTCTCTTCCCTCTCATCTTTCTTATAAGAAAAATTATGAACCCCATCGTCAGAATCAGAGTGGTTGTTAACGAAATAAAAATTTCCTCTTACTCATCACCAAAAATATCCTCAGACATTAACCGATGAAAAATACCTATAAAAAACACAACATCAATATTACATCAACAATTTATGGACAATAAACTATAGATTATGGTCTATGTCCTGTGGAGTATGGACTATGCACAATAGATTACCCCAATTCGGCATAGCCGAGACCAAATCTTTGAAAAGTCTTCTGCCCATTTTGCGTAGAAGTTACGATTAAATAATCTAATCTTCTTACCATTAAAAATCACTGAAAATCAAAAATTGTGTTGACTCATTTTTGAAATAAACATATAGTAAATTACTTCACAGATCTATGGAGGAATTATGGAAGATTTAACCACCTTTCTGGACAGGACTCAACTCCTACACTTCTTCCCCACTCATTATAAAGAGCAGATAGCAAAACACCTGATTAAACTGGAATTCCCAAAGGAGAAAGTCATCTTTAAGGAGGGAGACCCATCAGATGGGCTCTATCTTATAGCCGCTGGTTCTGTTGGTGCATTTATCTCGGATCCAGAGCTTGGTATTGAATTTCAGGTAGCAAGGCTCGGAATAAATGAGTGCTTTGGAGAGATGGGACTTTTGACCGGTGAGCCAAGGTCGGCTACAATCAGGACATTGGAGGATGTGGTATTATATCAACTCCCTTCAAAGGTATTTTTCACCCTCTTAAATGGCAGTGCACAGATGGCGGTTGAACTCGGAAAGATTCTTGCCAGACGTGTTGCAGAGATGAGCCGCAATCAACCCACCACCCAGACAGCGGATATGAGCAGGTTCCAGTTTAATGCAGACCTATTCAATACGCTCTCGGAGACTCTGATAAATCAATATAAGATTATTCCTCTTTCACTTGAGGATGGGACTTTAACTGTTGGCTCGGTAAATATCAAGAATCCACTCGGATACGATGCGGTAAAGAGAATTTTTAGAGGTGTAAGACTCAGACCTTTGCAGATAAGTGAGGCAGATTTCAATAAGTTTATGGAAAAGGCAAAGCAGCTCCTTACAAAACCTGTAACATCTACTCCACAAATCAAGAAGCCACATACAATCCAGTACTGGTCTGAAGATGAAAAGGATGACAGGGCAGGTATAGCCATTTCAGGGGAAGAGACGAAGAGACTGCTGGACAGCATCCTTGCAGAGGCAATCGAACTTGAGGCAAGTGATATCCACATAGAGCCAGAGTATGAAGAGACAGTGATTAGATACAGGGTTGAAGGGAGATTGAGGAAGAGGTCAGGAAATATATTACCACGAAATGTATATAAGAGTATCGTCAGCAGAATAAAGGTCTTATCCAAACTTGATATTGCCGAGAAGAGACTGCCACAGGATGGGAGATTCTCTATAACCATAGATGGAAGAGATATTGACCTCAGAGTCAGCACACTCCTGTCAAAGAATGGCGAGAAGGTCGTTTTGAGGATCCTTGATGCCTCCACCGCACTAATAGAACTCTCAAGGGTTATTATTGCAGATAAAATCTATCAGGTAATCAGAAGAGCCCTCTTTCAGCCACATGGTGTAATCCTGATATCGGGGCCAACCGGCTCGGGTAAGACAACCACAATGTATTCAATGCTCAATGAGAGAAAGTCAAAGGAGCTAAACATTGTAACAGTTGAGGACCCAATAGAATACTCCATCCCGGGTATAACACAGGTGCAGATAAATGAGGCGATCGGGCTTGGATTCTCAACAGTGCTCAGAACTATATTGAGACAGGACCCCGATGTAATACTTGTAGGAGAGATAAGAGATTCTGAAACAGCCAAGATGGCATTTGAGGCCGGTCTCACAGGTAAGCTGGTCATCTCTTCATTTCACGCCAACAACTCACTCTCAGCCCTCGTTAGATTATTTGAACTCGGGATTGACCCATATCTTGCATCAAGTGCATTGCTCGGCATAATCAATCAGAGACTTTTAAGAAGGCTCTGTCCAAACTGTGCAAAGCCTTTTGACTACCCGGAGGCAGTAATCAGGAGTCTGACACTCGCAGGTGCATATGACCCAAAATCTCCAATAAAACTACTACAACCGCGTGGCTGTCCAACCTGCAATAATACTGGTTTTAAGGGACGAATGAGTGCCATTGAACTTATGATTTTCAATGAGGCGACAAAGCATCTCATACTCAAAAAGGCACCACCTGCTGAAATTAAGAGGGAGGCTGAAAAGGGTTCTTATATCTCCCTCGGCAAATACTGCAACTTCTTACTTGCAAATGGTCTGACTGCACCTGGAGAGGTATTGAGGGTATTGCCGAGAGATGAAGAGATGAGGGTTTAAATCATTTTGCCTCTGCCCAATTCTTACCTACTGCTATATCGGCAACCAGCGGAACATCCAGCCTGATTACATTCTCCATCTCACTCTTGATAAGTTGTGAGACCTCTTCTATCTCCTTTTCAGGTACCTCAAAGAGCAGTTCATCGTGCACCTGCAGGATCATCTTTGTATCCTTTGAAACAATCTTTTTATGTATATTTATCATCGCAAGCTTAATAATATCAGCGGCGCTCCCCTGAATGGGGGTATTAACCGCTATCCTCTCCTCCTGCTGCCTGACGGATGGGGCTCTGGAGTTGATATTTTTAAGATATCTTACTCTTCCGAGTATCGTCTTTACATACTGATTTCTACGCGCCTCTTCAATAGTCCTGTTTATATACGACTTTACACCAGAGATTCTTTCAAAATACCTATTGATATAATCCTGTGCCTGAGTGCGGCTGATCCCCAGTGTCTTTGCAAGCTTAAATGCCCCCATTCCATAAATGATTCCAAAATTTATAGTCTTGGCAAGCCTGCGCATCTCTGAATCAACCTCATTTGGTCTCTTCCCAAATATCTCACAGGCGGTCCTTGTATGAATATCCTCACCATTTATAAATGCCTTAATCAAAGTTGGATCCTTACTCATATGTGCAAATACTCTAAGCTCTATCTGAGAATAATCGGCCGATAGCAACAGATATCCCTCCTCAGCCTCAAATGCCTCCCTGACCTTCCTGCCAACCTCTGTCCTTATCGGGATATTCTGCAGATTGGGTTCTGAAGAGGAGAGTCTCCCTGTAGCAGTCATTGTCTGATTAAAACTTGTATGTACCCTTGAACCAGTCTTATCCACAAGTTCAGTTAGTGAGTCAGCATAAGTACTCTTGAGTTTACTGAGAGTTCTATATTCAATGATATGTCTGACAATTTCATGTTTATCTGAGAGTTCCTCAAGAACAGAGGAGTCAGTAGATAAACCCGTCCGTGTTTGTCTCATTGCAGGGAGCCCTAATTTCTCAAATAGTACATTAGACAACGCCTTTGTTGAATTTATATTAAATCTCTCACCTGCAAGTTTGTATATCATCTCCTCCTCTTCCTGAATCTTCTGCCTCAGAAATTCTGATAGCCCTCTTAGTTTTTTGAGGTTTATCTTTACCCCTACATATTCCATCTCTGCTAAAATATTTAAGAGTGGCATCTCCACATCCTGATAGAGCCCTAAAAGTCCAGACTTTTTTAATTCATCTTTGAGCACTTTATTGAGTCGCATTGTAATGTCTGCATCCTCTCCACTATATAGAGTTGCTGTATTCACATCTACATCTGAGAAGTTAAGCCCCTTCTTCGCCTTACTACCTATCACCTCCTGATAGGTAAACATCTGATAGTTGAGATACCTCTTTGCAATAGTCTTGAGTGAATGGGATTCCGCCTCGGGGTCCAGAAGATAGGCTGATATCATCGTATCGTCCGCTGCATCAAGCCTCCCATATCCATTGGACCATAAGACCAGCAAATCATATTTAATATTCTGTCCCAAGAGCCTCTTTCTCTTTAGCAGTGGTGCAAGGCGGTCTCTGACAAAATTTGCATCAAGCTGTTTGGGGGCACCGAGATATCTATGTCCGATCGGAATATAATATGCCACACCCTCCTCAATACATATAGATATCCCCACAATCTTCGCCATTAGTGGATTTACACTATCTGTCTCTGTGTCAATGGCAAGAAAATCTGTAGAATCTATCTCACTTAAAACTTTTTTAAGATCCTCCTCACTCAAAACAGTCCTATAATCCTTCTTCCTGAGTTCGTCAATCTTTGTTGCAACTTCTGAATCATCGGCCTTCTCAATTAAGGTTCTGAACTCAAATTCTGAAAATAGTTTATTGAGTTCAGTTCTATCCTCACCTCTATATCTAAGCCCCTCAATATCTACCCCAAGCTCAAGGTCATCTTTTAAGGTAACCAGCCTATAAGAGAGTAATATATCTGCCTCCGAATTTTTAATCTTATTTCTAAGACTCTCTGTCTCAATCTCATCAATCTTCTTAAGCAAATTCTCAATATGTCCGAATTGTTTAATCAGATTTAATGCCGTCTTCTCACCTACACCCTTTGCACCGGGGATATTGTCAGAACTATCACCTGAGAGTGCAAGCAGGTCCCTGATATACTCTGGCTCCACTCCATATCTGGCTTTCACATCCTCTGGTGAGTATAACTTATCCTTCATAGTATCAAACACCTTGACATCATCATCTACAAGTTGCATCAAATCCTTATCACCGGTAATAATAATTACATCTTTGTTGGTCTCTTTTCCTCTCTTCGTAAGTGTAGCGATTATATCGTCTGCCTCATAACCCGGTACCATTAATTTTGTAATTCTATAGGCCTCAACAATCTTATGTATATAAGGTATCTGAACTGAGAGGTCATCTGGCATCGGCGGCCTATTTGCTTTATATTCACTATAAATCTCATGTCTCAGCGTCTTCTCCTGAGAATCAAATACAATGCATACATATTCTGGCTTTAAATCTTTTATTACCTTCTGCATCATCTGAACGAATCCATATATAGCATTGGTTGGAAGTCCCTTTGAATTGGAGAGCCTCCTTATCGCATAAAAAGCCCTGTAAATGTATGACTGCCCATCAATGATAACAAGTTTTTCTCTCTTCTTCTCTGAATCCATTTTGCACCTCACATAGAAGATTTAAACCCAGATCAGACAGAATTGCAAGAAAGTAGTTCATATCGTTTTTAAAGAAACTCAGACATTACCCCTTATATAACCTTATACTGAGCGAGATTAACATAACAGAGAACGAAGATAAAACCATCGCAAGGGCGGAGAGCTCTGGTTTCATCATCAACCCCCACAACTTATATGAAAGCCCCATTGCGAATGGGAGAAGAATAATATTGTAAAGAATAGCCCAGAAGAGATTTAGTTTAATCCTTCTGAGTATCCTCTGTGAAATCTCTATAAATGTATCAATAAGCCTTATATCATTTTTTAATATCACAACATCTCCGGCATCTATAGCCACATCGGTCCCATTTCCCAGCACAACACCGATATCAGAGTTTAAGAGGGCTGGCGTATCATTGATTCCATCCCCGACATATAATATCAATCGCCCTTTCTTCTTCATATCCTGTATCTTATTTGCCTTGGCTTCGGGTGTGAGTTCAGCCAAGTATGAATCAACCCCTATTGATTCTGAAAGCCTTTTGACTGCCTCCAATCTATCTCCAGACATAATAATTGTCTCAAGACCCCTCTTCTTCAGACTGCCAATCAATTCCTTAGAATCCTCTCTCAATCTCTCATCAAACTGCACAAATCCAATAACCCCTCTCTTTGAAGCAAGGTAAATTACAGTCTCTCTATCCTCTCCAAATTCATCAGCAGAGATATCATTCTCTCTCAGGAAATTGAGACTCCCCATAAAATATTCCTCTTTGTTTATCTTCGCTGTTGCACCCTTCCCTGCAAAGACCTTAAACTCAGTTACCTCATAATGGTTGATACCCCTTCTTCTTAACTCTTTTGAGATTGCCACTGCAAGTGGATGAGTCTGTATTTTAGAGATAGAGAAGAGCAATTTCATAAATTCTTCGTCTAAAATTTCAGATTTATGATATATTTTCTTTATAGAAATATCTCCATCAGTGAGCGTCCCGGTCTTATCCAGCACTACTGTCTTTATCATATTAATCTTCTCAAGCACCTCCGGGTCCTTGATAAGTATTCCGAGCACTGCAGCCTTTGAGAGCCCCGCAGATATAGCAGCAGGGGTTGCAAGACCTAATGCACAGGGACAGGCGACCACTATGGTGGAGATGAAGATTGAAATGGCGACTGAAAATTCTACATCTTCTATAAAATACCAGTAAAGAGAAGCAAGAATTGCGAGTGAGAGCACTGAGGGGAGGAAGTACCTGATCGCCCTATCTGCGATTCTTTCAAAGCGGGTCCTCCTTGATGCCGCATCTACTGCCGCCCTTATAATTCCTGCAAGTAATGTATCTTCGCCGGTAGACGATACCCTCACCTTTAATAATCCATCCAGATTTATAGTGCCTGCTATTACCTTATCATTTACACTTACAAAACGAGGCATCTTCTCTCCAGTTACAATTGATGTATCAATATAAGCAGAACCTGATACAATCACTCCATCCGCTGGTATCTGCTCAGATGCCTTAACCAGTAGAATGTCACCAACTTTAACATCTGCAATTCTTATCTCTCTAAAATCTTCCAGATTCCCATTCATCTCCAACCTTAAAGCCTTCTTCGGTCTGAGCCTCAACAACCTTTCAATGGATATATTCGCCTTTGCCCTTGCTCGCTCTTCAAGAAATCTCCCGAGCATAAGAAATGAGCCAAGCATAATAGCTGTATCAAATATAATGAATTCTTCTGGCAGCACTCTGAACAGGCCAAGAATAGATGCAAGAAGTGATATAGAGATACCAAGTCCATACATTACATCCATTGAGAGATTTAGAATTTTAATATTATAAAATGCAGATATAAAGATTGGATAAGAGATAAATATTGCAATTGAGAGGGCAATGATTGAATATAAAAGCCCAAATTTTGACAGAAAGATATTCTCTTTTGTGAGGTGCATTATGACCATCAGAAATGCACTGAATGTAAAGCCAGTAAAAAACCTTACAACACTGATATTATTTTTTCTCTCCACTTTCTCATCCACTCTATTAGCCTTATATCCAAGCCTCCCAATCTTATTTATAATCTCCTCTTCATCTATCTCCCCTTCTGTCTTAAGAGTTGCATCAGAAGTAGCATAATTTACATGTATCTCTTTGATGCCTTTCATATTCTTCAGGGAGAGTTCAATAGACCTCGCACACATTACACAGTGCATACCAGATATCTTAAAACGAACTACTTTATTATTTTCATTCATAAAATATCCCTATCATACAGATAATATATGCATAAACTTTAATTTGTCTAAAAATAATTTCTCCATAATAGTAGAATATTTTAAGCAGAATAATTGCAGGTTGAGGAGTTATGTGCGGCTGTGAGTGTTTTTTAACAGCTCAATCAAAAATTAAACCAAATCTAATCTATTTTTTGGATGAAAAGACCTGTTGAGTTAACCTTTTGAAAAGATTTGAAAAAATATATTACGGGCACTGACCCAATAATAAGCAACTGATGAGAGATAAATATGAAGGGTTTTAACATATCCAGAGAGATTTTCAGACACAAAATTGATTATATAGAGACTACTAATCCATCTCAATACAAATAATCGCTCAATTTAA
>JBMFOP010000070.1:0-15830 GCA_049969675.1 Myxococcota bacterium | reverse complement strand
ATGGAATCTAATAAGATAGATGGAGCGGAGAAGGATCTGAGCGGAGAGAAGAGGGAGGAGATTACAGGTAAAGTTCAGAAAGAAACAACCCCGATTGAGAAGAAGGTAACAAAGAGAGAATCAGAGCCAGAGATTGATATGGAAAGGTATTCTAATCTTTTAAAATCTGCACAGGGATTTTATAAATCGGGAAATTTGAAGGGGGCAAGGGAAGAACTTAAACAGGCACTTATAAAAAATCCTAAGGGGTATGAGGCATTCACACTACTTGGGCAGATGGAGCTTGAGGCAAATAAGGTTAAGAGTGCAATCACATATCTAAAGAGGGCTATCAGTTATAATAGTGGTTATGCACCTGCATACTTTTATCTCGGTACCTGTTATCAGTTAGATGGGAAGAATATAGAGGCAAAGAAGATGTATCAACGCTATTTAAATCTTGCACCAGATGGCGAATTTGCCAATGATGTTAGAGCAATAATGTCGGACTTAAAATAGAAAAAGGAGATTTAATATGGAAGTCAAATGTCCAAAGTGTCAAACCATTTATCACCTTGATGAGGTACATCTGCCATTAGAGGGGGCAAATGTAAAGTGTACAACCTGTCATAATGTTTTTAAGGTAATCCCGCCCACTGCCCCGTCTGTTCAACCAGTATCTTCCTGGCACCTGAAGAGGCCTGATGGAACTATAATTAATTTTGCTCACCTTGGCGAACTTCAAAAGTTGATTCTGGAACATAAGGCTCATCTGGAGGATATGATTTCAAAGGACGGACTCTCTTATAAAAAGTTGTCCGATATGCCAGAATTTGCCCCGCTCTTTATAAAAAGGAATCGTCAACAGGAGGCAGATCATAAGTCGGGTGCAACATCTGCTGAGAAAAAGGAGCCACAACCTGAGCAGAGTCTTTCTACTCCACCAGTGCAGTCGGTGGTGACTCCAATAAGTATACCTGAGGATGAGGACATTGATATTTACGGGAGACCTAAGAAGAAGGGGAAGAAGGGCGGTCTTCTGGTAGCGATAGGTATCATAATTATAGTTGTTGTGGCGGTGGTACTCTTTTTGTTCAGGGATAAGGTATTTGGTACAAAGCTGACAGAGGAGGAGTTATCGGCTATAAGGACGGCTGAACAGGAGATGCTCCTTTTAGACTATGTTAATCTTGAAAAGGCGTATGATACCTTAAATCAATTTATGAAGAATCCAGAGAGGCCCCCAAAAGTTGAGGTGCTTGCCGCATATACATATTCGCTACTATTGAGAGGTGAACTCTTAAAGCTTGAAAACTTTGTTGTTGAGAAGAGAATCAGGGAGACACTCAAGGTTGATAGATACAGTGAGGTGGCAAAAAAGTTGAATGAGGGTTTTAATGAGAGACAGAGGTTAATTCAGGACCTCTCCAATCAAACATCTACTGAACTTAAGAGGCTGGATATGAATTTTGGCTCAAAACCAATTGCAAAATATATAGCCCTTGAATACATCAGAATACAATCAATCTTTGATAAAGGTTCTGCAGAGAAGGGTAAGGAGATCCTCAAAGAATTAAAAGGAATAAAAGATTTTGCTTATGCAAATAGATTAAAGTTTATAGAGGGTGACCTGCTCCTCAAGACAGATGAGCAGAGGTCAGAAGAGGGTATAAAACTTGTAAGAGAGGCAGCGGATTCTGAAAAGGGCTTTATACTCCCTTATTTTATGCTCGCCAGATATTATGTTGCAAAGGGAGAGTATGATAAGGCGGTTGAGGCGATTAATACCATTCTAAATACAAATCCCTCCAATTCGGTGGCAAAGTCTCTGAAGGGGCATATTGAGGAGCTAATCAATATCACCAGAGGCGGACAGGTCTCAAAGGTAGAGGATACACAGGTAAAACCAGAGGAGGGAAAGGCGGAGGAGAAGAAGGTAGAGGGACAGACGGTGGAAGAGAAGAAGAGAGAGGTAGGGAAGGGCACTGAACCGTCAAAGATGGAAGAGAGGCCATCTGAATCAAAAGAGAAGAAAGAAGAAGCAGTTTTGGCAAAGCCAAAGGCAGAGAAGGTAGTTGCGACAGAGGGGAAGGTGGCAGGTAATTATGCACAACTTATAAAACAGGCAAAGCAGTTTGCAAAGAAGGGACAATACGACAAGGCGGCAGATACATTTTTACAGGCAGCTGAGATTGAGCCGGGTCTTGCTGAACCGTTCCTCGCTATGGGATGGATGTATATAGATGCAGGGAAGAATGAACAGGCTGTAAGTGCATTTTCTCGTGCAATAAAGCTAAAAGGAAATAAATGTGATGGCTATATGGGTCTGGGCGAGGCAAATAAGTATCTAAAAAAGAATGCTGAGGCAAAGAAATACTATCAGATGTACCTTGAACAGTGTCCGGATGGTCCCGATGCCCCAGCGGCCAAGAATAGTCTAAACTCATTGAAATAGGTCTACCTCACCGCTGTTCAGAATAATAAGGATTCTGGACTATTAAATCCATATTTTCAAAATCAGGTTGTCCCTTTTCTCCATTATCAATTAAAATGATGTCAAACTCAAATAGCCTTCAATGTTATTTACCATAAATAAGACACTATGGATTATAAACTATGGACCGTTGACTATTGTCTGTGGCTATGGACTTACATTCACGGTGCGTATTTTATAAGATAAATATCATAATTATTACAAGCGCTATTGAAATTGCATCCACCAAAATTTATTGGAGAACTACTAAAATATCCAGTCCCATACACATTCCCACCTGCATCCACTGAGACGGAAGAACCATAATCATCCTCACAATCGCCGAGGCTCTTACTCCATACATGTTTGGGATCTCCAGTTGTCTCACATCCATTACTCCATTGATTATCACAATTGGCATATCCAGAATTACAGACACACTTATTTACATTGCAACTAGCATTACTACCACAACTCTCATAACTCCCGCAACTCTCTCAACACCCATCATCTCCACACTCCTTCTCTCTGCAATCGGGCACACATACATCTAAAAATGCATCACCTGCTATCCCATAAGTCCTCTCATTATAACAACCCGTTGAAAAAAATAATATATTGCTCATTGACACCAAAAAAATGAATCGTTTAATATATACCTCTGTTCTCATACTAAACCTCACATAACCTTATTTTGATAACAATTTTATCCACCCATCAGATGCTTTGTCGGTAGGTGGGAAGATATACCAGAATAACTGGCTCTTCTCTGGAATCAGGTCATCACTGAATATTATAACCCCTTTTAGTCTTTTACCTCCCCTTAATTCATTACTATCTAAAAAGACTGCCAAATCCCCCTCAAGCATATCCACCTGCTCCTGATAGTCTCTTATATTGGTTACCTCCCCTTCTTAAATTCATCAATCCACTCAAAATGGGTTATTGGTGTATAGGCACTATACTCTGATGATGTTGAACCTATCTCAGATAAAAAGCTCACCCTTTGTAAATATCTTATAGAATTTGCTTTGCCAATCGTAAATTTGTCCAGAGATAAGGATATATTTACACCTCCTTTCCGGCATTCGTTTAACAAAATAATCTAACACTAACGTGTTTTTTGGTTCAAAAAAAAATCTCGTACAGATGTGGTTCTCCTCTATGGCAAATTGATACAATTATGTGATTTTGCCGCATAACAATGTTTAGTATTTCTAAATTCATATGAACTATGACACACTAATTTAACATTCCACTTTTGTTTATGGGCAATTGTATTTATCCAGTCAACATAATTCTGAATAATGAACTATTATTTTTTTTAGACAGGATGTAATCATTTATTTGACACCTGTTGTTAAAGATATTATCCTATCTATATGGATTTTAATGCAGAGATTACGAGGCTTGAGAATATGATTGAGGACCTAAAGAAGAGGTATGAGCTCTTCTTCTTCGGTCTGGAAAAGAAACCACCTAATGCCGAAAGAGATCAGGTGGAGAGAAAATTAAGAGAACTTTTGAATGCATTTATCACAAATTCTGGACAGCGATATAGACTTAAGAGCCTCTCTGCAAAATATAATAGTTATCAAAGATACTGGGACAGGATATTACAGCAGATTGAGGATGGGACATATCAGAGGGAGTTGATGAAGAGGCAGATTATTCAGAGGGAGTTTGCAAAGGAGGCCTATAAGAAGAAGGATGTCTATGTAATCGGGGAAGAAGATGAGAATGTATTGGAGAAGCGTGCAACTTCAAGAGGACTCTCAGATGAATATATAAAGGAATTATATGATTCCTATGTGCAGGTAAAACAGACGCTCGGTGAATCCACTGGAAATATTACAGTTGAAGCCTTTAAGAAATCACTTGAAAGACAACTGCCCATATTAAAAGAGAAATATAAGACTGATAATATAGAGTTTAAGATATCTGTAAAAGGTGGTAAGGCAACGATTAAAGCCATACCAGCTGGCAAGGATGAGGAATAATCTTTAATTTTCAATATAGATTTTCCCCTTCTTTTACCTTCCCCCCAAATATCCTGTGAACATAGATAGTATAAAAGATCACAAAAGGCAGTCCTATCAATGTGATAATGAGCATATTCCTTAGAGTAACATTTGTGGATGCAGAATTGATAATATCAAGCCCACCACCTCCATCTATGGATGGGACAAAGTATGGATAATTTCCTACACCGAATATAAGCATCTGTGTTGTGATAAATAATGAACTTGCTATAAAGTTCTTCGTATCGTTATCGCCCCTGTTAAATAAAATTGCAAGGAACAGGAATAAGGGTGGAAGTAAAAGTAAGATATATAATATAGGTGCATTAGAGTAATTTTCAAATCTCATAGGTGCAGCCAATCTTGTAAAGACGATATTGAGGATATAAAGGACGACATTCAACTTAATAAGATTTCTATTTAATCTTTTTGCCCTCTCTCTTATATCTCCATCAAGTTTAATCATAATGTAAGATGTAGCGTGCATCAGGACAACAGAGACCGCATAAAGTCCAATAAATATGGAATATGGATTAAGTAATCCCGACAGTCCTCCGTAGTAGTGCTTTCCATCCACAAGCCCAATACCTCTTGTAATATTTCCAAGTGCCACACCGAGTAAGATGACTATTATGAGGCTGGATGTCATAAAAATATTGTCAAAGAAGACTCTAATCTTTTCATCTTCAAATTTATTTCTAAATTCAAGTGCAATTATTCTAAGAATCAGAAAGAAGAGTAGTAGTATGAGGGCTATGTAAAATCCGGAGAATACGGAGGCATAAACTACAGGAAATGCTGCAAATAGGGCACCACCACCCGTAAGCAACCATACTTCATTACCATCCCAGAATGGACCGATTGAATAATAGAGCCTTCTTCTCTCCTCATCGGTTCTGCCTAAAAATCTATTAAGGATTCCGACCCCAAGGTCAAAACCATCCAGAATAATATATACTGTAAAAACTACTCCGATGAGGATATACCAGATATTGTTTAGTATCATAGATAACTCCTTTATATTGAAGCGGTCTGTCTTATTATTTCTCTTCTAATAAGATAAATCACCAGTAGAAGGATGCATAAAAATATGAGTGAGAACAGGATGATTGAGAACAACACCTGAGAGGGCGTGGTGACAACAGATATACCATCAGCAGTCTTCATAAGATTATATACAATCCAGGGCTGTCTTCCGACCTCTGCTGCAACCCATCCCATCTGCATAGTTATAAATGGCAAGATGCCAGATAGAACCAGCAATTTTAGAAAGAGGACATTTTTGAATAATATTTTTTTATACAGGAGGAATAGCCCGAGTAGTGTCAGCCCGATAAAGTATAACCCGAGTCCAATCATTATGTGATAGGAGAAGAATGTGGTCCTGAGCGGTGGCCATAGTGATTTATCTACAGAGTCAAGTCCTTTTATCTCGGCATTGGGGTCAAACTCTGCCATAATTGATAGCATCTTCGGGATTGTGATAGGAAAGAGCAGTTCCTCCTTATCTTTGTCTGGTATTCCAAATAAAGACATCGGTGCACCTCTCTGGGTCTTGAATAATCCCTCAAATGCAGCCATTTTAACTGGTTGAGTCTTTGTAACCTGAACGGCGTGCCAGTGACCTATAAACAGTTCGGTAACCGAGAATATGGCTGAAATTATAAGTGATAATGTGATAAGCCTTTTTGCAAATTCACTATCACTCTTTTTTAGGAGCATATATGCAGCGATAGCCATAATTATAAAAGAGCCAGTAATTATTGAGCCAGTAACTGTGTGAATGAATCTCGGCATTGTGGAGGGATTAAATACTGCGCTAAAGAAGTCTGTAATGACAGCCCTGTTCCCTGAAATCTCAAATCCGGCCGGGGTCTGCATCCACGAGTTAGCAACTATTATCCAGAATGCAGAGAGCACAGAACCCAGAAATACTAAAAATGTGGAAATCATATAAAATCTTTTGTTTACCTTCTCTCGTCCGAAGATTAAAACGCCCAGAAATGTGGATTCCAGAAAGAAGGCAAATATCGCTTCTGCGGCAAGTGGTGAGCCAAATATGTCGCCGACAAATTCAGAATATCTTGACCAGTTGGTGCCGAATTGAAATTCAAGGATTATTCCTGTTGCGACCCCTGATGCAAATAAAATTGAAAAAATCTTTATAAGAAATTTTGAGATGGCTTTATATATCTCCTCCGAAGTCTTGTAATATAAAAATTCATTTATGAAGATAATTAGCCCCATCCCTATGGTGACTGGTGGAAAGATGAAATGGAATGCCGCTGTAAGGGCAAATTGTATACGGGATAGTAGTATTATATCCATAATACCTCCTAAATCTTTGTTTTTAAGATGCAGACATATAAATAAGGTTTCTATTTTTTACGTTGTTTGAGTTTATTTATTTCGTTTATTAACTCTTCTTTTGAAATGATTCCCTTTTTGATAAGCAGTCTGACCACCGCCACAAATTGCAGGTCCTGAGCGAGCTTATCGCTTTTGGGGAATTCTACTATCTTGCTATTGGTACTCTCTCTCTTCTCCTCTACCCTTGATATCATTGCTTTATTGTCTTCATCAAATGATATCTCCTGTTCATTAAGGGGGATATTTATTTCTGAGTATGGGGACATAGAACTGTCGGGCGTGATCTCTATTGGGTCCGTATCAACACCGAGATAGTGCCTCCTTATCAGTTTTTCAATCAGACTATTAGGGGCGAGGGCCGGTTTGACCTTGTAATTGGAGACAAACTCTACCTCTGAAATGGCATCAAAGTTTAAGGGGTCAGACATAGCTACCAGCAAGAGACTTCGGGGTCCTTCCTGCACAAAAGAGACAGGGAATAGTACATATTTTTCAGCGATTTCAGGAGTGATAAGTTTTAATATCATTTTATTTTCACGGTAGTTTGTAAGGTCTACAATAGGTATTCCCAGATGTCTGCTCAATATTTCAAGAAGTTTTTCCTCTTTAATAAAATTATTTGCAACAAGGGCTGCACCAAGTTTGTAATTCCACTTTTTAGCAAAATCAAGGGCAACCTTGAGCTGGTCTTCATTTATTACTTTTAGTTCTAAAAGAAGGTCTCCAAGTCTCTTTTTCTGCTGCATCTTATTTCTTCTTCTTTCCTTCTTTCTTCATCTTATCAGGGGAGATGTCCTCATTATACTCGGGAGGGGTCTCCTCTACTGCCTGAGCCTCCCACTTTGCCTCTGGCGGGAGCTTCCAGGATGGCTCAATAGGGATATCTTTGTAAAGCAGTGTAAAGGAGACCTCTGAGCCAAAATAGGTCTTTGCAGAGAATCTAAACTCATAATCTGCCTTTGCAACAGGGTATGGGATGAGTGGGAGGTCGTAGTAGCCCGGCATTGCAAGAGGAGGAAAATCCTCTATCCAGATAGTCGGGTCTTCTACTCTTAAATTCGGTTGCGATGATGAGGAGTTAATCTCTCCAAACTTCTTTCCATTTTCATCATAGAGGGTAATTGTGATACCGCTGTATCTCATATCAGGGAATGCCCCCCACATAATGAATTTCCATCTCAAAACCTGATTTCCACCTTCATTGACTCTTGTGATATCATAGAAGTCCAGACGCACACCTTCATCGGATGCTGTAAATATTGGATTGTACCTCGCCTCCAGAAATGTCTTAAAGACATCTTTTGAGTATTTAAATGCCTCTTCCATCGCTGAACGTTGTTCTGCATACTTCTTGTCTGCCTTCTCACCAATCATAGCAAGTTGTGTCCCGGTCTCTTTACCTCCCTCTGAATACTCCTTCCACTTTTTATCAATATCCATCTCCTTACCGTATTTTGTGTATATCTCTTTCATCTTTGATATATGTGTCTTAATCAGGGAGGTTATCTCGGTTGTATATTGTCCTTTGTTCTTTGCAACCCTCATCCAGGCGTTCTTTACAATAAAGTCCTGCACCAGATTCTTCTTCTCAATCTCAAAATTGCGCTCTGCATTTGTCCTTGTGGCGTAGATTATCAGATAGATTATTATACCACCTATTATCAGAATTCCTGCCAGTGAGAGTAAAAACTTCTTGAATTCCATAGAAGAACTCCTTTTGAAAAATTCTTCTGGTATATTATATAAAGACTTTCTTAAATGCAAGTATAAAAATTGCTTGTCTGTTCCATATTAATAGCCTAATATTGTATCTGGAGTGTAAGATAATGAAATTTTGTGTTATTGCCAGAGACTGATATTTTCATTTGACTTTTTGGCATATCCTAATAAAATCTGCCTCTGTTATTTGAGAGGAATTTTTAGTATGAATATTGAAGAGAGTAAAGAAAGATTGTTGACATTATTAAAGGAGTTATCATTTCAAAGAAGAGAGATAATACTTGCATCTGGAAGAAGGAGCAACTTCTATATAGATTGCAAGCAGACAGCGCTTACACCAGAAGGACTTTTTTTAATCGGGAATATCTTTCTTGATATCATAGAGCGAGAGGATGAAAAGGTGGACGGGGTTGCGGGTGTAACTCTTGGAGGGGACCCTCTGGTCTGTGCAACCGCCTATGCCGGTTTTTTAAAAGGTAAGAATCTCCCGGCACTTATAATCAGAAAGGAACTTAAAGGGCATGGGACTGAGGAGTATGTTGAGGGCAAGAAGAATATCCCCCAAAATGCAAAAGTAGTGATTCTTGAAGATGTGGTGACCACCGGTGGCTCAACATTAAGGGCATGTGAGCGGATAAGTAATGAAGGGCTTAAAGTTGCATATATCATCTGCCTTGTGGATAGGGAGGAGGGTGGTCGCGAGAATGTGGAAAATGTCGGTTACAGACTCCATTCTGTATTCAAGAAGAGGGATTTTATAAGTGAAGAGTAAGGTTTTTATATTCTACATTTTATGTCTCCAGATTTTCTCCTGTGTGGGTGCAGGGTATAACTCCAAAAAACTGGATTCACTTCATAAATATTTGTCTGATGAGATGAAGAAGGGTTCTATCTACGACGGATTTCAGAGCAGGGCATTCTTTAAGGTAATCTATAAATCAATTGAACTTAGAAAGAATCTTGTTGAGGCGATTGCTGAGATGGAGAGCCTTACTGAGAGTGAAAAAGGTGCCCTTTTGAATAAAGAGATGGAGGAGGAGAGCAGATTCTTTGATTTCTGTGTGGTCCTCTCCACAACAGATTTTAAGACAAATGACCTGAATGTGAAGAACTCCATCTGGAGGATATTTATTGAGGATTCAAATGGGAAGAGAGAGTATCCTGTGGAGATTAAGGAGATCAAGGCGGACCAGAAGGTTAAGATTCTTTATCCGGGTGTATCAAGGTTCGGGAAATTTTATCAGATTAGATTTGAAAAGAAGGATAGGACTGATATAAAAGGGGTATCTCTCGTATTTTCAAGTGTACTCGGAAAGGCAGTATTTAAATACTGAAAATGTATGGAACTCATCTTTAAGGTAATATCATATTATATCCCGCTTCTGCTTTCAATTACTATACACGAATATGCACATGCATTTACCTCATATAAATTGGGGGATGAGACGGCATATAGAATGGGTAGGCTCACACTCAATCCCATTGCACATATAGACATTCTCGGGACAGTTATTATGCCCATTATGGGAATTCTGTCAGGGCTCCCATTTTTTGGATGGGCAAAGCCAGTCCCTTTTAACCCGCTCTTCTTCAACAGGAATATCTCTATGAGAAGGGGGATTATGTACACGGCATTAGCAGGGCCTGTCAGCAATCTGATATTTGCCTTAATTATGATTCTCTGCGGGAGATTGATACTCCTTGCAGTTCCAGATTCAGATTCGGGCATTTTTAAGGCATTATTCTTACTCGTGGTAAATACTATGCAGGTAAATATTGGTCTCTTTCTCTTCAATCTATTACCGGTTCCGCCACTTGATGGAAGCAAGATATTATATGGAATCCTACCTGAGAGTAAGATGTATATCATAGAGTTTATTGAAAAATATTCTTTTATACTCTTTATTGCAGTAATACTTTTTGCCGGGGATATCATCGGGCCGGCATTCATAGGGATGACGAGGTTCTTCTCTGGGTTGATGGGTATCTATTTCTGATGGAGGATATATGAAGAATAGGGTGTTGAGTGGAATGCAATCTACGGGAAAGTTACATATAGGAAATTTTCACGGTGCGCTTGAACACTGGGTAAAGTTGCAGGATGATTATACCTGCTATTTCTTTGTGGCAAATTATCACTCGCTTACCACACTCTATCAGGATTCAAAGGAGGTATATGAGAATACATTTCAGGTAGCAATTGACTTTCTCGCTGCTGGTATAGACCCCAATAAGTCAGTCCTATTTGTGCAGTCGCTCGTCCCTGAACACGCAGAGCTACATCTCTTACTCTCAATGTTTACCCCTATATCCTGGCTTGAGAGGGTCCCGAGCTATAAAGAGAAGATGAGCAATATTGAGTTTGCTGACCTCACCACCTATGGTTTTTTAGGATATCCCGTATTGCAGACCGCAGATATTATACTTTATGATGCACACTTCGTCCCTGTCGGTGAGGACCAGCTACCTCATCTGGAACTTGCCCGAGAGATTGTAAGAAGGGTAAATCATTACTATGGAGATATATTTGTTGAACCAGAACCGCTACTTACTCCATTTTCAAGAATCCCGGGTATTGATGGGAGGAAGATGAGTAAATCTTATGACAATGCAATCTTTTTGGGTGATTCAGACGAACAGATAAAGGACAGAATTATGAATGCGATAACTGATCCGGCAAGAATTAAGAAATCCGACCCGGGCCATCCAGAGGTTTGCAACATCTATATGTATCACAGGATATATAGCAGTAGTGACCTCTCTCAGATTGAGAGTGAGTGTAAGACAGCAAAGAGAGGTTGTGTGGATTGCAAGAAGGAGTGTTTTAGAAATCTAATCAATACGCTTGCACCGATCAGGGAGAGAAGATTCAGGTATGAAAGGCAGAGGGATTATATAAGAGATGTTCTGATAGATGGGAGTAAGAAGGCATCTGTTTATGCCAGGAGAGTGCTGAATCGGTTAAGAGAGAAGATGGGCATAATGTATTAAGGTAAAATCTGA
Organism: Myxococcota bacterium; assembly: GCA_049969675.1. GTDB lineage: Bacteria > Myxococcota > SpSt-1050 > SpSt-1050 > SpSt-1050 > SpSt-1050. The sequence continues at coordinate 4,265 of JBMFOP010000070.1, read as the reverse complement.
TGGCAGGAAAGAGAGAAAATGATATAGAAAGGATTGTGGATTCAGAAGAACTTTTATCTCTTCAGCCCTGTATTATTAAGTTTGAGGAGTTTGAGGGACCTCTTGACCTCCTGTTGCATCTGGTCAAAGAGAAGAAGAAGGATATTTTGAGTATATCAGTTGCCTCTATCGTAGATGATTACATTCATTATCTGGATTTGATGCGGAGTCTCAATATTGATATCGCGAGTGAATATCTAAAGATGGCTGCGATATTGATTCATCTGAAATCAAAGGCGCTGGTATATGAGAGTATCTCTGATGAGGAGGAGCAGACACAGGAGGAGAAGAATCTGATTGAACGAATTCTTATCTATCGCAGATTCAGAGATGCCGCACAGGATCTCGCATCCAGAAGGTTGTTGATGAGAGATATATTTGTCAGGAGGGATGTAAAGGAGTTGAATGAACTTGTTCCAGATGAGACCCCAATAGAGAATGTGGACATCATTACCCTTATCAGACTCTACAAAGAGGTCTGTGATAGGGCAAATAGAGACTATTCTTATGAACTGACTCCTGAACGTGTCTCGGTACTCAGCAGGATTTATGAGCTTCTGGAGTTTTTTAAGGAGAGGGAGAATGTAAAGTTTATGGAGATGTTCTCAAGACACGAGACAAAGATTGATATAATAGTTACATTCCTTGCAATACTTGAGATGGCAAGACTCAGATTTATTAAGCTTATTCAGACGAAGGATGATGAGTTGTACATCAGTGCAAATTTAGGAGAGGGAATTATGGATGAGACCATATTCCGCTCTGAGGATCTGGATTATAAATAGAGGTGAGAGAGATGGATGAACAGAGAGTAAGGTCTATAATCGAGAGTGTCCTTTTTGTCTCGGATAAGCCAGTTACTGCCCGTGAACTGGCAGATATTTTAGGTGAGCCCTTTGATACCAAGGGTGTGAAGAAGATGCTGGATGAATTGATACCATTTTATGAGAGCAGTGGAGGAGGGATATTGTTGCGTGAGGTGGCAAATGGATATCAATTTATAACCAATCCAGAAAATGCCGAATATCTCAGGAAGATGATAGATATCAAGCCGTTTAAGTTGTCACGGGCGGCCCTTGAGACACTTGCAATCGTGGCATATCGTCAGCCTGTGACAAAATCAGAGGTGGAGGAGATAAGGGGGGTTGATTCAAGCGGTGCATTGAGGGTCCTTATTGAGAAGAGGCTCGTAAGAATTGTAGGTAAGAAAGATGAACCGGGCAGGCCATTTTTATATGGCACCACAAAGGAGTTTATGGAATTCTTTGATCTCAAATCGCTTGCAGACCTCCCAACACTAAAAGACCTTGAGCAGATAGCAAGGGAGATCAATGAGGAGAGTGGGGTGGCTAAATATCAGGAAGTTGTGCAGTATCAAAATACTGAATCTGAAGCAACTTTGAATAAGGAGGAGATGTTAAAAGAGGAGATTATGGAGGAGGTTCAGGATACAGAAGAGCTTCAGGAAGAGCATATAGCGCAGCAATTTGAAGAGGCTCTAAAGAGGGTGGAAAATACCAACAAAATGGTGAAGGAGAGCCTTGGACTGATTGATGTAAAGGATGCAACTGTACATAATGGGGCAGAGAGGGCTTCGGATGAGGGGCTAAAAGAAACAGACCCGGATGGTGAGAAGAAGGATGAAGGAGAAGGGCTCTGATTTTGAAATAGGTGTGGATATTGTATATATTCCGAGGATTCAGAGGATTCTGGACTCTGATGAAAAAGAGGCATTTCTTAAACGATCTCTTTCTAAAGAGGAGATAGATGAATTCAGGAGAGTTAAGAGAAAGGCTGAGTATCTCTCAGGTAGATTCGCCCTCAAGGAGTCACTTGTAAAGATTAACAGAGGAAGAAGGGGGATAAGATTCTCCGAGATCTCCTGCACCTCAAAAAAAGGTGGGCCGTCACTCTCTTTTTCAGGGAAGACATCCTTAATTTTTAAGAGATATGAGATAAATTTCTCTATATCGCACGACCATGACTATGCATTTGTAGTTGCAATCGCAAGGAGGCTCAGGTGAGAGTATATAGTGTTGAGCAGATAAGGGAGTATGACCGCATACTTATTGAGGATTTTAATCTCCCATCTCATTCTCTGATGGAGGTTGCGGGACACAAGATATTTGAGCAGATTAAGAGACGCTTCCCCGGGATTCAAAGTGTCTTTATCCTGCTTGGCAAGGGAAATAATGGTGGAGATGGGGTGGTGGTAGCAAGACTGCTGCTCTTAAGTGGTGTAAATGTTACACTCCTTCTCACATCAGATATTGAATCCTCATCAAAAGATTTTATTAAGAATTTTGAGATACTCTCACAGATTGCAGGAGATGTAAAAAATTGCAAAATTCTTAAATATGGGATTGATGACATTGATTTCATTACAGATGAGATTATTAAATCCGATTTAATAATTGATGCGCTGCTCGGCACCGGTATAAAATCTGAACTCAAGAGCCCCTATAAAGAGATAATCCATTATATAAATTCGCTTGGGGTTCAGAATAAGGTAGTTGCAATTGATATCCCATCCGGCTTGAACGGGGATAGCGGTTCTCCGATGCCAGATGCTATTAAGTCAGCCCTGACCATTACAATAGGTGGTGGTAAGACTGGACTCTTCTCATATCCAGCCCCACTTTATACTCAGGAGGTGGAGGTGGTGGATATTGGACTTCCTTTGATAAAGGATATTAAGCCAGTCTATGAGATTTCAGACTCTTTGATGTATAGAGGAAGGGTTTTGCGGTCTGATATAAACTTTCATAAGGGCAGTGGGGGGCATGTTGGAGTTGTAGCAGGTTCAACTGATAGGCCAGGTGCATCATTTCTATCTGTGCTGGGTGCTCTAAGTATCGGCGCTGGACTTGTAACACTAATCTCTGAACGAGATGTAATCAATAGATTACCAATCCTGTATCCCGAGGCGATGGTAAGGGAGGTAGATTATCAAAAAAGTGATGATGAGTATTTTGATAAATTATTTTCTGGAATAGATACTCTTGTAATTGGTCCGGGGCTTTCAAGAAAGGATGGTGCAGTTCTATTTACAAAGAGGTTGATAACTTACTGGAAGAAGAAGATGATACTTGATGCAGAGGCATTAAATATTATTTTAGATATCAAATTTCAAAGTGATAAAGTAGTCATAACCCCTCACCCTACAGAACTCTCAAGGATAATCGGGATTTCAAAAGATGAGATTCAGAGAGATAGAGTAGGTTATGCTGTAAAATGTGCCTCAGAGCATAACTGCATAGTTGTACTTAAAGGGGCAAGGAGTATAATCGCCCATCCCAATGGGGACCTTACGATTAATATGAGCGGGAATCCCTTTATGGCATCTGGTGGAATGGGGGACCTTCTATCCGGTATCATTGGAGGTCTATTACATCAGACCGATTCAGTCTATGATGCGGCAAGGATAGGGGCATATATACACGGGCTTGCTGCGGATATAGCAATTTCTGATAACAGGTCACCTCTTCTATCAAGAGATGTGGCATCATATATTAAAAAGGCAGTTCAGATTGCAAAGATATATGGTTGAGATAATAAGTAATTCGGTTGATGAGACAGTAAATTATGGTATCAGGTTGAGCAGTCAATTAGGCGGCGGAGAGTTGATTGGATTATCTGGAGAGCTCGGGAGTGGGAAGACGGCGTTTGTGAAAGGTATTGCCAGCGGATTTGGATATAGAGGTTATGTCAAATCTCCAACATTCACCGTTGTAAATCAATACAATACAGAGAAGATAACAATTTTGCATATAGATGTCTACAGGCTATCCTCTTTTGAAGAGCTCCTGTTAATAGGGTTTGAGACATTTATTAGAGACGATACAATAATTTTAATAGAGTGGTTTGATAAATTTTTTGAATTATCTCAATATAAACATATAGATATACATCTTGAATATCTGGGAGAATCAGGTAGGAAGATTATATTCAATACGAATTGTGATAAATATAAATCAATGCTTGATAAATTTTAAATAACACATTTTTATTTGCATTTGGAATTTTGAGATGCCCTCATCCCCTTTGCAAGTTCTACATCCTCTATACTATCTATTATTGGCTTGTCATACTCTCTATCAGTATAACTACGTTGTCCTTCTCTGATAATCTCTTTATCAACTCTAAAAATCTCTCATAATACTCATTCTCCCTTAATACTATCCCATATTCCTCACCAATTCTCCTCATCTCACGGGATATTTGGC
>JBMFOP010000069.1:0-16011 GCA_049969675.1 Myxococcota bacterium | reverse complement strand
CTCCGCTCTTAAAAGCGGCGACATATATCCCACCCGAATTGATTGAAAAGATTACATCTGAATGCGGAGATTAAAATGAATATGACTAAAAGAGATGGAAAGTTTATTACCCTTATCACAAGTGGTGAGAATTCATCAAAGATTATCAATGAACTAAAAAGCAGATTCAATATTGATAAATTTTTCTACAATTCTGCCCGTGGGCTTACAGTAGTGGATTCCAGACTTGTTGGGAAATTCTTCTATGTGGAGAAGAGCATCCAGACCATCCTTCTCACAGACGATCTGGCAGATACTGTCTTTGAATTTTTATATAATTATCTGGATATCTCAAATAGACCCGGCTCGTTTATGTATATGGGCGAAATCAGGTATCTAACAGAACTCAACCTTCCAGACCAGATATTACAGAGCGAATAAAAGATAAATTCTATTTGCACACTCATTCCACTTCATCTTTATAAAATTTTTTCCGTTGACATATCACTTCAATTATTACATAAGAATATGGCGAGGTGCCTGAGATGTGTTTAGGTATCCCTATGAGAATCGTTGAGATCAAAGGCAATAAGGCTATTTGTGAGCAGGGAGGCACATCGGTTGAGACATATCTGGATATGATAGAGGATGCAAGAGTTGGAGACTACGTCCTGATTCACGCTGGCTTTGCCATAAAGAAGCTCTCCGAAGAAGATGCCTCTGAGACAATAAGACTGCTAAATGAAGTACTATCATCCAATCTATAATGCGAATAGAAACCGAAAAGATTCTTGAAGGCATCAGAAGGATTACTCCACAGAGAAGAATAAATATTATGGAGGTCTGTGGCACCCATACTGTCTCAATCGCAAAGAGCGGACTTAAAGAACTCCTCCCAGAGAATATAAGACTTGTATCAGGCCCGGGCTGCCCGGTATGTGTCACACCTCAGGATTATATAGATAAGGCTATATGGCTCTCAAACCAAAAGGATATCATTATTACCACATTCGGCGATTTGATGAGAGTTCCAGGGACCACAGAATCACTATCCTCAAGAAGGGCATCTGGTAGTGATATTAGAGTACTCTACTCCCCTGCTCAGGCTATAGATATTGCAAAGGGGCATAGTAACAAGATAGTGGTATTTCTTGCAGTCGGATTTGAGACTACCATTCCAGCGGTATCAGGCACACTGGAAATGGCTTTAAGAGAGAATATCAAAAATCTTACAATACTCTGTGCACATAAGACTGTGCCGATAGCACTTGAGGTGCTTGCCACAAGCGAAGAGTTGAATATTGATGGATTTATACTGCCCGGGCATGTCTCTACAATCATCGGGATAAGACCTTACGAGTTTTTAGCTCAGAGGTACCAGAAGGGGTGCGCAATCTCTGGATTTGAACCCGAGCATATACTTGAGGCAATCTTTCTTATTTTAAATCAAATTGTAAAAAACGAATTTTATATCGCAAATCAATACAAAGGGACAGTTGACTATGCAGGGAATAAAAGGGCGTTGAGCTCCATTGAAAAATTCTTTGAACCGGTTGACTCAATCTGGAGAGGTATTGGGAATATCCCTCAGAGCGGGCTGAGACTCAAAAAGGAGTTCGCAGAATTTGATATTGAGACGAGAGTTGATATCCCTGAGTTAAACTCTGTTGAACCGAGGGGGTGCAGATGCGGAGATGTCTTAAAGGGGCTTATTGAACCTGAGAATTGCCCACTATTTGGAAAAGTATGTACCTATGAAAATCCTGTTGGTGCCTGTATGGTCTCATCCGAGGGTAGCTGTGCCGCATATTACAGATACAGAAAGAGAGTATGAACCAGAAGGATGAAAAGATTCTGCTCGGACATGGCTCGGGCGGAAAACTCACAAAGGCACTCATTGAGGAGGTGATACTCAGGTATCTTAGATGTCCTGAGTTAGAGATACTTGAGGATCAGGCAAGACTCACTCTCAATCACAACAGGATCGCATTTACCACAGATTCGCATGTCGTAAACCCTATATTTTTTAAGGGCGGGGATATAGGGGAACTATCAGTCAATGGAACTGTAAACGACCTCTCGGTGGGCGGCGCAATTCCATTATATCTGAGCTGCGGCTTTATTATTGAAGAAGGACTTCCTATCTCTGACTTTGAGAAGATTCTTGAGAGTATAAAGAGGGCGGCAATCAGGGCTGGTGTCAGAATTGTAACAGGTGATACAAAGGTTGTAGAGAGAGGAAAGGCAGATAAGATATTTATAAACACATCCGGCATAGGGATAATCCCGGAAGGTAGAGATTTTGGCGCACACAGAATAGAGGCTGGAGATAGAATAATAATCTCAGGGACCATAGCCGACCACGGGACTGATGTAATGCTTTCAAGAGGCGAGATCCCATTCTATTCGGATATTAAGAGCGATACAAATGCACTTAATTCATTGATAGAACATATTATCAAATCTGGTGCAGAGATTCATGCGATGAGAGACCCCACAAGGGGAGGAATTGCCACAACCCTTAAGGAATTTGCTCTGAGCATAAATAAGAATATCATTTTTGAAGAAGGGTCAATCCCAATTAAAGAAAATGTAAAATCTGCCCTTGATATCCTGGGACTTGACCCCCTATATGTTGCCTGTGAAGGTAGGGTTGTAGTCTTTGTAAAGAGAGAGGATGCAGAGATACTCTTAAAGAGTATGAGAGAGCATCCAGATGGAAGAGATTCGGCAATTATAGGCTCTGTATTAAATCAGAATGGGACAGACCTAATCCTTCATACCAGAATTGGCGGGCATAGAATTGTGGATATGCTCGCTGGAGCCCAGCTCCCAAGAATCTGCTGATGTGACGACCCCTCTTATAACTGATTTTTTCCTTGAATATTGAGTCAAATCCATCTAATATCACCGCCCGCTGGAGGTTGTTATGAAGATAGCATTTATTACGCCAGAAGTTGTTCCATTCTCAAAGACTGGCGGACTCGCCGATGTATCAGGGGCACTCCCAATCGAACTGGCTCAGGAAGGAAATGATATTATTGTATACTCACCACTTTATAAAACTGTAGATATTAGAAAATATAATATTGTGCCTATCAAAAGAAGTATATTCGTCCCGATTGCTGGCAGAATGGAGAGTGTGGATGTATATGAAAACCTTGATTATAGACCGAATCCCGGAATAAGATTCTTATTTTTGCATTGTGAGAAATATTTCAAGCGCGACAATCTATATGGAGAAGGAAATAAGGACTACCCCGACAATCACGAAAGATTTGGCTTGTTTTCAAGGTCTGTATTTGAGGTATTAAAATCCCTTAACTTCGCCCCTGATATAATTCACTGCAACGACTGGCAGACCGGCATTGTCCCGGTATTTCTAAAATGTATATACTCTCAGGACTCCTTCTTCTCCGGCGCAAAGAGTCTAATTACGATCCACAACATGGCATATCAGGGGATATTTGATGCAAATACAATGGATATATTGATGCTCCCCTGGTCTCTCTTTAATTATAGACAATTGGAGTACTACGGGAAACTCAACTTCTTAAAGGCTGGATTGGTGTTTGCAGATGCAATTACAACAGTTAGTAAGAAGTATGCAGAAGAGATCAAAACCCCAGAATACGGCTGTGGGCTTGAGGGTGTACTTCAGGAGCGAAATGCGGACCTCTATGGGATATTAAATGGTGTTGATTACTCCGTCTGGGACCCATCGCTGGATACATTGCTTCCAAAAAGATATTCCAGAAAAGACCTATCAGGGAAGGTTGAATGCAAGAAGACATTATTAAATATGATGGGATTAAAATACGAAGAGAATAGGGCTGTAATTGGAATCATCAGCAGACTCGCGGACCAGAAGGGTTTTGACCTGCTATTTGAATTGAGGGATAGACTCTTAAACCTCGGGGCAAAGTTTGTAATCCTTGGCACAGGAGATAAGAAATATCACGACCATTTCACTGAATTGAAAAAGAGATATCCTGATACGATTGGGCTTCTGCTCGGATTTGATAATACACTTGCCCATCTGATAGAGGCGGGGAGCGACTTCTTCCTTATGCCTTCCAGATATGAACCCTGTGGATTGAATCAGATGTATTCACTCAGATATGGGACATTCCCCATCGTTAGAGGTGTCGGAGGACTTGACGACACTATTATAGATCTGGATGCAGATAGAGAGAGAGGGAACGGATTCAAATTTTATGAATACAGTGCAGACGAACTTCTAAAGACAATAGAAAGGGCACTAAGATTTTATCGTGAAGAGAGAGATATAGAAAAATATATCAGGAGGATAATGGAATTTGACTTCAGCTGGACAGTATCAGCAAAGAAATATATAGCCCTCTACGAAAAGTTACTCGGAAGAGACAATAGAATCTCCCAACTTTTCTAATTACCATCAAAGGCAACACATATAACCGCTATCTATCTCTTCCCTTGGGGTTAAAATTATCTACAATTGATAAATCTAAGTCACATCCTCTGATTTGATATTCTCCAATATTATGTCTACCTCTGATAACTCAAATAAGAATATACTATACACAAAATGATTTATCAAAGTAAGGGAATTTTTGATTCTACCCCTTCTTTAGTCTGCCCGAATCTAATGGCATTACACAACTCCATTTCTATTAAACACTGCAATTTATCCACCGCTGTCCAAAATCATCAACTTTTAGAAGTAAAATTTATTTTGGTCAGATGTGTAATTTATCATATTTTATCCCGGATAAAAAAGAAATTTTATTTCTTTTTAAGTCGTTATTACATTAGTGATAAAATTAGGTTCTTTAATTCTTCTGGTCTCTTCACTTTATAGTCTGCACCGGTGGTAATAAATTCCTCCTCACCAATCACACCTCCATAACCTACCATAATTGACCTCACATTTGAACTGGTTGCAAACTCCATATCTACCCTTGAGTCGCCAATCATATAGAAGTTATCGGGAGAGAGGTGATACCTATTGAGTAATTCAATAATTGTTATTGGGTCTGGCTTTAATGCCTTCATAGTATCCTGACAGAATATCTCATCAAATTTATCAAATAAACCAAAATGCCTCAATATCTTTTCGGAGTGAGGAGATGGTTTGTTGGTAATTAAGAAGAGGATATGACCGCCAGATTTAATAATATCAAAACAGTCTGCAATATGAGGAAATATATATGATTCGTCCACACAATGCTCAAGGTAGATCTCCCTGAACTTCTTTACTGCCTCATCCAGATTGATTACCATAAGATTTTCTCCAAGCACACGCTCCATCAGGACCCTTGCACCATTTCCTACATAAGAGACTATTCTCTCAAATGGCAGGGCTGGAAGACCAAAATATCCCAATGTAAGATTGACGGAGCTTACAATATCAGAGCGAGAATCCACAACAGTCCCATCAAGGTCAAATGCAAACGCAAGCCTATTCATTAGACCCTCAATAGAAAAAGCCTGCATCAGATAACACATAAGTCTTAAATGTTCAATTTTTTTAAATCAACTTATATCTCTCCATATATGGGGCAGCCCTTTCTATAAATTCTTCAGGGACCTGTATAGGCCTGTTCTCTGCATAATCATAGAAGACCTGAACAGAATTTCCGCTCGCAAACAGCTTACTCCTATCTTTCGAGACTATTCTGTAATTGAATTTAAAGCTCGTTCTACCTATATCACTTACCCACATCTTCACCACTGGCTCATCAAGTGGAAATATAGGACTCTCATAGTCAATAGAGATGGATGCTATTATAAAATTGATTTTTGTAATATTCTCCTTCCCGTAAATCTCTGCAAAGAATCTCCACCTCGCCTCTTCAAAATAGGTAAGAAATGTGGCATTATTCACATGTCCAATCAAATCTATATCATTAAACCTGATATCAATTGGCGTTTCAAAATATTTCTCTGGTTCAAGCCTTTCAATATTAAGCTTTCTTTCTATATCATTTATAAATGCCAATTCTGAGATAGGTTTTCTTGTTCGCTCTTTCATATCTTTCTTTCTGGTAACTTCATCCAGCTCATTACTATTCCCCTTATATCCAATTGCTATAACTATAATAACATCCATATCTGATGGGATTTTAAATATCGCTTTCACTTTCTCTCCATCAAATCCCGCCATTGGATGAGCCATCAAGCCATTATCAACCGCGGCATAAATTAGACTCATTACTGCCTGTCCAGAATCAAAAGCATAATATCTTATCCTGTCACTCTGATAATCCAGTTCGGGCTTTGAAAAGACAACGACTATCACTGGGGCAGCCAGAGCCCAGTAATTCCCCTCCGCAAGTGCTGGTCTTATCTTCTCAATACTCTCTTTAGTATTTAATACCAGAAATCTTGCGGGCTGCATATTTGCAGCAGATGGAGACCACCTTGCTGTATCTAAAATCTTATAAATCTTCTCCAGAGAGACCTTATCGGACTTAAATGCCCGCTTACTCTCCCTCAATTCTTTAATCTTTGAAAATTCCATAATTACCTCCGATTAGATAATAAATTCTGTGTATGACCTGAAGATAATATCTGCCTTTGATTTGAGCCTCCCGAATCTCTTGAGCCTTGCAGAGATAAATCCAGCTCGCTTCGCACCAGCCACATCTGAATCCTCTCTATCTCCAATATGAAGTATATGTCCGGGTTCTACAGCCAGTAATTCTGCTGCCCTCTGAAATGGCTCAATAGATGGTTTGAGTGCCCCTATATCCTCTGTATTTATCAAAGCCCGCCACGGCTCAAAGTATAAACCGAGCCTCATCAGTTTCTCCTCAATCGGAAAATCAGATATTATTCCGAGCCTTACATCATTTGCCTTGAGCATATCTATAAAATCTCTTAATCCCTTAAATAAGAGTCTTCTATCTATTCTGGATGCAAACAACCTGTAAATAGTTTCATCAATCATATATTCTATATCAGATTCTGCAATTATAAGTTTGTGTGATAGTCTCTTTATGACCTCCCTTCTGATATCACCCTTGAACCCTTCTCTTCTTAAAGACTCCCTCACTCTGTAAAATTCTACAATAAATCTCCTGTTTTTTAACACCTCGGGCAGAATCTTTATTAAGAGCCTCGCCGAGTTATACAATGTCCCATCCATATCAAATGTCACTGCCTTGATCTCTCTACCAAATAATCTCATCTCTACTCCTTTTCGGATAATAAAAGGTCCAGAAGCTCCTTCTTAATAGTCAGGTGCGGAGGCTTGAGGTGTGCATCAGGGGCACCATTTTCAATCTGGTGGATACGATACCTCTCAAAAAAGCCATTTTTTAGCACAATAAGTTCAGGTGGAGAGAGTCTCTGGCTCTTACGTTTTGAATCATACTCAATATTCGCATCTCTTAAAAGACGGTCAAACTCCTCAATAATTATCCTCCTGCTCTCCTCTCCAATCAATCCCTCTGGCTCTATCGCAAGTACATATTTTGGGGTATCATCAAGTGAAATAGTTACAGTAAATCCCTTGAGTTTAAATCCGAGTTTGCTATTTAGTTGAGACATAACCTTTATTATATGGGATTCCGTGACCTTCTCTCCAGTTATTGAGACTACATTTCCCCCTTTGTGCAAAAATTTGATACAGGGAGTCCTATCATAAAAATCTGTTACCTCCACTATATCATTAATATCATACCGATATAGACCATTTGAGGCAGTGATGATCACCTTATATCTCTCACCCCTTTTGAGTTCCCACATAAAATACGGCTTTGAATCCCGCTCTGAGATGAATTCTAAAAAGTGCCCGTATGGAATCAGCACGTTGTCATCTCTTTTAGTTGAGATTGGGATGGCAAAGTTCCCTTCGGTGGCGGCATATCCATAGTCCATAATCGGGAGGTTATCAAAGTAAGGTTCAAACTGTGAGATATAGTACGAACCAAATCCACCCTTCCAGCACATAAGTCCGCAGAGCCTCTTCCATATCTCAACAGGCTTTACAAAGCCGTGTTTATCTCTGCTCAAGCCGATTTTTTCTGCCATCTGATGATTGGGTTTCAATAATTTTAATAACCTCTGTCTCACAATCCTATCAACTTTGAAATCTGGATCTATATCTCCATTTTTAAGGTCCTTTATCAATCTATCTGAATGCTCTGTGAGCTTCTTAACAAACAAAAGGATTGTTGATGGATTTATTGCAGCTATAACCGATATCTCCATCTCAAGTGCAAATCTCAATATGTAATAATACTTTGCATCAAAATCATCAATGAAGAATACCTCCATCGGTATCTCATGAAAACCCCTTGCAATAGGTAGTCCAAGATTATCTGCACCCATTGCAACAGTGATTGAACCATAAGGGATACCTCCCCTCGTCCTCCCTTCAATCTTTGGGGAATGAATAGTCAACAACCTGCCATAGACCAGCCCGGGCATCTCATTTATAACCTGTCTCATCCACACCCTTCTCGGAAGTTTATATTCCTGAAGAAAGGACCTTGTGACCGGAATAAATTTTGCCGCACCCGTCGTCCCACTTGTCCTGCCAAAGAATATCACCTCATCAGATGTGAGAATATTCTTCTCACCATCTTTTATCTTTTCAATATATGGTTCAAGTAAATCATAGTTTTGAATTGGGACTTTATCCCTATATTCCTCGGGACTCTTTATCTGTGAAAAGCCATATTTTCTACCGAATTCTGTATCCATATTCCTCTCAAGGATCTCCCTTATTCTATCTCTCTGAAATCTTTCAGGGTCCTTTACAGCCTCATCAAACCTCCCCCACGAACGTATAAAGAGCAGTTGACCGAGCAGAGGAACTATCTCTACAGGAATTCTGGGGAGTATTCTCTTCCAGAGGATATCAACAGGATTTAGTTCTGACATCTCTCACCTCACTGACATAAGACTATTTATCATAAATATAATAGAATTTACAACTAAACAAAAAAGGTTAATCCATAGAACCCCAAAATTTAAGTAATAGGTCTTTTATCACATTACTACTAAACCAATATCACCAAACATATGAGGGGCTATTATGAAGATTTTTTAATCTATGCAGAGATTTTCAAACAAAAAAGTTGACTCTGTAGAAATTTTACTGAAAGACCATCAATACAAAGAATCATTCAGTTTAGTTAAAATTGACTATTGCCCGTGGACTATATACTATAAACAAAATTTACCCTAACTGGCATTATCGGAAATATCCAGACCAGGTAAAGCCTCTTTAAAGAAGAATTCATACGGATAAGAGATTATATTCTTAAAATTTTCCCAATAAAAATCTATTCTGGGCAGTCGTGTGGTAATATAAAAGTGGCTATGTTACAATAGCAAATAAAACAGGGGATTATATCGTCTGATTTTCCAAATAGTTATTGATTATAGGAATTGGTGGAGGCGGCGGGAATCGAACCCGCGTCCAGAGGTGCTACTTTTAAGGTAACTACATGCTTATTCTGTGTTTTGAATTTTAGTCTTCTGTCGCCCACAGACTGGCTACATAAGACCTATCCAAAGTAAAGTTTCATCAGCAGCCGCTTTGGAGCCAGCCACTGACTATCCTATCTTACTGACGCCCATTATGTCCCGATAGGAGAGAGACATAATGAACGGCTGCTTCTTAATTAAGCAGCAAGTGCCAAATTTTCGTTGGCATTTGTGTCTCCTGCATAGTTTTAACGCGGTTACACAGGAACCCGCGGCATGCACCTTAAACCTCACAGCCCCTGTCGAACCCAGATCGCCCCCAGATGCAATTTGATATTATAATAACAAATTTATCTGAAATCAAGATAATATTTCTGGATAAATCCAGATTCGTCGCAGGTGTAGGCAAAAATCAATGAAAACAGTCTATGTCTTTTCAGTTTCCCACACATAATACACGCCACCTGTGCTTTTTTGTTTTTGGGTTGCAACAGCAGGTTGACAGTTTAGCTATGAAACACGTCCTTTCATAACATCCCTCTATAATAGGTGATTAATTTTCGTAGTCTGAATCAAACTTATTGAAAAACTTCTGTGTAATCTGCATAGAAGGTATTTCATTTAACCCACAATCTGGCACAAAAGTTGCAATAAAATTTAAATCTGAGGGTTATATGAACATAAAAACTTTATACAAAATTGCTGAAATCTCAGAGATTAAAAGAGACCATATCTCCTATGAGTTTGAGTTAAGGAAAAAAGAACTAATGATACTTGGAGAGGCAATTTTTAAGATGTTGAATGATTATAACTCTCAAGATTATGGAGATGAGATTGACTCTTCCTCAAGATGGTATGAGGATTATATACACAGCCTGACAGGAAAAATTGAGTCAGATATACACAATTATGCAGACCGGAAGTGCAAACTCACAAATTTAAGAAATACCCTCTATAAAGAGGACCAGACTATAAAGGCAATAAATAAGATAATTGAATTGGAAAAGATTTCTATAAAAAGAGAAAATCAAAACAGGGAGGAAGAAGATGTTGAGGAATTGTGTGTCGCAAAACAGTACTCAGAATATTAACAGATACCATCCAGTATTTCCCGGCAGATATCTCTATTTTGACAGATTCTTTCAGAGGCTGTCGGAACAGAAGAAGCCACTTTCACTTACAATCAATCTATTTGATGGAAGGGTAAGTGTAACAATTTCAACAGATGAAAACTCTATACTTATAAAAGGAGATAAGGAATTAAAGGTTGAGGTAATGAGGCATATCAGTCTGCTCCCGATCGCACGCAACTTTATAATTGAGGTAATATAAATGAATGTTGTGGATACTCTAATAAAGAGATTGTTGGAGAAGAATATCTCTTTTGGGGAGTTTCAATTACTAAATATCTCCCCATTAAAAGAGTCAGTAGAATTTGAGAATTACACTCTAAACCTCATCGATGAAGATGGTGGTTTCTTTGGAGAGGTCCTGCTCAGCAAAAGATTGATTACCGCATACGCACAGGATCTGTTAATGAAAAAAAATATACTTTTATTACCAGAATTTGTGGAGGCGTCATCAATAATCTTGCTCTCTGAAATCTTAAATAAGATAGATGAAAATTTCAATATTCATCTTGAGATCTCATCTGATAATACTCTGGCAAAAGTTTCTACGACGGATTTTTTAATTGGGCTCAAATATAAAAAAGTCTTCTCTCCACTGGTTTTGAGAGTTGATACATCCAGCATATTTAAACTCCTGCTCAAAAGGGATATAGAGATAGAAAATATAGTAGAGTATTCTATCTCAATTCATGGATTAAGGCGTCTGCCACTAAATATAATAGGAGTTCTTGAGGAAGGGGCTATGATGAAATTGCCCTGCGAAAATGTGGTTGTGATAAATGATTGTCTTGAATTGAGCAAATTTAATCTATTTGTTGAGGAGGAAAGTATGGAGGAGAAAATTCTCTCTATTGAAGATTTGAGATTGCCCGTTTCGGTACGGATAGAGATGGGAGAATTAAATTTTTCAGAGATAAAGGGGCTTTTAAGCAGTGAGAAGAAGATTGATCTATTACAGGGCAAAAGTTGTAAACTTATGCTCGGCAACTCATTAATGGCAATGGGAGAGGTAGATGAAACTCAGATCAGAATTACAAAGACATTTATTTAATAATTACTCAAATATATTCCTACCTTTGCTCGGGATTCTTCTGGTATCGTTTCTCTCTGTGGAATATTCAATACCACTATTAATTTTAATTTTTATCTGGATTTTTTATCGTAGAAGAAGCGGTACCGAAGTATCTGAAAAGAGGGTAAGGATTTTAGAAAGGTTAAAGATAGATAGTGATTCAAATCTTGTACTGATTAATTATAATGGTTGTAATCACCTGATATTTGCAAACAGGAATTGTGTAATAAAAATCACAGAGGAGAGAGAGAATGTTCAGAGTCAATGAATTCTATGACCTAATTTTTGCAGCCACAGAGAGAGTAAATCTGGATTTTTCATCTGGATTTAAGCCGGGCATCTTTTTATTTTTGCTGGTGGTTCTGGCATTTATCCCTTTTATAGTAATGATGCTCACCTCGTTTGTAAAATATTCTGTGGTGCTTACAATTTTGAAGAACGCCATAGGACTTCAGCAGATTCCTCCTACATCAGTAATTACAGGCCTCTCAATTGTACTCACCATCTTTACCATGCAACCGGTTGCAAGTAAGATGTATATCTCTGCAAAAGATACATTTGATAGAGAGAATGTCCAGATGAAAATTGATAGTGTACCGGACCTTATGAAGGCATTTGAGGCGGCAAGACCTCCTCTTATGGAATATCTCTTGAAGCATACGGGGAAGAAGGAGTTGCACCTCTTTCAGGACGCAAACAAAAATGATGACTTAAAAGATTCAATCCTCATTGTGGCACCTGCATTTGTGATTACCCAGCTTAAGGAGGCATTTATGATGGGTTTTAGACTCTTCATCCCATTCCTGCTTATTGACCTACTTGTAGCAAATCTGCTGGTTGCAATAGGTCTGAATATGCTGACACCTGTTTCCATTTCGTTGCCTCTAAAACTTCTGATATTTGTCCTCTCTGATGGGTGGTATCTTGTAACGAAGAATCTCATATTGAGTAATTAACTATGGAACTCCCAATTTATTATATTCAGCAGAGTCTCTATTTGCTTGGCATATTTATCCTACCGTTATTTGCCATCCTTCTTATAATCTCTATTCTGATCTCAATCTTACAGGCACTGCTTCAGATACACGAAGGTTCAATCAACTATCTCTCAAAACTGGTAATTACAGCCTTGTATTTTGCCGTGGTGGGGAAAGACTTTTATAATCAATTTATTATGCTTATAATCAGGATATTTGAGGGTGAATGAACTTCTCGGAGTTGTTTCAAATTATAATTATTTCCGCAACCCTTGGCGTCAGATTTATCCCGATTATCAGTATCTCAGAGGTCTTTGGTGGGAAATATGTCCCTATGCTGGTCAGGTCTTCACTGATTGGTATTCTGGGATTTTTTAGATATCTAATCCTGCCAGTCTCGTCAATACCAGATGGATTTGATATCCGATTCGTATTATCCGAATTTTTCATTGGATATATTATCTCTCTCCCATTCATATTGCTTGTGAAATTCATTATTAGCTCTGCATCCACCATTGAAAATCTCTTCGGGAGTATGGGGGTATTGAACTCTCAGGGGATATTTGATGAGAGGGGCTCAGCATTGGAGATGATATTTGAGATGATTGTAATTTCGCTGATATTTTTATCCGGGGCACATCTCAATATATTAAGTTTGATATTAAAATTTTCTATTCACGATTTATCCTATTTAAGGATTCAGGAGGTCGTCTTTCACCTATTAAGTAATTTCAATATATTGTCAAAGAACTGCATCGGATATTTTCTGCCGATTCTTCTTCTGGCACTTTCTGCTCTCTTATTGATGGCATTTTCGGATATGCTCGGCACCAATCTGAATCTCTCATCCTGTACTTTCATTCTAAATGCTATATTAATTTTTGGTGGAATTATGTTTTTATTGAAGAATATTGTCAACCTCATTGGTATTGATATTGCCCGAGTCAGCAACCTCACAGATCTTATAGCGGGGTTATTAAATTAGATGGAAAAGACTGAAAAACCGACTCCACATAGATTGAAAAGGGCAAGAGAAGAGGGGCAGAGTTTTACCTCCCGCCCATTTGAGTCCTTTGTTAAAATCACCATATTCTTTCTTGTGATAATTTTTGTAAATCATTCTCTCATAAGGTCATTTCAGGGCTACATCGCAAAGAGGAGTTTGTATCTTCTATCAGGGCAAAATTTTAATGATGCTATTATCAACCTTCTGCCAATCTTTTTATTTGCAATATCTATTTTAATTTTATTCCCCATTCTGGATGTGACCCTGCCGTTTGGTTATAGATATAATGTACTCTCTTCAAAGAGAATATTTCAGGGCTTTCAAAATTATTTTAAATCCATTAATCCAGCGGTACTCATCTCAAAAGAGAGATTTGTAAAGCTTGGATTTACATTGCTGAAAGTTGTATTGTTCTGGGCAATTCTCTTCTTCTTTATAAAGGCAAATCTCATCACCACCCCATCTTCTCTTATTGTGAATGGGAGGTCTGGTCTTATCTTTCTTGCTATAATGAAGAAGATAATTCTGGCAATGGTAATTTCCGGATTGGTAATTGGTGTGCTGGATATGATTTATGAAAGGCATAAATTTATGAAGAATCTATATATGACCAAACAGGAGGTGAAAGAGGAGTTTAAAAATCAGGAGGGGGACCCGGAGATCAAGGCAAAACAGAAGAGATTCAGGAATATGATTCTATTTTCAGAGATGAAACGGGATGTAAAGCGGGCGAAGTTTCTGCTGGTGAATCCAACCCATATAGCCATTCCAGTTATCTATGAAGAAGGTGATGAGTCTCCATCAATTGGTTATATTGGGACTGACAATGATGCATTAAAGATGATTCAATATGCCTCATTAAATATGGTGCCGGTAGTTAAGAATATACATCTCGCGAGGAATTTTTATAAGATGTATGAGGCGGGAGATGAGATAGGTGAGGAGCATTTTGAGGTGGTGGCTTCAATAATTTCACTAATTACTGCCCTCGAGGGGAAGATAGATTATATAGATATGGACAACTGATTACTTCAACACAAAACTGCTCTTTGCAACAACCGAATTATCCAGTAAAATTTCTACATTATAGGTCCCGGTGAGATTGAAAATAGAGAGCTCTGTACCAGCAACCGGGATTATATATCTGGCTATAAGTATTGAATCTGTATTTTCAATTATGACACCGCCAATGGAATAATTTCCCTGAACAGAAAAGTCAACCTCTGCCTCAGATTTACGATATATATTTCCATCTGGTAGATATATGTTGATACCGAGTTTATGCTTATTTGTATAATTATAGAATTTTGCCCCAATATAAATATCAATCACAGAGTTAATTAAAAATTCATCTGTTGCACTCTCAGTAAAGAGGGCTGAATCATTGTCAGAGATAGAGACCTCAACCTTTTTGATAAGTTGGGAGATGTTGGCAAAACTTATCTTATTTTTCTTGTCAACCTTCTGTTTTATGCTCAATAGGTTACCTGATGTTGAGACATAATTTGAGTCCTCATCATAAGT
Source organism: Myxococcota bacterium (assembly GCA_049969675.1). Taxonomy (GTDB): domain Bacteria; phylum Myxococcota; class SpSt-1050; order SpSt-1050; family SpSt-1050; genus SpSt-1050. The sequence continues at coordinate 903 of JBMFOP010000069.1, read as the reverse complement.
CCCACATCCTATTAATCCAAACATCACGATAATTGTTATTAACCTTTTCATAATCCACCTCCAGAGCAGACTCTATTATTTGATATTTGCATTTTATATACCAGATTCACAATTTGTAATTTATTGATATCATTGTTTATTTTAACATTAAAACCCACCGTGTGTGGTAATGTTTACCACAAAAAGGTAAATCTTACCACAACATCCCAATAAAAATGCCCAGCCTTCACTATGAAGACTGGGCTTAAGGGCGGTCCTTCTACTGACCGTAAATTAATTAAATGCAAATTTTATTCCAGACAGATTTATGATTAAATGCTTTCCGGTGTTAGTTACTCTTTTATTCAAAAAAATTCCTGGCTCGTTTCTTTAATAGAGAAAGTCAGCTATGAAGGAATATCCAATGGTCAGGGAATCGTTGTTCAATAAAACATATATTTTATCATGGCTGTTTTAGAAAGGAGGAATATGAAAGTAAAAAGCGGACGGTGTGTTTATTCATAGAAAGCCTCATTTAGAAAGAGTCATACAGATATAAACAACTCTATATTATACGGCTTGAAATTCTTTTAACAGATTGGAATTGGAGAGTAATAATAACATCCTCAATCTGGTCCTATAAAATTAGAATGATATACTAAGATATTTGTCAGATAGAGAGACTTTCTAACTCTATCTCAGAATAAAGATCTTTCAAGTATGTTGGACCTTTAACTCAAATTATATTGGACAGCGGTGGCAACTATTCAATCTTTATTACCCTTGGACAATCAAGGTTACAACATTTTGAATAATCTATTTCCCATTTCAAGTTATAAGCGTCTGCTAACCTATATAGTGCATCTAAAACGCGATATTTTTTACAATATTTCTTTGGTTCCCCAAGTATAGGTTTATACAGAT
>JBMFOP010000068.1:0-17396 GCA_049969675.1 Myxococcota bacterium | reverse complement strand
CATCTTTTCAACCTTCTTTACATTCTCCTGAATCTTCGGTCTCTCCACTGATGCTACCTTCTGCTCCTTCTTTCTGACCGTCTCTGCTTTCCTGTTTTTCTCTTCTATACTCTGCTCCATCTTCTCTTTCTCCACTTCGCTCCTCTCTGCATCTCCCATCTCCTTCCTCTCCTCCACCACCTCTTTCTCTCCTATCCCAGACGCCTTCTTCTCACCCTCCTCTTTTAATAATTTAGGAGTTGTATTAAGAACCGCCTCATCTCTCTTACCCAAATTAAGTACAAAGAAGATAACGCCCACCAATAACACAAGACTCATCAATACTGCTGCAATCAGGAGATTTCTCTTACCTGATTGTTTATTTGAAGGTGTAGTTGCAATTACCTCTCTTGCTACTTCTAAAGATTCAGATTTAGTCCCTTCATTATGCCTGTTACTTATTTTATCTTCCTGTACATAATGACCCCCAATTTCCATCTCCTCAATAACCTTTGGGAGTGGCTTTACATTTGAGTCTGAACTTATCTCCTCTCCTTTCTTCTCAATCTCCTGATTGCCATCTATCCCCCCTTCTGGCTCAGGCTTAATCTCTAATGTAGGCGGAGGCAAGACCACGGTCCCATTTTCACCCACCGGATTCTTCTTCTGGATGGTAATTACCGGAAGGCTGTTACTTGCACTCTTATGCTCCTTTATCTCTACAATCTTATCAATCTTTGAGGAGGTCAATTTCTTATCACCAGAAATCCCTCTGTCCGGAAATAATTCTGTAAGATAATCGCTCAAGTCCGATATCCTGACAATTACCCTCTTCTGAGAGATAAAGTCCTCAATCGCATTCCCCATCTCTCGGGCTGTCTGAAATCTCTTATCTCTATCCCTCTCAAGCGCCTTCATAACTATCTTCTCAACCCCATCGGGCAGGTTCTTAAAATACTTCTTGGGGGAAGGTATCTCTTCATTCAATATGGCATTTATAGATGCCACCTCTGTATCACGCTTAAATAACCTCCTGTATGTAAGCATCTCCCACATAACAATCCCCAAAGAGAAGATATCTGACCTCGCGTCAATCTCCATCCCCTTAACCATCTCATAGAACATATATGGGAATTTCCCCTTTAGTGTACCGGAGGTGGTACTCGTAGAACGTCCGCGTGCACGGGCAATCCCGAAGTCTGTAATCTTTACACTCCCCGTAAATGAGACTAATAGATTCTCTGGAGTTATATCTCTGTGAATCAGTCCAAGAGGAATACCATTTGAATCTTTTAATGTATGGGCATAATACAGTCCTTCGCAGACCTGAGATATTATCTTCAATATCCAGCCGAGTCTCAAAAAGTTCTTTTTCTCTCTCCCTTTTTTTAATATTGATGAAATATCCACTCCATCTATATATTCCATCGCAATAAAATATGAACCCTCAATAACTCCAAGGTCATATATCTGCACAATATTCGGATGGTTCAGCTGAGCCGCCATCCTCGCCTCATCCAGAAACATATTTACAAACTCTTTATCAGATGAGAGATGAGGGAGAATCCTCTTTATCACAATCAGTTTCTGGAATCCTTCTATTCCAACCTGCTTTGCAAGGAATATCTCCGCCATCCCGCCTGTGGCGATCCTGGTGATTATCTCAAACTTTCCAAAACGTTCGCCCATAAAATAAACCCACCATCATTATAACAGGATAAAACAATAAGTCAAAAAAGCATAGATCTACTTTACCTCTTCATAAGGATCCAGCGGGTGCTTAAAAGGGTCATATTCAGATAGATACATTGTATCAATCCACCTGAGTAGCTTTCTTACAGTCCCCATATCATTCTCCTGAGATCTATGAAAGCGTGTATATTTTGAGAGGAGTTCCTTACAGCTCTTTCCACCTGCACATTCCTTATTCATATTCCACTCCTCGGTTACAGGAGATGGGTCTGTCTGCCCCAAAATCTTGAATATAAAATACTTATTCAGTCCAAAATATAGATGCCTTACTCTATGAGGTTGACTATGCTCAATTTTATATTCTGAATCTGCAGCTGCAATTATTCCCGCAATGGCAAACCTTGAGGCAAGTTGATGCTCGGGGTGCCCTGTAAAACCTCTATATGGGTCAAAGGTGATAACTATATCTGGCTTAAACCTTCTAATAGCCTCAGCCACTATATATATTGGGTCTTTCTCCTCTCTCCATTTTCTGGCAATTATATGCCTTGGGGGGAAGCTCTCCATCGGAAGAGGCGCATTAAATAGGTATTCATGCTGCAACTCCGCATTGTACGCCTTTGCCACCTTTTTTAGCTCCTCTCCTCTCACTGTCTTGAGGTCTGGATGACATCCCCCTTTTATGCAACACTCCCCTCCATCCCCATGGGTAAGCACCAGAAAGTATAGTGGATTCTTATAATATAGACTGGACCTTAAAAGTAGGGCACCCACCATAGACTCATCATCCGGATGAGCGGCGATCCACATAACTCTTGCACCATCTTTGAGTCTGCTCTCTATATCCACACCAGTTTTATCACTTTTTACGGTAGCACAGGAATAAAGATAAATAAGGGAGAGGGATAAAACTGAAATCTTTAAATCATACATAATTTACCTCAATTAAGAGAAAGACCTAAGATGTTTTATACAATATTTTTTTTACATTTCAAGCCATTTAAAAAGTAAGGGCTAATAATCAGTTTCTCCTAAAATCTCTACATAAGACACCATTTAAAATACCTCAAATTTTCCCAACAACTAAATCTCTTTACCCCTTTATCAGTCTTCGTCTCATATACTGCCCTGTAAAAATCATTCTTTGAAAATATCTGTAGAATTTGCCTGTACCTATCATAGATTTCCCCAAAAATGCGGCTTTCCCCTCTTGTAGAGGGGCGTCAGAAATGACGGGGTGTTTATTCATAAGAGGCCTCCTTTCAGGGTTTTTTGATTGAAAAAAGTTTTACCCTACCGAGGCTTTCATATCAAAAAAATTATTTTGGACAGATGTGATGAGAATTATATTTCAAAGAGTTGTCCGAGATAGATCTCTTTTACCGATGGATTGTGTTTTAATTCCTCAGGTGTTCCCTCTATAATAACCTTCCCATCTGATAATATATATATTCTATCACAGACATTAAATACCTCACGAGCAGAATGGTCTGTAATTAAAATTCCGATATTCCTCTCCCTCATCTTTTTAATAATCCCCATCAACTCATAAACCGTCTTGGGGTCTATCTGACTGAACGGCTCATCAAAGAGCATATAAGATGGATTTAACAGAAGAGAACGTGCTACCTCAACCCTTCGTTTCTCCCCACCGGAGAGATTTTCTGCTATGCTATCTCTGATTCCGCTTAGATTGAGTGCCTTAATAATTTCATCTACCCTTGCCTCAGGGTCCATATTTGAATTATTTATAGAGGATGCCAATTTCAGGTTTTCATATACAGAAAGCCCGGTAAAAAGAGAAGGCTCCTGAGGGAGATAACCGACTCCCATACGAATTAACTGATATAGACTAAAGCCATTTATTAGTACACTGTCCAGCAGAATATCACCCTCGTCAGGTTTAACAAGACCAATTATTATCTTAAATAATGTAGTCTTACCAGCCCCATTTGGACCCAATATCCCTGCAATCTCACCGCGATTAATATGAATTGATACCTTATCAAGTACCTTTCTATGCTTATATCTCTTGGAGATTGAATTCACCTCAAGCATTTACTTCTTCTCTTTCTGCCCTTTTATCTTAACTACCGCCTTAATATTCTTTACATTTACCACATCATTTTCAAGATCATAGTCAACTACATCTCCCCAGAATCTGTTCTCTCCATCAGAATAATATGGATTTCCGGTCATAATAACTGTGGAGTTCCTATTATCATATACTGCCTTATTGGAGGTTGCCACCCTCTCTCCCTTTGTGAGTTTCACATTCCCGATGCATTCAAATTTCTCAATCTTCCCATTTTCATTATAAAAAGCCATAAGCAGATCACAGGTCATCTTCATATCAGAACGGGTCACAACCACATTATCGGAGAATGTCGCCTTCTTATTTTGATTCTCAATCTTCAATCTCTTTGCCTTAATCTCTATCGGGGATTTATCCTCCTTAATCTGCTCTTTCAGAGGTCTCGTCTCCTGAGTTTGAAAGAGTATTAACAGAATCATTATCTTCCCAAGAAAAGACATAATCAAAATATCCTTGCCTCCACACCTTCATCAAATACATACATACCATCTTTAATGTTGCCAAAAAAACCATTCCCTTCAAATTCAAAATTTCCACCCTGAATTTTCACCTTATTAAGACTCCATATATCACCCACCTCGGTCTTCAATTCCAGATTACCAGCCGAGAGTCTAACACCTCTATCAATAAATATTGTATCCTTAAGTTCAACATAGAGTTTTTTACTTTTGATATCATATTCAGCCCTCAAAAAACCGATATCCACCTTATCTTTTATAGAACCAAGAGAGATATCTGTTAGAATTCTCCCATCTTTAATTATAAATTCTGCCTTATCTCTATTATATATAAGATTCTCAGCAATAACCTCTGCCTCCTTTTTATCACCTCTATATTCGTACATCTTAATATTTTTAAGCGAGAGCTGATTCTCACCCCTCATACTCCTATAAGAGTTCTCACCAATACAGGAGATAGGACTGAGAATTAGAAGGATAAAAATGATAAAAAAAGAGATTCTACTCATAATTTTCTTATTTTTTCTCAACTGCACAATGTCCTCTCTTCCCCTGATTCACAAGCGATAGATAAGTTACCTTTCTATTCTCCTCCATCTTACTTATACAGGAGAGCATCTCTTCCTTAGTAACATAATTTTTAATCAGTTCATTATATTTCTTGAAAAAATCACCTGCCTCACATCTGTTCTCAACATCTAAAAGTTCTATAATCAAACGGCAATCCCCTTTATAGACATTGAGACCGTTTAATAGATACCCCTCCTTATATTTCAAATTATCCACGATATAGGAAAATAACAGATATCTCTCAATAGATTCTGGTATATGTTCAAAATATCTCTCAAAGATATCAACTTTGCCTGAATTGGATGAAATAGTCCTATAGATATTATATAGGTCAATATAATATGGATATCTGAAAAGGAGTTCCTCTGCGAATGATTTAAGCTTGAATATATTTGATGTATTACTCAAGAGTTCTACAGATTCTAAAAGCATTTCAATATTATTATCCTTCTCAAGTGCATCCATACATAGTTGGACCGCATCATTTAGATTGTCTGGACTTGTTGAGATTAGATACTTTGCATAGAGCATTAAGACAAATGGATTATCTGTAAACTCCCTTCTCAACCTGTCCACAACCACATAGGGTTCTTTATAAACATATAAAAGACTTCTTGTGGCGAGAGAGAAGAGTCTATAATTCTTTTCAACTATCTGACTCTTTAAAATTTTATAGAGTGCCTCGGCGTCATTATTTCTGGCGAAGAATATTGGTATCTCTGAATATGCCAACAATCTGGTCTGAAAATCTCGGCTATTTAAGAGCGCAAAGGCTATCTCCTCCCATTCTTTATTCATCATAGCAGGTATATGGAAGTTTAAGGCGATTGTCCTGAGCGCAGATGGAGAGCCATCTCTGTAAAATAAGGTCCTGAGGGCATCAACCGCCAGAGCCCTGAAATTGGGCCTCTTCCCACGGATCTTAAAGACCAGATATGATGTGGCTGGATGATGAGGTGCGATGCTCAGAAGGCAATCCAGATATCTATCAGATTGTTCCCTCATCTTCAAATTATAAAAAGTGTATGTAAGAAAGAAATATAAGCCAGCATCTGTGCTCCCCTTATCCACTTTTGATGCGACAATAAGTGCTGCACGCTCAAGATCTGATTCGTTTGCAGAACGGTACATAAGCATCTGATATACTGCCTCTGCATCAGCGGAGTTAAAAAATTCAAACAATCTTGCATAGTTGTCTATTGTGTTTTCAAGGGAATCACTCCCTTCAATTATATATTTTGCAAAGAGATTCTGTATATCAAAACCCTTCCTCTCCTCCAGTGTATAAAACCTCAAATAATAAGCCAGTTCAGAAAATGCCAGATTATATTCACCATATTCAATCAACCTATATACCTTTGCATATACACTTTCAAGTTCTGGTCTGCCAACAGGTCCGTGCCCTTCCGACTTCTCCCTCTCTTTACAGGTAAAAAAGGCCAACATCAGAAGGATAAGTAAAATGGTAAAATACAACTTTTTATTTTCCATCTGACTTTACTGGCTCTGTTGAAGGGATTACAGCGGGATCGGTAGAAGGTGACTCATTCGGTCTCTCAGAGGATGACTTCTCAATACTCTCCCTTACACAGGTAGTTATGCACTCCTTCCTCATCTCCTCCTTGAGCCTCTCAATATCCCTCTTCTCAAGAAGGGAATAATCAGGATTAATCGCCTTCTCAATCCTATCAATCTTATCAATGATCTCATTAGACTCCTTTGTAAATTCGGGGGCAATCGCCTTTATTGACCCGATCTTCTCTTTTGCCTGCCTGAGCATATCCATACCCATATTGAATTGAAATTTCGCCTGCCTGAAATATAGCTCACCCTTTAATCTTGAATATTTTTCATATTCTACCGGAGTCACATTGAGCTTCATAATTCTTTCCATATACATCGCTGCAATCTTTAGTCCCTCTTCATTCTCCTGTTTGAGATATTTATCTATCCAGCCTGAAATAATCTTAAACAATGCGATGTCCACATCTCCCTTATCCACTTCAATCTTTGCGACCCGCTCTCCCTCGGGAATCTTGAGTGGTAGATATGCCTCTCTCTCATTCATATTTAAAGGTATATATTCAGCAAATCCGTAGGGAAGAAAGAGACCCTTTTTGACAATTAGATATCCATCTCTCTCACATATCTGAAACCTCTTGCTGTTTATAAGTGATAGGAAGTAGAAACAGACGAGAATCAAAATTATGATAATAAGCCAGATCCAGAGCGGAATCCCACTGCGACTTCTCGTAATTATATGCCCTTCCTTGGGGCTTTCATTCTTTTTTGACTCGTCACTCTTTTCTAAATTCTCTTCCATCTAAATATTCTCCAGATATTATTTGTATCCAATATATTTCAGGTTTCTATACATATTGTTATAATCAAGACCATACCCTACAACAAACAGGTCAGGTACCTCAAAACCACAGTAGTCAATCTTTACATCAATTCTGGTCTTGACCTTCTTATGTAGCAAAGTGCAGACCTTAACTGTCTTTGGATTCTTCTGTTTGATTGTCCTGATAAGATAGTCCATTGTAAGTCCAGTATCAATGATGTCCTCCACTATCAGGACATTCTTATCAGCAAGAGATTCGGAGACATCCATAATTATCCTGACAACTCCACTTGTCTCTGTTGCATTTCCATAACTTGAGACTCTCATAAAATCAACTGTGCAGGGCATCTTTAACTCTCTCGCAAGGTCCGATAGAAACATATAACAGCCATTGAGAATCCCAATGATATATAGATGCTCACCTTCAAAATCCTTATTGATTCTTCTGGCAAGACTCTTAATCTTCTTTTTAATTTCTTTCTCAGTAATTAAGACCTTAAATCTCTCCATAATATCCCACCTATACAAACGAATTGTTAATTATCTCACCTACTCCGCCCGCGCCGGGTACGATATATTGATTATCATTGAGTCCCCTCTCCCTATCCTTGAAAGTGCCCGGGATAGTCTTCAATACCTCATCGGGGGAGAGCCCTCTATCCAGTCTCAGAGAGTAGATTATGACCTCTGGATATTTTTTGTGCAGGTTTCTGATAAATTCAGGTGTAATAATCATATGTGCAGTGATGATCTTCTTAGGTGGTTTTCTGGTGTTCTTCATATATTCATCTATAACCTTTAAGAGAGTAGATGCAGTAGCCCCCATAGGGTCTGGAATCAGGACAAATGCATCGCTAAGGTCTCCACCGACCTTTACTGTGTTAATGGTTGCACCTATGACCTTCCCCTTCCTGTTCACAATCCTTGCTGATGAAATAAAATCCTGTCTGATATATTCGGGATTTATAAACCAGCACAGGAGGTCAAAGAAGAGCTGAGATGGTATTGAGCCAGCCCTCAATATACTCACAATCACCGTCTTAGTATCTTTCTTTATTCCGAGCCCACGAATCACACCCTTTGGTGTATATTTTTTCATTCTGGTAGGATAGTCAATTCTCGTCTTTGGAAATTCTACATCCACAATATATCTTAAGAGCTCATTATAGGCATATCTGATTATCCTGTTTGCCTCGGGTTGAATTGTATCTGGCCTTGAAAATCTCCCGACCAGATCAAATAATAGAGGAGAATCTATGATATGAACATTTTCATTATACCTGTGTTCAATCTCATTCATTGTGGCACTCCTTTTATTTGTATTTTAGATAGAATTTCACTATCTCTTCTACCAGATTGGAGACAGTCATCTCATTCTTCTGTGCTATCTGGGAAATATTGACAAAGATATCTTCTGGTAGATTTATTTGAACTGTTCGCCCCGCATTTGCAATGGTCCTGTGTGGACTCTTACTACCGGGGAGCGGAGGGGGGACTGCAATAATCTTCTTGCCTGTAATCTTCCGCTCCTTCTCAATCTCATCTTTAAAGAGTTGCTTTATAAAGTTGGAGAGGTGGACATTTGAAGGGGTAAATTCGTGCTGACTCAAAAACGAATCTATCTCAAACTGCATATCCCAGGCATTCTTATATCTCTTTTCAGGGTCTTTCTCCAGTGCCGACATCAGAATCTTCTCAACCTGTTTGGGAAGGTCGGGTTTGAAAAAACTCGGCGGATATATCTTCCCTTCTGTAATTGATTTAATCACTGCCTCATCGGTCTCGCCTCGGAACAACTTATATCCAGTAATCCATTCATATAGAACCACTCCAAGCGAGAAGATGTCTGACCTCTGATCCGCCTCCTTACCCTGTAATTGCTCCGGCGATATATAACTCAACTTCCCCTTTACCTCTCCCTCTCTATCTGTTGAGACCAGATTTGTAGCCTTTGCTATTCCAAAGTCCAGAATCTTCACCGCTCCGTCCCAGGAGACCATTATATTTTCTGGCGTTATATCTCTGTGCACTATATTCAATGGATTCCCGTTATAATCCACCTTTGAATGGGCATAATAAAGCCCCTCGCATACATTAGAGGCTATCTTCAAGGCATACTCCATCGGGAATGGAATACCCCTCTTGGCAGATGCGTTAATGATACGATTCATATCTCTGCCAGCTATATATTCCATTGCAATGAAGTATGAATCACCAATCTTTCCAAGGTCAAATATCTGGCAGATGTTTGGGTGTGTCAGCATAGCCGCCAGTTTTGCCTCATTCAAAAACATCTGCACAAACTCCGGCTTCTGACCTATCTCCGCTCTTATCTTCTTAATTACAATGTCCTTCTGAAAACCCTCAACTCCCTCCTGTCTTGCGAGATAGATATCAGCCATTCCACCTGTTGCAAGTTTACGAATAAGGATATATTTTCCAAATCTCTGTCCCAACATATCAGAGCCTCTTCAGTAATTTCTTCTTCTCTTCCACTGCCCTTTTTACCACCTCGTCCCTATCCCATTGAAAATGCCAGCCATCCCTATAAATTATCCTTCCATCTACAATAACATAACTTACATCTGACCTATCTGAGGAATAGACTATAGCCGAATATGGATTGTCAAAAGGATTCATATGTGGACTATCATTTCTTATTACAATCAGATCTGCCTTTTTACCTATCTCAATAGAACCTATCTCATCATCCAACCCCAGAGCCTTTGCCCCATTGATAGTTGCCATCTTTAAAATACTCTTTGCATCCATCTTCTTAGGCCCAACCCTCGGCTTATGAATAAGGGCCGCAATTCTCATCTCTGTTAACATATTCAGATTATTATTGCAGGGGGCACCATCTGCACCTAATGTCACATTTATACCGCTTTCAAGCATCTCCGGAATCCTTGCAAAGCCGGATGCAAGTTTAAGATTGGCAGAGGGACAATGTGCAACAGATGTCTGAGTATCTCTCAACAAATCATAATCTCCCCTCTCAAGCCAGATACAATGGGCAATAATAGAATTTTTATTTAACAGCCCGCATTTATAAAGATAGGCAATATTTGAATCATTAAACAGGTCTTTAACCATCATCACCTCACGGATATTCTCCGAACTATGGGTGGTGATAATTAATCCGAGTTCCTTTGCCAAACCCGAGGCCCTGATGAGAGACTCCTTACTTACCGAAAGGGCAAACCTCGGTCCAATTCCGAGCATCAATCTGCCACCTTCAGACCTGTGATATTCTGGAAATAGATATCTAATCTCTGACTCTGATTTTGTTATATCCTCACCAAGTCCTTCCGGGTGTCCTTTACTATCCATAAGCATCTTACACACCACGCCCCTTGCACCAGACTCCTTTAATGCCATAAAGATTGATTCAACATTGTGGACAAGTCCTATATCCAGAAATGTAGTCGTCCCAGATGAAATCATCTCCAGAATGGAGAGCCGCGCACTTGCATATACCGACTCCTTATTATGAGCCGCCTCGTATCGCCATATATGCTTTGAGAGCCATTCTAAAAGATCAAGGTCATCAGCCATACCTCTAAACAAGGTCTGTCCTGTGTGAATATGCGTCTGAATAAAGCCCGGCAGGACAAATGCACCTTCTGCATCAATCACCTCACAGGTAGATTTTATCCCCTTTTTATTTATTCGCCCGATAGACTTTATAATACCATCTTTAATCAATATAGAACCATTCAGGACAGTATCTGTACTGTCCATTGTAATTATGCTGGCATTTTCTATAATAAGGTCCATAAATTAGCATTAACTTATAAAATAAAAGTTAATTGTAGTCAATTATTTAATAAAATATAAATGAAATAGTAAAATGTATATCCAAAAACACATCTGTCCAAAATAAATTTTTTTGATATAGGAGCCACAGCAGGGTAGAACTATTTTGTCAATCAAAAAACCCTGAAAGGAGGGTTCCTATGAGCAAGTATATTAGTATCTTTCAACAAATCTATGATTGGCGTAAGCAAATTTTTAATTGGAATATGCAGGCATACTCTGGTGAAACAGGCCACTCTGTAATTATTGAAAAAGATCATTAACTGGCAAACAAAATTCTACAAACACTTTTTGGTCTTAATAATGGGTACCTGATTTATGGTTAATAACATTGGAGGGTATTTAAGTTGGGCAGCATTTTAATAGATAGTGTATTGAAAAGTGTGGTAACCTGATTTTGAAAATATGGATTTATCTCTCTAAAGCCCTTATTTTACAAACAGTTAACTTTTCAAAGCAGATCATTCCGGACAGCAGTGCTTTGTTATAATATCCTCCTACTCTCCTATCATTATGACCTTTGTAAAGTCTTTTATACCAATATTGAGTTCCTTCTCTTTGAGAATATAATCATCTCTATAGATGAGATATACCTTGAGGTCATATCTACCTCTGGAAAGTCTAATCTTATCCTCTATACCTTTATGGAATCTGAAAAAATTCTCCTCAGGAAAATACCTCTTTTCATAAGCCATTTTATTATCTTTGAAAAAGATTATATCTATCTCTTTTATACCCGTTGTGTATCTTTTATCTATCTCAACCGCAATATTGCGTTCAAAAGGAAATATAAAGGAGAAGACAAATACAATACTTACGAGCATCAATATGCCAGTTAACCTATTTTTCATCTTTAAGTTCAGAGAGTTTATTCTCCATCTTCTTTATAACCATATTAAATCCCTGCTCTTTAATAATCTTATTGAATTCAGATTTGTAATTCTTGAGCGTTGAGACATCGTCTATAATCAGGTCATAAACCACCCATTTATTATCTCTCTTAAATACCGCAAATCCTACCTGAACCTTCCCCTCCTTTGCACTTATCTCTGTATTTACAATCTTCTCACCCTCCTCATCATCTTCTGATAATATCTTCAAGGTATAATCCACAGTGGAGGTAATCTTTTTTAGATAAGATGTCTCTATGAGTTCCCTCATCAATTTATTGAATTTCTCAATCTCCTCCTGAGACCTATCCCTGTAATGTCTTCCGAGCGAACGTTTTGCAAGTTCATTATAATCAAGGATCTCATCCACCACCTTCTTAATCTCTGCCTTCTTCTTCTCCAGTGAGATATTCTTCTTTACAATTGTTTTTACTTTATCTGAATACTTGAGTATTACATCAGATGCCTTCTCCTCTTCGGCAAAGGATGAGATTATTGGCAACATAACCAAAAGTGGTAATAAAAATAATTGCTTCATAAAATCTGCCTCCCTATCTCTATAATATTACTAAATCTACACTGCTTAAAATTAATATGAGTCAAAGATATTGGGTGTGTAAAATATGTCATATTTTATGTAAAATAGATATCCAGCTGGGTAGCAAGATATATAAGTATCTCATCTGTCCTTCTCAATCTCTGACTGATAATACGTGCAATATTCATAAGAACTTTTATTGCAAACCTCGGGTCTTCCTCTATCATACGGTCAAAGTCAGTCCTCTTAAAGACATATAGCTCAGTCTCCTCTACCGCATATGCAGAGGCAGACCTCGGCAGGTCATCTATAAAACTCATCTCACCAAAGATATCCCCGGACCTGAAATATGTCATTACCCTCTCCGTCTCTTTGCTATTCTCATGCTCTTCATCGTCTGAAATCTTGGATATCTTTACTGTCCCCTCCTTTACCAGATATATGGCATTCCCCTCCATCTCCTCCAGAAAAATCGCCTCAAGAGGCTTAAACCTCTTTGGTTCCATATAGGACTTGAGTTTCTCTATCTCTTCATCACTGAACCCACTGAATAATGTTGTCGTCTGTTCTGTCATTATAATTTGTCTGTCCTTAGTATACCTACCTGTTCAGATAATACCCAGCCTTTTCTCTTACTATCTGGTACCTCTATCAAAAGGAAATCCTGATACCTCTCTTTGACCCTCACCATCATTCCTTCGTTTATCTGAGACAAAGTTTTATATACCTCTGACGGACCCTCCTTTATATCTGCGGTTTTTACAATAATAATTCCCCTCGTCTGTAGATGCACAAAAGTAAATCGCAAACCTACAAAAAGGGTAAGAATAATGACCAATAACGATAATACGGAAATAAGAGCCTTCATACCTCTCTTTATCAATAAAAACCTCTTCAAAATCAAGATAAAAAATAATAGATTGATCAAAATAATAAATACGACAGAGAGGGCGGGATGATAATATTTCACAATATAATCAAATAGTATTGAATCTGCACCAGAATATACAATTCCTTCTTCCTCCAGTCCCTCTACAGCAAGCCTGATATTTCTCTTTATATCCTCAGAAATACCATTTAGAAGCATAGTCCTATAATACCAATATATCGCATTTCCATATTCTCCAGAATAAAGATAAGATGTCCCGAGATTAAAAAATAGATTTGCATCCTCCACACCTCTATCTGCAATCTCCCTGTACTTCTGAATAGCCCCCTTATAATCAGAGGATAAAAATAGTCTATTCCCCTCTGACATATCAGCAAAACCACACAACCACAAACTGGACAGAGTAAGCAAAAATACATAATAATCTTTTATTTTCATTCTCCGCACTCTTTTAATAATGAATTAAACTTCTCTCTTATAAGACTTAGGTCGTAGTTGAACGAATCCACCTTTGAAAATTTAACAAAATCATAAATATCCAGAATTGTATCAATATCTTTAATCATCTCCTCTGTTGCACCCTTATCCATCAATCCCTGTTTCAAATTCTCTCTTGTCAATCCTTTTATATTTAATCCGAATCTAATCATCAAAAGCTCTGCAAGGGCAAGATAGATGCTGAAAATATACTTTTGTAATTCTCCTTGTGCATAATATCTCCCGGACTCTACAATATATCCTTTAAGCCTCTTTCTCCTTCTTTTGATATCAGAATCAAATCCCAGATACATATACAGTGACTTACCAATATCCGAGAGCCAGATTATTAGAAAAATTCCCGGGAAAAGCAGTACTAATAAAAAAAATGTATTCAATCTCAGTCCATAAAATCCACTCCCTACCTGATTTATAAATCTTATACTATACCCTCTATCGGAATTTGAAGAGGCTATGCTTTTCATCACTGTCTGAGAACCCTCTGCCTCCGTTGCCTCAATATTCAGATTTGAAATGGTTACCTTTTCATAAGTTGCTGTATCCGGTCTGAAATAGACAATATCAAAGGCTGGAAGTGTAATCCTTCCCTTCCTCTTTGCGAAGATTAAAAATTCGTAGTTTTTCTTCCCACCAAATATCTTATTATCAGTCTGCACATCAGTCTTTACTACGGGGTCATAAAATCTGAGGTCTGGATTGTCCTTGAGTTTTGGGATAGTAAATGAGTTGATATTACCCTTCCCCTCTATCAGAATCTTCAATGTAAAAGGCTTATCCATTGGCTGTACATTTGGCGAGAGAGAAAAACTTATCTTATATTCACCCACATTATATACTGGAAAACCCTCTGGCATATCCCTCTCTGGAAGAGGCTTTACATCTATCTTAATCGGTTCTGTCTGCCTGATAATCCTCTTCTGATTAAAACCCGAGACCACGCTTAGAGTAATAGATGATGGTTCAATCTCATAGATACCAGCCTTATTCGGGAATACCGCCTTCCTCCTCAAAAGATAGACATTATACACTTTATTTCCTACCATCTTCTGTTCGGAGGTAAAACGTTGAGGGGTATATATATCTTCAACCCACGCATTATCAAACTTCGGGATATTTAATTGCTCAATCTCATAGATCGGGACAGTGCTATAAAGAAAGAGAGAAAATATCATCTCCTCGCCTGCATACAGATTCTTCTTATCCACTACTGCCTGAAGCAATATATCATCCTCTTTCACCAAAGATGGCGAAGGTAAATCATCAATATCAAAAGGGGACTGAAAGAGCCTTTTTAGAGTTCCGCTCTTCGGCTTCTGTTGTTTCCCCTTTGAGGCTGGAAGTACAGTAACCTTAATGGGTCTCGTCTGATAGACTTTCCCCTTTATCACCACAACCGCTGGCTTAATCTCAATCACCCCGGTCTTATTGGGGAGGAGCTGGATATCATAGGTCTTTACTTTTGAAAATGTCTGTCCACTCCCAATTACAATATTCATACTGCTGGATTCGCTCTGCGATATCTTTTTAAAGCCCTGAAAATCAGGGAATTTTATCTGAGAAGGCTCTGAGTTAAAACCATAGGATATGGTAAGTGTATAAATCAGTGTGTCATCAAGTCCTACCTCATCGGAGTTAACAGATGCCTCTACCTGTACTTCTTCTGCATAGAGCTCAACCTGCATCAGGAGCAGAATCAAAAGTAATATTTCACCAATCCTTTTCAACATTTGTATCTGAAAATTCCTTTAATAAAAATCTGCTAAATGGCTGTTCTGTCTCTTTATCCTTAAGGGAATCAAGCAACTGTTCAGCCTTTGCCATATCCATCCTCTCCTTCTGTTCCTCGGGCTTTTCATTCTGCTGTTTATCCTGCTTATCCGCCTCCTTTTCCTTCTCCTCCTCCTTCTTCTGCTTCTCCTTCTTATCCTGCTTATCTTCATTTTTCTTCTGTTCCTGATCCTTCTGCTCTTTCATCATCCTCAATACCATTTCAAGATTATGTTTCGGTTCAATAAATCCTCTATCGTGCTGAATGGACTTTATATAAGAATCAATCGCCTCATCATACTTTTGCTGTTCTAAAAACAGATTCCCCATATTATAATAAATCTTTGATTTTGTCTTATCATCGGCTCCCGTTAATGCCTTTCTGAGTTCATCATAGGCCTCATTATACTTCTTATCTTTGATCAATGATGCTGCCTTATTGAAGTGAAGAAGCGGCTCTTTATTAATTTTTTTCATCGCCTTATCATATTGTTCAGATGCCTCACTAAACTTTCCTTTTTCATATAACTCATTACCCATTCTGGTCTCTGGATTCTCCCTTAAAAAGGGAGAAAAACCGCTAATAAAGAGAGATACAATCAACAAAATTATCTGGTGCACTGTAATTCCCTTCCTGTTTGTAAAAGGGAGTATCAGAAATGCATAGACGAGCAACAATAAAGATAAGAGCGCAAATATCCAGTATCTATCCAGATAGTCATAGACCTCTTTAGTACTAATCTCACCCTTCTTTAAACCTTTAATCTCATCCAGAATTAAAGGGAGACCTATCTCATTATTTCCACCCTGAATATATATACCACCGGTTGCGGAAGTAATCCTCTTCAATAAACCTTCGTTTAATCTACTAACCACGATCTGCCCTGTCTTATCCTTCTTATATGCCTTTCCGGTCTCGGTATCGTCTGGTACCGGTTCACCTGATATTGTTCCTATTCCAATTGCATATACCCTTATTCCGAGTGTCTTAAATTCTTCAATTATCTGTTCAAAATTTCCTTCGTGGTCCTCTCCATCTGTCAGGAGAAGAAGAACCTTTGCTCCGGAGGTCTGCTGACTATTCGTAAACATATCCTTTGCGAGGGCAAATGCCGCTTTGAAATTTGTCCCCTGAATAGGTACAGAATCTACACCTACCTTCTTTAAGAATAATCTTGCTGCATCATAATCTGTAGTAAGTGGGACCTGCATAAATGCCTGACCTGCAAAGAGTATTACACCTACCCTGTCACCTTTTAGTTGGGATATAAGATTGGATAGTTCAAGCTTTGCCCTCTCAAGCCTGCTCGGGACAATATCCTGAGCGAGCATAGACTTTGATACATCCAGTGCTATAACAATATCAATTCCCTTTTTCTTTACATCACGGACTCTTTTACCGAATTGCGGCGACATAATTCCTATTGACATAATAATAAGTGCAGTTGAGGATACAACAAGGTAAATTAATGTCCTTTTCAAATTATAATTTCTGGTTATTCTATATAAGATATCTTCGGTAAATATTTTGAGCAATTTCTCCTTATAAACATCATATTTCCTTATTAAATAAATAAGGAGCAAAATAGATAATACAAATAAAATTATGTATTCCAGATGATTAAATCTAAACATAGCAAAAACTATAAACAGATTATGTATAGATTTTAATCCAGGTCAACATAAATATTTTAATTTATTAGATTTTTAATCATATAACTTCTACGCAAAATGTGGAGAAGATATTTCAAGAATTTTGGATTCGGCTATGCCGAATCAGGCAAATTTCATTTAAAAAATCGATTAGATTAGGTAAATATCTCATAAACTCCCTCCAGATTTATAATTGATTTTGTG
>JBMFOP010000067.1:0-17622 GCA_049969675.1 Myxococcota bacterium | reverse complement strand
TTCCCAATGCCCCAATAGTCTGGGATTTCAAAGTTGACAGAGAAGGTACCGAGAAAGCCGAGCATAGGAGTGCCTTTGAGCTTTGTAGGAACTTCTTTAATATTTTTGATCTCTACTTTAATAAGTTCTGGCACAGGATTATCAGAGAGAGTTTTAGAATTAATGATCGCTATAATGGAGTATCTCCTTATAGAGTCTCTCCTCAATTTTATCAATGGAGTTTAGAATCTTTGGGCTGAGCCCTATATGTTCACTTATATCATCTACCTGAATACCAAATATAATAATCTCTGGAATTCTCTCACCCAGTAACTGATTGAATTTTACAATATCATTTATGCTAAGGGAGTGAAGGGATAGTCTATCTCCATCAGATTCTAAAATATCTTTAGGGGAAAATATTATCACATCTTTATTGATATCGCCAGTATCCACTGCATCAACTATTAAAACTCTGTCATAATCCTCAAGGAGTCCCAGAAGTATCATACCACCGGTAGAACCCTCTTTGAGAACTACATTTTCTGGTAACTCCCTTCTGGAAATCCTCTTGAATAATTCTATACCGACCCCATCATCTCCACGCAGAATATTTCCTAAAAAAAGGACAAGTAGCCTCTTCACAACTCTTAGAATCTCCCCTGAAATACCAGATTGAATCCAAATAAATATGGCTCGGTATAGTCCAGCATTACCTCTCCATTTATATCCTGCTTGAATGTAGTCATATTATTGTCTATCTGAAATCTGAGCTCCAGAATCATAGCAAGCATCTCAGAGAAGTCCAGCTTAAAGGAGAGCTTTGTAGCGACTATTGGGGTTACATCGTCTCCCGTCTTCAATGAATTTCTATCTGAAATTGACCTCACAACGGTGACTGTACCTGTCCTGTCCTCAAAGTATGCAGGCCACTCCATTCCAAAGGAGATACCCGGTGTCAGATGCAAAGATGGGAGGTGGTGGTCAAGATATATTGCATAGAATATCGCAGGAGATGTATTGAGCTCCTTCGGGATGCTCTGATACGGTGTGAGTGATGGGACATTAAAAAGGATGAATGCAAGGTCTTTATAGACCGCATCCAGAGATAATCTGGTGTAGTTGTATTTGAGTTTTATATTAATATCTCCTGCCACCGCCCTCTGGTATATTGTGTTGCCAGGCTTATCCGCATCCTCAAGTTTTGTGTAGATATTTGTGAATTCTGTTGCAATGACCCATGAGAGACCACTTCCATATTCCTCGGGCTTAAAAAAGTTCACAACCTCATTCGGGTCATTCTTATATAGTGCAAAATCAATGGACTTACCAATATTTAAACCCTGATGGAGTCCTAACTGCACCGAGACCCCTGCTGAATCCACCGGGTCACCTATAACAGAATTATTCGGATTGAGCCCTCTTCTAAAGAAACCAGCATTTAACTCCGCCCTTACAAATCCATTGTCCCATCCACCTCCACCAAGAAATCCCCAAAACGCCTCTAACTCTGTTGGGTCATTCAGGTCTTTCTTCCTCTGCAAAAGTGAAGACTTTGCACCTGTGAATGCATAAAAGTCATCATAGTTAAATTGAAGTTTTACTCCCGGAACTGGATTTTTCTTGTTTATATCCGGGTCCTGCTTTGGGAATATGTCTGAACCTCCCCACGATATCTGATATGAATAGCCGAGTCTGAATCTATCTGAAGAATATGGGAAGAGTGTCATCTGTATATTCTGTTTTGACTTCTCCTCATTGTCAAAGGCGTAGGTCAACCTTATATATGAACCGGAGTCACCAAATCCAACCGAGTATTCGCTCAAAAGTATCACGAGCAGTGCAAGGGATGCCTCCGTGGTCAGCCCCTCAAAGTATGAGGGCATCTTCTTGTAGAGCACGAGATGTGAGAGAGATTCATAACCGGTGTATTTTGTCTCATAGTTGTCATAAAAGAATGTATTCCCGCTGCTTGCACTCCCGAAACGTGTTCCTGGATTGGATGGATTGGTCTCACCCGGGCCTACAAGAATATTATCATTGCTGAGAATGAATGAGACTCTCGTATCCACAAAGTCACCTGCAAATCCAGCCGTACAGAGCACCACAAAAAATAACCCAATAACAAACCTCTTCATCTTATTTCCTCCTCTGAAGAAAAATAAAATCTTCGTCTAAAAGAATCATTGAGATTACCTCTTATCAGGAGCTCCTTCTCCTTCTCCTCAAAGAGGTAGATCCTCTCAATATTCTCACATCTGCTAAATCTTTCAATAAACATATTAAAGCCATCAAGCCAGCCGATATGTGTATCAGAAAAATCAGGAAGGGCAAATCCAAAATTTGTAATATTCATCTTCTCTATCCTCCCAACGAGGAGGTCAGCCACATCCTTGATTGTGCTTAATGAAAAGAATCTCTTCTTCCCGAGTCCACATATCAATATAGGTGTGCTCCCGAATCTCTCCTCGGATGCAAAGAGGATAATCTCCCCCTCACTCCCGTAGAGTCTCTTCTCTTTTATCAATCGAGATAGGAAACAATCCACCTTCCAATCAATAATCCCGGCAAGCCTTCTAAGGGGCCTCTCATCTTCAAAATAAAAGCAGATTATCAAAGAACAGGAATCTTTTACAATCTTCTGCTTCTTTAATGCCTTAAAAATTATCTCCACTATATATTATCCCTATAAACTGAATCCAGAACTGCATTTACAAAGCTTGCAGAATCAGTATCCCCATATCTCTTTGCAAGCTCAGTATATTCATCCATTACCACTTTTGCTGGCGTTTTTTTATAAAAGAGCAATTCATAGAGTGCCACCCTCAAAATACACCTATCCACTGCCCTCAGTCTCTCTATTGTCCAGTTCTTTAGATATCTGCTAATAGTCTCATCAATACTCTCAATATGCCTATTCATTCCTTCAAATAAGAGCCCGGCAAATGTCTTTACCTCAACTAAATCGTCAATATTGAGTTCCTCAACCATATTATCAGGTATATTACCCTCCATATCTTTTGCAAATGCAAATAGAAACGCGCGCTCCCGGGCTCTCGATTCCACTCTCATAAGTTTAATGTCTATTTCAGACTCCTGTATAAGTTTGCCATCTCAATGGCTGCCATCGCTGCATCAAATCCCTTATTTCCCTGCTTGGTACCTGCTCGCTCAATAGCCTGCTCTATATTCTCAGCAGTTACAACACCGAAGATTACTGGAACACCGGATTTGATAGCAATATTGGCGATGCCTTTTGAGACCTCAGCAGCAATATAGTCAAAATGAGGTGTCTCACCACGAATGAGTACCCCGAGACAGATGATTGCATCAAACTTACCGCTCTCAACAAGCCTATTTGCCACAGATGGTATCTCAAATGAACCGGGCACTCTGAAGACTGATATATCTTCCTCGGTGCCGCCATGGCGATAGATTGCATCCATTGCACCAGATAAAAGTTTGTCTGAAATAAAATGATTGAATCTGGATACTACAATCCCGAACTTCAAACCTTCTGCATTAAATGAACCTTCATAGATCTTTGGCATTTAATACCTCCTTACTTTAACTTCAATATATGCCCCATTTTTTTCTTTTTTACAAACAGATAATCTTTATTTATGTTATTGGGTTTAATCTCAATGGGCACCCTCTCTACAATCTCAATTCCATATCCCGAAAGCCCAATAATCTTCTTGGGGTTATTTGTCATAAGGCGAACCTTTCTAATTCCGAGTTCAAACATAATCTGTGCACCGAGTCCATAGTCCCTCAGGTCTGGTTTAAAGCCGAGCACCACATTCGCCTCAACCGTATCAAGTCCCTGCTCCTGAAGGGCATAAGCCCTTATCTTATTCCCCAGCCCAATCCCTCTCCCTTCCTGCCTCAGGTATATTATTACACCACTCCCCTCTTCCTCAATCATCTGCATAGCCCTATGCAACTGCGGTCCACAATCGCATCTAAGAGAACCAAATGTATCCCCGGTCAGGCATTCGGAATGCACACGCACCAGAATTGGCTCTTTGGGGTCTATCTCTCCTTTTACCAGAGCCACATGTTCATTGTTATCCAATTCGTTCTTATATGCAATGATCTTGAATTCACCGCCATATACCGTCGGGAGACGTGCCTCTGATATCCTCTTCACAAGGAGTTCGTTCTGAAGTCTGTATCTGATTATATCTGCAATAGAGACGATGGTCATTCTGTGTCTTCTGGCAAACTTTATCAAATCTGGCATCCTTGCCATTGTCCCATCATCCTTCATTATCTCACATATCACCGCTGCTGGTTTTAGCCCCGCAAGTCTTGCGAGGTCCACGCTCCCCTCTGTCTGTCCTGTGCGGGAGAGCACACCACCATTACGTGCCTTGAGAGGAAAGACATGTCCCGGTACCACGATATCATCTGGGGTAACATCATCTCTAATTGCCGTCAGAATAGTTGTAGCCCTATCATAGGCGGAGATACCGGTGGTGACACCCTTCTTTGCCTCAATGGATACAGTAAATGCGGTACCAAATTTGCTATTATTATCCTGAGTCATCATAGGGAGGCGAAGTTTGTTTATCTGCTCTTCGGTCATCGCCAGACATATAAGCCCCCTACCATATTTTGCCATAAAATTTATAGCCTCTGGCGTTACAAACTCAGCCGCTATACAGAGGTCACCTTCATTCTCTCTATCCTTATCATCTACAATGATAACCATCTTCCCCCTCTTAAAATCAGAAATTGCCTTTTTAACTACCTCAAGTGATGGTTCACCTCTCTTCATATCTCTCCCTCTTCAAGAAGTCTCTTCAATCGCAAATCCTGTGTATTACTCTTCATAAGATACTTAATAACATACTTACCAATCATATCAAATTCTATATTGACCCTATCGCCCACTCTCAGAAATTTAAGGTTTGTATGCTCAATAGTATGAGGAACCAATATCATTTTAACTGAATCTCCCTTTGTCTCATTGATGGTAAGACTCACCCCGTTAATCGCAATTGAACCCTTCTCTACCACGAGCGGGGAGTAGATGCTATCAAAGGATATTTTGAGTTCAATAAATTCACTTCTATCAGCTCTCTCTTTTACAACACCACTTGTATCAATATGTCCCGATACAAAATGACCTCCCATCCTCCCGTCAACTTTTAGGGCTGACTCCAGATTTACCATTCTCCCCCTTTTATAGTCATTTATAATAGTTCGCCTTACTGTCTCCTCAGAGACATCAAATAGGACCTCTCTATTTCTCTTCCGTTTTATAGTCAGGCACACCCCATCCACAGATACAGAATCTCCCTCCTTTGCATTTGATAAGAGGAGATCATCCTCTATCAAAAGTTCAAATCCCTCAGACTTTCTTAAGAGTCCCGAGACTCTTCCAATAGACTCTATCAATCCAGTAAACATCTGAACCCTCTTTTAAATAGAACAAAATGGCATCACCGCCAGACGGAATAAACTTTATCAAAGAGAGATTGGTCTTGCTGTTATTCATCAAGTTTGATTTCAAATAAAATCCCTTTGAACCTTCGCCCAGAAGCCTTGGCGATATCATCATAATTAAAAGGTCCACCTCTTTATGGCTCAAGAAGTCAGTAAAGACCTCCTGCCCACCTTCCACAAACAGGTATAATATATTAATTGACCCGAGATATTCAAGTATATCTGTTATCTCTATTTTTGAAGAATCTGTCTCAAAAGGCACCACCTCCACACCTATATTTTTAAATCTTTTTACAACTCCCTTCTTGCGATCAAACATATCTGCTGTAGTTAAAAGAATCCTCCTTGCCCCGTCCCTTTTAAACACGCGATATTCTGGAGTGAGTGATAACGAACCATCCAGAATCACTCTCGTAATAGCCTTTCTCCTCTCAAATTTGACAAGCCTGTGATTAAGAAGCGGGTCATCAGATTTGACTGTGGTTGAACCTACGAGGATGGCATCGGATAGGTATCTCAAATAATGGACAAATCTTCTGGATTCAATGGAGGTTATATATTTTGAATCGCCCTTTTTATCAGCTATTTTGCCATCCATCGTCATCGCCACTTTCAGTGTCACATACGGGATCTTCTGTTTTATCCACTTATTGAATCCACAATTTAGTGAATAAGTTTGAGAATCAAAAGGGCTAATTTTACAAAAATCTACCTCTATTTTATGTCTTCTGAGATAATTGATACCCCTCCCGTTGACCAGTGGATTTGGGTCCACATCGGATATCACAACCCTTTTAATACCACTCTCTACTATCGCCTTTGCACAGGGAGGGGTGCGTCCATAATGGACACAGGGTTCAAGCGTAACATACATTGTAGAGCCTTTAAGCGAACCTTTAGCACTTCTAATCGCATTTATCTCTGCGTGAGGTTGACCCGCTGCCTGATGATAGCCTTCACCAATAATCTTATTATCTTTTACAATCACAGCCCCGACCATCGGATTTGGAGATGTCCTCCCCATTCCATTCTCGGCAAGTATGATCGCCCTCATCATATATTCTGCATCTATACTTCTCTTATTCATCTTTCCAGCCTCTTCTCCCTCTACCCTTAAGCATCCCTTTCACCTCTTTTAAGAGTTCTTCAATATCTCCAAATTGCCTATATACACTTGCAAACCTTATATATGCAATGTTATCAAGATTCTTTAACCTCTGCATCACAAGTTCACCTATAAGACTGGAGCTAACCTCCTTCTCTCCAGACTCTATGAGCATCCGTTCAATCTCTGTTACAATCTCTTCAAGGGTTGTCGTAGGAATGGGCCTCTTTTCACAGGCCTTTTTAAGACCGGTGAGAATCTTCTGTCTGTCGTATGGTTCCCTCCGCCCATCCTTCTTTACCACCGATGGGAGTTCAAACTCCACCACCTCAAATGTAGTAAATCTCTTTTTACAGGTGAGGCACTCCCTCCTCCTCCTGATAGAGAGTTCATTCTTTGAAACTCTGGAATCAATCACGCGCGTATTGGGGGATTTACAGAACGGACATTTCATTGTTAACCAATCTTTATTATCTTTACATTTGCCTCTTCAAGCATCTCATAGGCGAGTTCATCTTTATAGCCCTCTTCATATATTACCATCTTTATACCAGCATTAATTATCATCTTTGCGCAAATGGCACAGGGTTGATTTGTGCAATATATCACTCCCTGATCGGTAGATACCCCATAGAGCGCTGCTTGAATAATAGCATTCTGCTCGGCGTGCAGCCCTCTACATAGTTCGTGCCTCTGACCCGATGGGATATTCAATTTCTCTCTCAGACAGCCCGTCTCAGAACAGTGCCTGACACCACTGGGGGCACCATTGTACCCTGTAGAGATGATATGTTTATTCCTGACTATTACAGCACCTACCTTCCTCCTCAGACAGGTAGATCGCCTGGCTGCAAGCCTTGCAAATGACATAAAATACTCATCCCAGGAGATCCTGTCTTCCTGCATCATTCCTCCTTATGGACACTGATGAGAACACTCAGGATTGGATTTCTATAGACCTAAAAATGATATTTATCAAATAATTTTCAAACCACATCTGTTTAGGAAATCTGGTAGTCTGGATTTAAATATATATTTACGCGTCCAGAATCCTTATTTTATAAGTAGATAACTTCTCAAACCAGTTTATTTTGGACAGCAGTGAGTTTCTCTATTGTTTCATAACGCTGTGCCCAATTATGGGATACTACCAAAATTTTATTTCTGGCACATTGTTTGCATCTAAAAATAATTATTGGAGGTACTTTAGATGCTTTCGGTCATCAATTCTGCAACGACACTGGGAATAAACGGCGTAATAATAAAAGTTGAGGCGGATATCTCCATCGGTCTTCAGAACTTCTCAATAGTCGGTCTCCCGGAGGCATCAGTCAAGGAGAGTAAGACCCGTGTTCAGAGCGCGGTAAAGAATAGCGGATTTGATATCCCGCCTAAAAAGATTACCATCAATCTTGCACCTGCCGACATTAAGAAAGACGGGACAAAATTTGATCTGCCAATAGCAATTTCAATACTTTATGCATTAGGTAGTATCAGAGAGGATAAGTTAAAGGAATCTGTAATGATAGGTGAACTTTCACTTACAGGAGAATTGAGACCAGTCAAAGGGGTCTTACCAATAGCAGTTGAGACAAGGGATGCTAATTTTAAGTATCTGGTACTGCCAGAGAAGAATGCGGCTGAGGCATCAGTGGTGGATAACATAACTATTATCCCAGTAAAGGGTCTATCAGATGCGATCAACTGGTTAAATGGGGAGAGGGAGATAATATATCAAAAAGAGACAGATAGTATAATCTCGGATCAAGAGGTGGAGTACGCCGAGGATTTTAGAGATGTAAAGGGGCAGGAGCACGCCAAGAGGGCGCTTGAGATAGCAGCCGCCGGTGGGCATAATATCATTATGGTTGGTCCACCCGGCTCTGGGAAGACTATGCTTGCAAAGAGGCTCAGGACCATTCTCCCTCCGATGAACTTTGAAGAATCACTTGAGACTACCAAAGTCTATTCAGTGATGGGAATGCTCAAATCTGGTGTCTCATTAATCAGGAACAGACCGTTCAGGTCTCCACACCATACCATCAGCGATGTTGGACTGATAGGAGGGGGTTCAGTTCCAAGGCCCGGAGAGGTCTCAATCTCACATAATGGTATTCTATTTTTGGATGAGCTCCCTGAATTTTCCAAATCTGTTCTTGAGGTCTTAAGACAACCGATGGAGGATAGAGAGGTCACAATCTCAAGGGCGCTTATATCCATTACATATCCAGCCAATTTTATGCTGGTTGCTGCTATGAACCCCTGTCCGTGCGGATATCTCGGGGATCCAAACCACAAATGTCTCTGTTCATATCCAACCATTCAAAGATATCGCACTCGCATTTCCGGGCCATTGCTTGACAGAATAGATATCCATATTGATGTCCCGCCAGTGAACTATTCGGAACTTTCAAGTACGAGAGAGGGTGAGCCATCCGCAAAGATTAGAGAGAGGGTCATTAAGGCAAGAAAGGTTCAGGAAGAGAGGTTTAAAAAACATAAAAATATATATTGCAATTCTCAGATGACAACAAGGATGATCAGGAAGTACTGCCAGCTCAATAATGAGGCGCAATCCTTAATCAAGAATGCAATGGAGAAGTTACATATGTCTGCAAGGGCACACGATAGAATTATTAAGCTTGCAAGAACCATTGCAGATATTGAGGACTCTGAGACGATTGAGGGAAGACACATTGCAGAGGCAATACAATATAGAACATTGGATAGAAACCAATTTAACTAAGGGAGGAAAAGATGAAGAACGATGAAAGGACAAAGAAGATTTCCAGAATCATTGCTGAAATTGAGAAGCAATTTGGCAAAGGTTCAATTATGCAGATGGGTGAGGAGAGGCATCAGGAGATTCCAATTATCTCAACGGGTTCAATTGCACTCAATAATGCACTTGGCTCCGGTGGATTTCCACGGGGTAGGGTGATTGAGATATTTGGACCTGAATCCTCTGGAAAGACCACACTTGCGCTGCACGCCATTGCAGAGGCACAAAAGGCTGGACTGATTACCACATTTATTGATGCAGAGCATGCGCTCGACATCAATTATGCAACCAGAATCGGTGTGGATCCAAGGCACCTGTTGCTCTCACAGCCCGATTATGGAGAACAGGCACTTGAGATTGCCGACAATCTTATCAGAAATAATTCATCAGATTTGATTGTAATTGATTCAGTGGCGGCGCTGGTCCCGAAGGCTGAAATTGAAGGGGAGATGGGAGATTCACATATGGGACTTCAGGCAAGGCTAATGTCTCAGGCTTTAAGAAAGTTGACTGCGATCACACACAAGACTAATTCAATGGTAATCTTTATCAATCAGGTCAGAAATAAGATAGGTGTAGTCTATGGGAATCCAGAGACCACAACGGGTGGAAATGCCCTCAAATTCTATGCCTCGGTAAGGCTTGAGGTCAGAAAGGCAGAGAGTATCAAGCAGGGTGAAAATATCATCGGGAATAGAATAAAGGTAAAGGTGGTAAAGAATAAGATATCTGCCCCGTTTAAGGAGGTAATGCTTGAGATTATCTATGGCGAAGGCATAAATGTAAATGCGGAGATTGTGGATATGGCACTTGAGAGAAATATCATCACAAAATCAGGGACCTGGTACTCATATAAAGATGAACAGCTCGGTCAGGGGAGAGATAATGTAATCACTCTTGTGAAGCAGAATCAAAACCTAAGAGACAAATTGCTTAAGGAATTATTCAACGATGAGGCAAAAAATGCAGTTGCATAGACAGGGAGGAGAAGATGAATACAAATTCAGTAAATAGCAATTCAATATCAGAAGATAGATATGAATATTATCCATATTCCAGCGAATGCCTTTCTGATGTCAAGATTAGCACGGTGCCAGCTACGGTGATGTCACAGAACACACAGATGCCCCAGAAGATAGCCTTTGACCATCTCAATGATCGTGATGAGAAGAAAAAGGTGGCTGATAGTCCTTTGAAAAAGGCAAAGGATATTGTAACAAAGACCTCAGATTTTAAGAAAAAATATTCAGAGGAGGCAGCAAGGAAGAAGGGCTCCAGTGAAGGTAAGCCAAATATTAAGGATTATATGGCAGTAGTAAGCGATCTGAGAAGGGACGGTGTGGAGGTGGACGATACTATGGTCAGGGCGAATAGTACAGATTGCTCCGGCTTTATTAAGATGATTTATTCAGAAAGTGGTAGGGACCTTATGCCCCTTATGAAGGTAGAAGAGAAGAAACTCAAGGCAGTCTATGGGGACAGATCAAAAGAATTTATAAAGCGAGATAGAGGGGCAGAGCTACTTAGAAGGGCGTCAACTTCAGTTAATCCCGGTGAGGTTGTACCCGGGGATCTGGTCTTCTTCAAGGAGGTAGAAAAAATAGAAATAAAGAAGGGAGAGAAGGAAAAACAGGAAGTTGAGCTCAAACTTACTGATTATGCAACACATATTGGGATTGTAAGCCGTAAAGAGAAGGATAAGGATGGGAATGATGTAATCTATTTCATTCACAAATCAACAAATGGGGGTGTGATTGAATCTCCCTTAGATTCACGAGCAAGAATGGGTCAGAAGATTAATTATAAAGACCTGAACCCAACCTTTGGCAGAATTGAATAAGGTGGTGCCTATGGGGGGAACCACCTCTTTTAATAAATTTTTTCAATAGTTACACCATTAAAATAGTGAAGTAGAATCTCCTTATAATCCTTGTTCTCTTCAGCCATGCTCTTTGCACCATACTGACACAGCCCCACAGTATGGCCAAACCCAGAGCCACTTATCTTTAATTCACTTTTTGAAAAGGTGAGAGAGTATTTTGAGGACTTTAATTGATTGAATCCTATTCTCTCCCTGAAGGCATTCTTGCTGAGCAAGATCTTCCTGTTGCCAATAATTTTAATCTGATTATTCTCTTCAACTATATTATCAATCTTATTTAATCCAAAAATTTTTTGAAGTTCAGAGATCTTCATCTTATAACTCCACCCCTTCCCGTAAGGACATTCACCTCTACAGGGACAGGGTCTTGAGGTAAGGTATGGCTTATCAAATCCAAATATCTCCTTTGCAGAAGATGTATTGCCACCACAACAGGAATGATACAGGGCATCTATTATCTCTCCGTTATATTTTAAGACCTCACCAGATGTAGATGACACCGCCTGTATAACTTCCAGATAATCCTCCTTAAAAGAGCCATAGACCTGATCAAGTGCAGAGAAACCGATATCATATAGACAGTTCTTCATCAAATATTTCTTCTTTAACACAAAGGTGCGCGCCAGGACTGCTTGTGCCTTTAATGCCTCAATGGGCCAGGTTGGGTTCATCTCTTTACTGATTGTATATTTTAGATAGTCTTCTATGTCTATTACATTGATTATCTTAAAAGTGCCAGACACAAATCTAATTTCCAGATCCCCTTTTATAAAGTTTCCATTTATCTCCAAAGTAGGCGATTGGTTGTGAAAAATTAGAGATCTATACTTCTTATTGGGGTCAATTATATTCTCTCTCTTTGAAGTACCGGATACATTCCTATTTTCAGTTAGCATAATCCCATCATTCAATTTTATGTCAAAGCTCTGTCTGGATTCAACAGCGATAACAGGTCTCAATTTATGCTCTCTCTTCTCCTTATTTATGATTTCAGATATTTCATCTGATTCTTGCAGTTCTCTACAATCAACTGACTCCGTCTCATCCGAGAATATCTCCCCTTTTTCAAGGGTAATCTTAATCTTGTTAGAAGTAACTGGCAGCAGGACTCTTATGGTCTCGGAGGCAAGAGGTGTTGATTGAAAAATAAAAAGAAATATAAACGGGCAAAATATTTTATAGAAATTTTTTAATGTATGATGTAGTAAGGACATATTATTAGTATGGATAATTATAGGTTTTTGTCAAAATTTTGGACATCTTTTTTAATTCTAATTACCCTCTTCATCTCTGGATATTTTTCACACTTTCATAGAGATTGGCCCAATCCCAATGAGACGGTTAGATTGTATCTGGCGCTCGCTATAGTAGATGAGGGGAGGTTCAATATAGATAAAGAGATAAATACTTACGGTGTTATCTGGGACAGGGCTGTCTATAAAGGGAAGATATATTCTGATAAGGCCCCGGGCATCTCATTTGCGGCAGTTCCTTCTTTATATATCAGCAGGCTAATCCACAAATATTTTTTTAAGAAAACCCCGGGTCTCAAAACTCAATATTTAATAGCCGTATATTTTACTTCTCTTTTATTTACCATTATCTCAATCATATTTTTAATAAGGTTGTTTAATCTGTATAATCTCAGTCATAGCACTATCTTACTCTCTATCTTCTCCATTGTACCTGGCACTTATGTAACTACTTACTCAATGTTATTCTTCGGACATCAATTTTCGGCATCATTATTGTTTATAGCCTTTGTATTAATTGAATTTTATATACGAGAGGAGAAGAAGCCAGTCTATGTCATATCTGCTGCATTCTTATGCTCGTATGCTTTTATTTCTGAATATCCAACACTCTTTATTTCCATATTGTTATTTCTATATCTACTTATTTCAACCAGGGATGTGAAGGTATTTTTATATTCTTCTGTAGCAATAATTCCTGTTACAATCATTATGTATTACTTCAACTCCTGTTTCGGTTCGCCAATTTCAACAGGGTACCAGCATCTGGATTCCGAGACATTCTCAAAGATTCATAGCTCTGGAATACTGGGTTTTAAATACCCTGACCCAAAAGCCATTATTAATCTGCTATTTGGCTCTCAGAGAGGTCTATTTTTTTACTCTCCGGTACTGACATTTGCAGTCCTCTATTTCCTAAAATCGGGGCTTAAATATAGTCTGATGAGAATTATCTTTGTCATCTTTCTATTCTATACACTCTTAATATCTTCATTCGGCTACTGGATAGGAGGAGATGCAGCGGGCGCCAGACACCTGATGCCATTAAACTACTTTCTGATAGTTCCTCTTGCATTCTTTCTTGAGGAGAATCTGAATAAGCCTTTTGCTTTATCTATATTTTTCGGATTACTATTAATCTCTGTCCACAACATAATAGTCTCTACAATCAGCTGGCCCTTCTTCCCTCCACAGTTTTTAAATCCCATAGCTCACTTCTGTTATATCCTCATCTCAGACGGATATATCACCCATTCCGTAGCAAATCTCTTTGGCATATACGGAATCAGTTCTATAGGAATTTATCTTTTTATTATAGCAACCATTTTTTTACTTTGTATGGTATTTCTATTAAGGAGGTTTTATTCAGGTTATATCATAGTAGCAGAGATATTCATAATCTGGATTTTATTTATAACGATGTTATTCCCATCAAGGCCAGATGAAGAGAATTATAGAGAGATCATCCGGATAGAGAGATCTTTTGACCCAAAGCCGATGATGAATCTGCCATTTGAATTTGATAAAAGATCAGAATATAAGATTTGTCTTAAAAAGGGTAATGTGTTAATGAAAAGGGGCGAACTGATTGAGGCAATAATGAGTTATAGGTGTATAAGATGAAAGATCTACCGAAAATATTTATAATTGCCAGCCTGATAATCATAATGGGATTGCTCTTCTTCTATCTCTATTTTTTTAAGATGGATCTGATGAGGGTCAAGTTTACTCTCAAAAAGGAACTCAAGAAGAATGACATTGTAATCTTCTTCCCCGACTGGGAGAAGAATGACATATTGTCACTGGACGGACTCCCACTGATAACGACTCAGGAGAATCAATATATCAATCTCTTTTCATTCAAAAGGGCATTTATTGTAAAGAACACGCACCACTACAAGAACGAAAATCTGCCAATCTTAAATGAGATGCTTCTCAATAAAAGATTCGTGGTCGGAAATTACAGAGTGGAAGAATATAAACTCCCTGATTTTAATTTATCCGAAAATATCAATAGACTTAGAGTATTTCTCTTTGACTCTGAAAACAAGAAGGAGTGTCCTCATCAAGATAATTTGTATAAATGCCAGGAGATGGGGTGGCAATATGTGGGACTGTCTGTGGTGGATGTAAATGGGCAGAAGGCTGAGTGCATCTGGGCACATCCGATAGGTGGGAAGAAGATTATTATAGAATCAGAAATAATCCCTGCTCTATCTGGTAATTTTGTATTTTATCAGGCGCTTGCATCCACATCTGGATTTGATTTTAATAAACCAGAGGTGAAGACAGATATCTTTATAAATGATAGGGCTGTACACTCGGCAACAATCGCAAGGAGTAAAGAATGGCAGAAGAGCAGATTTACTTTTAAGGATGGAAGGGCTAAAATACTGCGGGTTGAGATCTTTTCTAATGCTGAATATAAAAATCACTTCTGCTTTAATATTGAGGGATTCTGATGTCTCTTAAAGTTTGTGAGAATGTATATCTTGTAGGTGGTGGTGGATATAGTGATGGTGGAGATTGTTGTGTCTATTTGCTAAATCTTGAGGTCCCACTACTTATAGATTCAGGACTTGGCAGAGATGTAGATAAAATCCTTGACAATATATATGAGACTCAGATTAACCCTCTGGATATCAGATATATCATTTTGACACATTGTCATATTGATCATATAGGCGGTGCAAGACAGTTTAAGGACAGGTTTCCACATAAGATAATTGCCCATGAACTGGATGTAGATGCGATTGAGAGCGGCGATAAATTACTTACAGCTGCTAATTGGTATAATGTCGTTGCAGAGCCAGTTGATGTTGATATCGTACTTGTTGGTAAAGGAGGAAGTATAATTGAGGGTAGCGGTCTAAAGTGGTATCATATACCCGGACATACACCTGGCTCCATTGCAGTGCTCTATGAGATTGATGAGAAGAGAATTCTCTTCGGACAGGATATTCACGGACCGCTAAATAGTCAGTTTGGATCTAATAGAGAAGATTACATTACAAGTCTCAAAGTCTTGTCAGAACTAAATGCAGATATCCTCTGTGAAGGGCACTATGGTATTATCAGAGGGAGAGAGAATGTAAAAAAGTTCATCAAACAATTTATATAAGGAGGAAGAATTTATGGAGAATATAAAGGCGGGCATAATTGGTGGAGGGTCGTGGGGGACGGCAATTGCGCAGCTACTCTCAACAAATAATATCTCAATTGAGCTCTGGGTATATGAGAAGGAGCTCGTTGAAGAGATAAATCAAAAGAGGGAGAATACTATATTTCTACCAAATATAAAGTTGAGCGAGCGTATAGTTGCATCCAATGACATTGAGTCAGTGATATATAATAAGCAGTTAATAGTCTTTGTAACTCCATCCCATCATACCAAGTCAATTGTAAATTCGGTTCACAATATCCTTCCGGAGGGTGTTCCGATTGTATGTGCCTCAAAGGGTATTGAGAATGATACCCTTATGACGATGGATGAGGTTTTGCACTATGTATTGCCCGGCAGATATCACAATTACCTCGCATATCTATCCGGCCCCACATTTGCAAAGGAGGTGGCAATGGGACTTCCCACAACCTGTGTGGTGGCAAGTAGAAACGAGGATGTAGCAAAACAGGTTCAGTTCTACTTTGCAAGTAAGAACTTTAGAATCTATACCTCAAATGATGTGGTTGGTGTGGAACTCGGTGGTGCCATCAAGAATGTAATCGCCATTGCAGCAGGGATATGTGATGGTGCAAGGTTTGGAAATAATGCTCGGGCTGCGGTTATAACAAGAGGTCTTGCAGAGATGACAAGACTTGCAGTCAAAAAGGGTGCAAATCCCTTAACTCTATCTGGACTGGCTGGTGTTGGAGATTTGGTGCTCACATGCACAGGTGAACTCTCAAGAAATAGGATGGTGGGCAAACTACTGGGCGAGGGGAAGAAGATTGATGAAATCCTCTCAGGTATGAAGATGATAGCAGAGGGTGTGAAGACCTCAAAATCGGTCTATGAACTTGCAAAGAGACTGGATGTAGAGATGCCAATCTCTGAGAAAGTCTATCAGATAATCTATGAGGGGATGGATGTAAAAGAGGCTATGTATTCACTGATGACCCGAACCTTAAAGTCCGAAAACGAATATAATGTATAAATTTTTCTGATATGCTTTTAATAAATCTCATCAAGATTATAACACAGATTCTTCTTCCGCCCGGGCTGATTGTTCTCTTGCTTTTAATCTCTGCATATCTCTTTTATAAAAAAGGTAATAAGACTGCATTTTATACGAATACGACTTTTGCAATTTTACTATATCTCCTCTTTATTGAGCCCGTTCAGGATTATCTTTATAGAAGACTTGAGGATGGGCTTACATTTACTGCAAATCCAGAGGGTGATGTAATAATTGTGCTCGGTGGCGGGGTATATCCAAATTCGCCGGATTTATCGGGTAATTCTGTCCCATCTGATGAGGCACTTGCCAGAATTGTAATGGCATATAGATTACATAAGCGATTGAATCTGCCGATTATTACGACCGGGGGTAAATTGACTGAGGCAGATATTACAGAGGCAGAGATATCAAAAAGGTTTTTATTGGAGTTTGGGGTCTCTGAGAGTAAAATAATAACTGAGAATTTCTCCCGTACGACTCTGGAGAATGCAGAGTACTGTGCAAAGATATTAAAAGAGAAGAACTTCAAAAAGCCCATTCTTGTTACAACCGCACCTCATATGAAGAGGGCGATCTTGAGTTTTAAGCGATATGGAGTGGATGTAATACCAGCCCCCTGTTCATTCAGGGCAATAAATAAACGGGAATATAAGATTTTCAACTATATACCAGGCCCTGCAACCCCCTTTTTACCCCTAAAAGAGCTCCTCGGCATCTTATATCTAAAGATCCAGTTTGTGTTTCTAAGATAAATAAGACTATCCTCTCCACAATTTATGTAAATTGAAAGTTATTTTCAATCTTAAACCCTAACTTCCCAATTTTTAAGTAATATGATGGGCCTGTTTTTTCCTATCAATCTCCTCATTTGTCTGGCTTTTTCAAGCGCTATTAAGTGGATTAAAAACCTACAGCTTATGTTTATTAGCACATCCAGAATACTATATTCACTCAAAAGGTTTGCTCTCTATTTGAAGCCGATAAGATCT
>JBMFOP010000066.1:0-17704 GCA_049969675.1 Myxococcota bacterium | reverse complement strand
TCTATTATATGTTTGAAAGACTTTATGTCCCTTATTGTCCCATTCATAGCCTTTATCATTACAGGTATCTGCTTATCTATTGCAATATTGGGGGAAAACGATTATACATAAATGACTGATAGTGGTGAGTTTATCTGAAAAATAAAATTCATAAAATTCGCAGAGTAGGAAAATTAAATTTATTCTTTGACAATTTTCGTCTATATATTATTGTTCAATCTATGGTAGTTAGTTCAAACTATATTGCAATTGCCGGAAATATGGGCAGTGGCAAGACATCACTCGCATACTTCCTGAATAGAAAACTCGGGATAAAGTCTCTTATGGAACCACAGGACCAGAATCCGTATATCAAAGATTTTTATTCTGATATGAAGAGATGGGCATTTCATTCTCAACTCTTCTTCCTTATAAAGAAGATTCAATTTTATAATCTGATTGTAGAGAGCAATGAATTAATATTGCTTGATAGGACGATTTATGAGGATGCTGAGATATTCGCCACAGCCCTTTATAATAGACACTACATCTCAAAGAGAGATTTTAATCTATACAGATCTATCTATGAAGATGCATTAAATAAGATAAATCCGCCAAGACTCCTGATATATTGTCACTGCTCCAGTTCCTGTATAATCAATAGAATTCAAAGAAGAGGAAGGGAATACGAGGTAAAAGTTGATAAAAGATATATTGAATATCTTAACAGGCTTTATAAAAGTTGGAGAAATAGATATACATTGTCACCGGTCCTTGACTTAAATACAGAGAAGATTGACTATTTCTCAAACTTCATTGACAGATTTGATATAATAAACGAGATAAAAAAATACTTATAATTTGACAGAACATCATTTATTTAATATTTTTCAGGGTATGGAGCGTAAGGTACTTTTCATATCGGTATTGATTTTCTTCTTTATCTCATCTATGGTATATTCACAGGATGAGGAACTTCCTGATACCTCTTTTCTCACAGATTTTGAGAGCTTTTTTGAATCCATAAAAGTCAATGAACCAAATTTTAAGAATTATGAACACCTTGAACATCAGATAGATCGAGAGAGATTAAATCTTCAATATAATAGCCAGAAGGTCTTCTCAACTTATTATATAGACAAAGGGAGAATGGGATATGCTGATACCCCTCCATTCTTTTATTATGAGGCGCCTAAGAAATCCAGTGAAGGCTTTGATATACCGGTAATCTACAATGAGGATGTCGCCCAATTTATAAAATATTTTACAGGCAAAGGCAGGAAGATATTCCACAGGTGGCTTGAGCGATCAAGGAAATACAGAGGGCTATTGGCAAATATAATAATAGAGAGCAAGCTCCCACAGGACACCATATACCTTGCAATGATTGAGAGTGGATTCTCACCATTTGCACTGAGTAGAAGTGGTGCGGCAGGTATATGGCAATTTATGCCTTCAACAGGAAAGAAGTATGGATTAAGGATAGACTATTGGGTTGACGAGCGTAGAGACCCTATCAAATCTACTTATGCAGCGATGGCATATCTGAAAAACCTGTACAAATACTTTGGTTCGTGGTGGCTGGCGTGGGCGGGATATAATGCAGGTGAAGGGAGGATATTGCGGGCTATTTCTAAGGCAAAGACAAATGATTTCTGGGAGATTTCGGACAGGAGATTTATTAAAAGGGAGACAAGACAGTATGTCCCAAAACTTATGGCGGCTGCACTTATTACTACAAATCCAGAAAAGTATGGTTTTACTGATTTAGAATATCAGGTTGAATTTGAATACGATGAAGTTAATGTGCCACCGGCAACAGATTTAAGAATTATTGCCAATGCCTCTCTTACTGACTACTATTCTATCTGGATGCTCAACCCAGCAATAAGAAGGGGGATTACACCCCCAGACTCAAACTACACTATAAGGATACCAAAGGGGACAAAGGAGATTTTCTTACAAAATTTTAAATCTATTCCACCTGAAAAGCGGATTGAAAAACGAGAAGTAATAATTTCCAAGACAATATCTTTAAAGGAGTTTGCAAAGAAGGAAGGGACATCAGTTGAAGCAATAATTGCATTCAATACACAGATTAAAGCAGAATCAACTCTTTTTAAGGGGACAAAACTTATCATTCCAACCCTCTATATTTTAGATGAGGAACTCGAGAAGAGATATGACAAGAAGATTGCAAAGGCAAACAGGAAGAGAAAATCTAAATCAAAAAAGATATCTATCAGCTCTAATGAATATATTGTTGAGGAAGGTGATAACCCTTATGATATTGCCAGAAAACATAATATCAATTTAAATGAATTAATGGAGATGAACGGATTGGAACATGGGGACAAGATATATCCTGGCAATATCCTGAAAATTCCTAAGAAGAGGTAATCATTTTTATATCAACAAAAGCATTTTATGGAAGATTTTGAGATAATTGTTGTTGGTGCTGGACACGCCGGGATTGAGGCAGCCCTTGCCTCCGCTCGCCTCGGGTTGAGAAGTTGTATAATTACCCTCAATGTTGATACAATTGGACAGATGTCCTGTAATCCGGCTATTGGGGGACTGGCAAAAGGACATCTCGTCAGAGAGATTGATGCCCTTGGTGGGGAGATGGGAAGAGCAGCCGATTTCACCGGAATTCAATTTAGAAGACTCAATAC
Source organism: Myxococcota bacterium (assembly GCA_049969675.1). GTDB lineage: Bacteria > Myxococcota > SpSt-1050 > SpSt-1050 > SpSt-1050 > SpSt-1050. The sequence goes on along the minus strand of JBMFOP010000066.1, from coordinate 15,050 downwards.
ATCCAAAGGACCTGCTGCAAGGGCTACAAGGGCGCAATCAGATATGTACCGGTATAAGGAGTATATGAAATCGGTAGTGATGAATACTGAAAATCTCTCTGTATTTATGGATGAGGTTGTTGATATTATAGTTGATTCTGAATCAGTACGGGGTGTAATAACGAAGTCATCTGGAAGGATATATTCAAAGGCAGTCATTCTTACAAATGGGACATTCTTAAATGGCTTAATACATATCGGGCTCAATCATCATCCGGGGGGAAGACTCGGAGAACCTAATTCCTCACTCTCTGAGAACCTGAAAAAGTATGGTCTTACAATTAAGAGACTAAAGACCGGAACCTGCCCTCGTATAAATGGCGATACAATCAATTTTGATATACTTGAAAGACAGTTCAGTGATAATGCCCCCCCTACATTCTCATTTGAGAATATAAAACCACCTCTTGAGCAGAGACCATGCTATATAACTTATACCAATGAAAAGACTCACGAGATTATCAGAAAAAATCTGGACAGGTCTCCTCTCTATACTGGAAAGATAAAATCTATTGGGCCGAGATACTGCCCCTCCATTGAAGACAAGGTGGTAAAATTTGCTCATCACAACAGACACCAGATATTTATTGAACCGACTGGATTAAATTCAAAAGAATATTATCCGAACGGAATATCCACATCTCTTCCATTTGATGTTCAGGTTGAGATTGTGCATTCCATCACCGGTCTTGAAGAGGCTTACATAATAAGGCCGGGATATGGGATTGAATATGACTTCTTTGACCCCAGGGAGCTCTATCCCACCTTGATGTCTAAGAAGATAAAGAATCTATTTATGGCAGGACAGATAAATGGAACCTCCGGCTATGAAGAGGCAGCTGCACAGGGGATTATCGCCGGCATCAATGCCGCAAGGGTAGTAAAGAATAAAGAGCCCGTGGTAATTAGCCGCACTGATGCATATATAGGTATTTTGATTGACGACCTTGTAACAAAGGGTGTGGATGAGCCATACAGGATGTTTACTTCCAGAGCAGAGTTCAGATTGCACCTGCGGGAGGACAATGCTGATATGAGACTTACTCCACTCGGTTGGGAGATAGGACTTATCAAAGAGGAGAGATATAAAAACTTTTTGAAGAAGAAGAATGATATTGAGAGGATTCTGGTATATTTGAACGATTTAAGGATTGAGAACAACGGCGAAAAGATAAAGGCATCAATATTTCTTAAGAGGCCAGAGGTAAAAATTGATAATATTCTTCTGTATTTTAGTGAAGAGAATCTTAAAATAATTTCAAATATCAAAAATGAAATTGAAACTATAATCAAATTTGAAGGCTATCTGGAGCGCGAAAAGAAGGAGATAGAGAAGATCAAAGAGCTCTCACGAATAAGATTGCCCGAAGAACTGAACTTCTCAGAGATTCCCGGCATCTCAAGAGAGGTAGGAGAGAAGCTGTCCAGGTTTAAGCCCAAAACAATTGAAGAGGCGTTGAGAATACCGGGCATCACCCCGGGCGCTATAAGTATGCTTCTCATCTATCTAAAAAGAGGGAAATAGGAGTCATTTCATCATATCTTTAGATTCGTAATCTCTTTTAGAAATAGTAATTGCCCACCTGCTCACTAATTTTTATACACATATATATCCATCTCCTGTTTTGAATGAAAATGGGCTAAATTCGTTGTCAGACATATAGGAGAAGGTCTGCCATATAACAGAGCCATCCCTTGAAATGGAGATAGAGACATCATCTTTTGAGATAGAGAACTCTGAATTCCTGCATCTAATTTTATATTCTCTCTGATTCTGGAGAAATTCGCAGGAATCATTCACAATATTCACATCCATCTCCCTTTGAGAGCAGGCAAAAATTAAAAAAATAATAAAAATATACTTCTTCATAGCCCTCTCCCTTCAGAGTCTTAATAAGACATAAAATTAAGTGAGTCAAATAAAACCCAGCCCTTTTAAGAAAGTAAGACTATTCTAACTTGACAATGAAAGTATTCCCCATATAAATTGTGGAATAGAGGATATTCCCGCTGAGAGCAATGCTACTTTTAATATTTGAATTTGATGAATATATTGAGAATGATCCTGGAGTTGACAAATTCTGGTTGTCATCAAATATATATACATCCCCTGTATCAGAACCAGCAAATATATATCCTCCAGAGAAGATGAGTTTATTAAAATTACTCTCAATATTCATCTCTCCAACATAATCCAATCTTCCCCTTGAAAATCTAAATTTTTTCATAAACCTATCTGGATTTTTCATTAAAGAAGAGCCTGTTATATATATATAAGAAGAGAGCCCATCAATAGATAAATAACTCATCTTTTCATATGCGAGGCGGGCGTAGTAAATATATTTTTGAACTGGATTTACCCTATCTGTAATATCATATTGTATGATGCCAAACCCAATATTATTAAAAAATAAAGTATCTCCTACAATTAAAAGTAGCGAATTAGATTTCACATAATATGGCCAATTGGTGGTATCTATTGAAGAGATAACATTCTTTATAGTCTTATCTCTCAAATCTAATATGCGAATCTCATCTATAACATACTTCTCCCCAGAATGCTCTTTATCCACTCCTATATACAGATAGGGCCAGCTAAATGCCGCATCTATGATCCTTTCATTTGTTTCAGTAGAATAAATAAGTTCCTCTGTAATGCCATTGAATGAAGGTTTGTAAATATAGATTTTTGATTTATCATCACTTTTGTCATAGCCTTTTGCAGATATAATACCCTCTTTGTTGAAAATCTTTTCTGGGAAGAAGTTAGAGGTATTTATATATTCTCTTTCTGGTGTATGATTTGCAAATAGTTCTGCCATAATGAATTTGTAAGAATAATTTGCAAATAAAATATAATCTTTGAACAACGCCACATCAAATCCGCCTCCGATACTTAAGCCCGTTGAATCCAAACTCTTTGGACTTCTTGGAACTGAGAGATTATATATTTTAATGCCTCTCCCATTGTCCCCATTATAAGTAACGAACAGCATATTTCCTCTTGCAAGTATACTTTTCATCGGTTTCCTCAAATAAGGTGAAGTGACATAAGAGTATTTATTATCCAATTTGATTGCATATATTGAAGATAATGGAATATCACCATATTGCTTCTTAAAGATATTCACACCATTCATTGTGTTAACATATATATAATGCCCATTTACATCCATATCAAGTCCATACCCAGAAAGTGCCATACTCCCAATAATTTCATATTTAGTGCTGTTGCTATTATACCTTAGGAACCGAATCTCTCTCTCACCATAATTCAATAAATACATTCTCTTTCCAGACAGAAGTAGATTTAGACCATTTAAGAAGATAGTATTTTTATCATAGAGATTTACTTCGGATGGAGAATTTATATTGCTTATATCAAGGGTAATCATATATTGAGATTGATCAAGTAGATATAATATATTCCCCTGCACCTTTATATCCGAAATCTTACCAAATCCAGGAAGAGAAGACCTATATTCATATAATATTTGTGGATTTTCCGGATTGGAGATATCAAGGATATATAGATGACTTCCATCTGCAACACCTTCCGTATTGGTCCCTACAAAGAGATACTTATCTTTAATATCAAGGGTTACAGCCCTTTCTCCTTTTTTAAATCTTACATTTGAAACCACATTAAAATCAGAGAGCCTGATTATATATACTCCAGCCTCTCCACCCGGGATAAACCCATAATTTCCATATACCTTTATTCCAAACATATCCTTAAATTCTTTTAAATTCTTCGACCTAATTAACTCTGGCTTATTGGGATGGGAAATATCCAAGGCATATACACCTCCGAAACCTGAGGGATTTCCTGTTGTAAAGTAGAGAATACCATCTCTTTCATCCATTCCATAAAACATAGAACCCGGCTCTGCACCTATATCATTCAAGGTAATCTCTTTTACTTCATCAGGTGATAACTCTCCAGACATCAACCGCACTGAATTATCATATATTGCCCCTTCAAGTGGCTGTGGATATTGAGTATTGTCATAGGCGGATACATTTACATAAAACGGTGTATTATTGGGGATTCCGGTCAACCAGAATGAACATATCAATTCATTGTTTTCCATATTGCAGGGCAATCCAGCATTTATTGGAGAATCCCCTCTATCTGAAAAATCTCCATTCAGTTGATCCATAGATGAACCAAAGCCGTAATAAATCTTATAACCTGCAATATCAGAATTGTTGTACACAGGGGGGTTCCATCTTATCAGGACAGATGAATCAGCATTCATCCCCATAAGGGAACTTACCTTATCCGGAGGAGTTGAATCCTCTGTAAAATAAATAAATGCTGTATTACTGATATTCCCGGCCTTATCCCGCGCACGTAATTGAATATTATTTGTAGAATCCTTAATAGGATATACTTTTAATTTAACCGGATCTCCTTCATTATCCAGAATCAGATAATTAGATGCATCAATAAAATCACTTATTGGATGACAGGTGTTGATATCCATACCGCCCATTAATTCATATCTATCAATATTTTTATCATCAGCCTTAACAGATATAGAGACCTCAAGATAACTTGCATTATTATTACAATACTTCTCTTCAAGATTTGCCTTTGAGAATGGCGGCTGCACAATCCCCGGCATTATAGGTGAGACTGTGTCCACCTCAAATAAAATATTTTCAGAGTTCTCTCCAATATTTTTAGCCTTATCTACTGCATGGATATATGCAGTATATGTTCCATCTGAAAGCGATGGGATCGTAATCTGATTTATTGAGGTGATGAGATTCAGGATTTCAGTATTTTCCTTTTTTATGCTAATAAAATATTTCTCCACATCAGAATAATCGGTCATACTCCAGTTTAATGTTATTGCAGCAGAATTGGTAAATATTGTCTCCGTTGCACTAAAAAGTTTCCCATTTACATAAATATCAAAAGGTTTATCTGGTGGGGTCTTATCCAGAATAATACTTCTATAGATTGGGACTGTATCACCGATGATGTTTCCAACTGAATCCCTAAACTTAAAATAGATTGTATGAGCACCTTCACTTTTGACAATACTAAATACCTTTGAACTTACATAGGGCTCCCAATTTGAATTTGAAAATTTGCTATCCTCCGAAATCATCATCTCGCTCGCACCCTCAACAGATAAATCAATATTAATATTCTCGTCATTGATAAACTCATCACCATTATTTAAGATTATCTTCATTACAACTGGAGGTGTTGAGTCCAGATAGAGTTCCTTTTTAATTAACTCACTCTCATTCCCTGCCTTATCCCTCAATCTTACACTAAAAGATTTCTTCCCATCTTCCCTTGTAAGTATCAGTGTATTACTCTCACTAAAAATTTCCCAATTTGCTGGCTCAGATTCACTCTCCTTAAATATCTTCATATATGCAATTTCATTTATATCTTTTGGTTTTATCACAAAATTTACAAAAGGATTATTTACAAAATCATCCTGTCCAATTCTTACAGAATTGAGGATCTCCACATTAAACAATGGGGCTGTTGTATCATAAAAGAACTCTTTAAAATACACTTCACTCTCATTCCCCGACAGGTCTTTAAATTGCACGACGAATATCTTCTCACCATCTCCACCTGTTATATCTGCTGTAAATTCAGCAGAAAAGATACCATAATTGACCCTGTTATTCAGGTAAGCGAGTAACTTCTCCTGAGTGATCTCCCCGGTAATCTCATCAGAGGAAATTATAGCATATCTCATCTTCAGGGTTGAATAATCACCTATAAAGTTGTGATAATTATCTTCCACTTCAACACCAATTCTGACATTTGATTTGTTAATATATCCATCATTGAGGTCAAATATATTTAAGGATTTGAGGATGGGACTTATGCTATCATAATAAAACACGGTCTCATAGACCGGACTCTCTCTGCAAAAAATATCCCTGAATCGCATCCTTAAAATATGCTCTCCATCCACATCTGGCACTGTAATCAGCTCTGAACCTGCCTGCTGGTCTATAAGTTTATATTCTTCAGTATTTACATCTCCGTCAAGAGAGAGTTTTACAGCATTTACAAAATCACCGGTCATATACACCGCCCTGACAGTATTTTTGTTTGTTACATTGATTACCTGATTGGTAATATCTGGATCTTCAATATGCAGGATGGCAGAGGGTCCGGCAAGTCTTACCTCCCCTACATCGGTCTCATTATTCTCCTTTACCTCAACCTCCGAAGAGTAGCCAATTCCAAGAAGACTATCAACAGGATTTACTCTATATGTTCCCACAACTACATCTTGAAAATAGAATGAACCATCTCCGCTACTCGTTGTACTATAAAAACTTTTTTTCACCCTATCATCATTACAACTATCCCCCTGCGTAAGCATAACTATACCCTCTTTCCTGGTTGACATCCCACCAAGCAAAAAGACATTTACACCGCTTACACCAACACTCTTTTGAGAATATCTATTCTGTGCAGTAACAAACCCTCTCAGACGACCCTTCTTTAACGGGATGTTTATAATTCCGATATCCAATTTACTCCCTATACCTATCTCATAAGGTCCCTCTTCTACATCTTTATATGCATTTCTACTTGAAAATATACGCAGGCTATAAGTACCAGATGGGATATCCTTGATCACAAATAAGCCATCTCTCTCCACTGCGGCATTATATGATGTATTCTTAAGGCTCACGGTAAATTGATAATTTTCAAGGTCAGATGGTTCTTCTGGACTTATCTTCCCCTTTATCTCGCCCTTCATTTTAAGAGTCGCCGGCGCCTCCGGGTCAAACGGGTTTGTAGAATCAATAGTTGTAGAACAGGATAGAGTTAGGAATAAAACCAATAGGCCCAACACACAAAGATTGACACCTCTCATAAGTTACCTCCTTCAAATTAAAAGTATTATTACATAAAGTTATAATTTTTACAAGTGACCCGTATCACTTTCTAACGCTGAGGACCGGTGCAAAAATCAATAATATAAATGAGGAGGCAATTAAGTGTTTAACTCAATTTTTATTGACATAGTTGCAAAATTAATGTTTAGCATAACCCATTATGAAACATTATCTTTTAATTTTTATAGCATTTGTTATTACAGGTTGTTTTAGCCAGGCAGATTTAAGCCTGTGGGATATACATACAAACTGGGAGAAGGATTCATCAGCAGATATTACTACCTCTGACACCTCTGAAAATCAGAAATACTATGAATACAGTTGCACAGAGATCACCGAGAATGTAGTTATGGCAGAGGGGATGATATACTACGATGGTCAAATTTTAGATACGGCGAGATTGAGCGTTGCAATAACAACAAAGCCACCTCCGGGGATGCCGAGCTGTTACTTTACTATCAAGCCAAAGAAATTTCCCTTTGGATTTAGATTTACTAATCTTGAGAAAGATACCGAAGTCTATATAATGGCAGTGCTCAAAATGGATGGGGCAGCCATACCTATTCCAAAGGAAGGAGTTGACTACTACGGTGATTACGGGAAGACTCCTATAAAGCTCACACAGGATATAAAAGATATTGAGATTCATCTGAAACTGTATCAAAAGGAGTAATTTAGGTTGGAATTTAGGCTCCATATATTACTTTTCTTTACACTCAATCCCATATTACTTTTTGCGTCTGGTATAGAATCTACCGGCATCGGTATTCGTTCAAACGGTATGTCAAACTGCTGGATTGGTGAAGGTGGGGAGGTCTCGGGGCTCTTCTGGCAACCCGCTGGTTTTGTCTTTCAGGAGGAGAATCTGAAGCTCTCGGCTGAGTTTAAATTTTCATATATCTACTTTGGCTCTGAATATGGTCCAAAAAATACAATGCCATTCTTCCCATCCGGTCACGACACTATGCTCACGCAATATAAACTTGAGCCTGAGAGGATTCCAAAGGCTGATGAGGTAAAACCAATCAGTGCCCCCGTCCTATTCTTTTCATTTAAGAGAGATATCTCGGATTCAAGGGATTATATTAGAAAGATTGCAATTTCAGGAGGATTAATCTCCACCACAGGAGGCGGTGGAGGGCTTTCAAAGAGTATGGACTTTGAAAAGGGAGGTGAGAGATTTCATATAGATGCAGAATATCTAATAAGCACATTCTCCCTCGGACTCCCTCTTGTATTTTCAATGGAGATCTACAGGAACATAGCAATAGGAATGGGACCTGTATTCAACATAGGCTTGACTATGGGTTCAAATTACAAGAGATTCACATCCTTAAATCAAGATGACAACTACCTGATAGTCAATCAATATCCATATCAGGCACTCTCCTTTGGGACTGGCTTTATCTTTGGGACAATCTTTAAATTTAATGAAAACTTCAAACTCGGACTCCTATTGAAGACCCCTTACAATCAGGTCTCAATCTCTACTATACATTCATTCAGGCAGGGACCACTCAACCGAATTACTCTTGATTCTAAAGGGAACATCTATAGAACAACCGGAGAACCTGATAGTGGAAAGAATCCAATAGATAGATATAATGAAGAGATGCTATCTATGTTCAAAGATTTTAATACGGATAACATCAATCAGGATTATGATAGAGGTATTTATTATGATGTAGAAGATAAAGTTACAACTAACTTAAAGCTTCCATTGAGATTCGGGACTGGAATCACCATAAAGCCTATTGATAGATTGAAACTATATTTTGATTATTATGTCTCCCTCTGGTCCCAGACATATCAGAAGGTTGACTTTAAGAATGGAGTCCCGGGGATATTGATGGATATGGATATCATAAAAGAGAATGATCTTAAAGATACTCAGGAATTTGCATTGGGCGCCGAATATTTTGCCTCAAATAAATTGACCTTAAGAGGTGGAATAAGATTTGTTCCCACATATCTAAAGAAGAATGGAGTAAAGAGGCAGCTATTCCCTGAATATGAAGGAGTTATCCCCGAGACAAATGTAAATGGGATATCTGTATTTTCTGCAAATCCTCTAACCAGCTGGATGTTCTCCTCAGGGTCTTCATACTGGATCGCAAGAGAGACCCGAATAGATTTCTTTATACACTATACCTATGCAATACCTCAATTGGGTTCTGATGAAGGAATTGGAGAGATATCAAGCTACTCTATCTCAACCGGAATAGGGATTACAAGAAACTATTAGAATCCAATACTGCCTATAATTTTACTACCAAACTCAGACACAAAATTCCTGACAACTCTTTAGTTTGCAAAGTTAAGGTTTAAAACAAAAAGAGGGTCCGCATATGGACCCTTATGAATAATAATGTAAGTCTGTTTTCAATTTGTGCAAACACTATAGCCCATACCTGTATCAACACAACTCTTACTTGAATCACATTCCATATTACTTTTACAGACCTTATAGCAACTAAACGAACCACCTTCCACCTGAAGACATACATTGCCACCAATACAATCATTTACATATTGGCACCCCCTTCCCTCTCCCTGACCGCCAGAGCCGAGACACAACGAAAATTTATCAACTGGATAGCAGCTCTCATCCGCTGAACATTGATATGAATATCCAATATCTGTACATAACTTTTCACATTTAATTTTGTTATTGTCATATTTAACACAAATACCTTTTTCATTATTGTCAGTAAAACAATTATCTCTTTCAATTTTACAATTATCTGTCTTAGGAGGGGGGCACAACTCTTCAAACCCTTCTAAATATTCACTACATATAACATTATCAAGCATATACTCAGCCTCCTCATCTTCACTCTCAGAGCAATTATCCAGATCTTTATGAGCACTAAATTTACACTCATCGCCATGTGCTTTTATGCAGTTACATAAAATACAGGGATAGTCAATTTCTTTACACATACTTAAAATGCACCTGTCGTACTCATCTGCAAGTCTACTACAATTTGGCCTTAAGACTCCCACATCTCTGGATTGGGAACTATCCTGCGGGGTCTCATCCTCTACACCACAGGAAACCACCATTAATAAAATTGCAAGGCATAAAAATAATCTCTTCATAAGAACACTCCTTTCTTAAAAAATAGAAAATCTTCATTTTACCATCAAATTATATGCCAGATTTTAGTTCGCCATATAAAAATTTTTTTATAAAAATTATATTGGGATACTCAGGTGATTAAGTCCTGACGAGAACCAGATAGAGGTGACAATGTGAGCCAGATTGAATCGGGTTGAGACAGAAATAATTAAAAATTTTTTCATTTCACTCCACAGATATAAAAAAGGCTATAAGGGAAGCACACTTTTACAACAAAAGCATAGTGAGATATCTTAACATCTTTGACGCCAGGGCATCTAACTCTGTCAACTATAGGACTGTCAAATGCCATCAGTGTGCCAATGCAGTAAAGCCACTGCGCCATTATGGAACCCTGTCATAGAGGCGCAAGAAGGAGGCTTTTAAATTCACAATAGCGCTGGAGATTTTTTGAACTGACCTAATTTGGCATTGCCGAAACCAAAAGCCTTGAAAATCTTCTTAGTATCTTGCGTAGAAGTTACGATTAAAGAATCTAAGATTTTGTTATATATTGTAAAAAAGGTTTTTGAGTATCCTTTTACCTTTACTAATTGCATCCAACCTGATATTATATAATGCAAATTCAGGAGGTTATTATGAAAGATTCAACTTACAAGATTATTGAACTGGTAGGGACTTCAAGCAAGTCGTGGGAAGATGCTGCAAAGAACGCTGTTGAAAAAGCTGGCAAATCCCTCAAAGAATTAAGGATTGCGGAGGTAACTGCCCTTGATATGAAGATTGAGAATAATAAAGTTGTTGCATATAGGGCAAGGGTTAAGGTCTCTTTCAAATATCTGGACTGATATGGATGATTTTAAGAAGAAACTTGAAAGAATTAAAATAGAACTAATTAAGCAGGAAGAGAAACAGGAGGAGGAAGAGCCACTTTCAAAATCTGAAGGGAGCATAGAATTGACTGAAGAGGAGCTCTTCAAAAAAGAGATGGAAGGGGTTAAAAGACTCCACTATCCAAACAAGATTCCCAGAAAAAGAGAACCAAAGCCCCCTGATATGTATAGTGAAGATGAAGAGATTATGCATAGGCTTATTGACAGAGATATAAAATTCTGGATTAATGACACAGTAGAGTATATTGAAGGGTATAATATAAAGGATTATGACCCAAATGTCTTAAAAAAGTTGAAGAGAGGGGAGATAGCCTATCAGGACTTTCTGGATTTGCATGGAAAGACTAAAGATGAGGCAAAGATATTGGTCAAAAACTTTATTGAGCGATCACGAAGAACCGGACTGGGGTGCGTTCTGATCGTCCATGGTAGAGGGATGCATTCAAGGGATTACATACCAGTTTTGAAGGAGGCTCTTGTAGGCTGGCTTTCAAGTAAGGCTACGGGGAGACACATACTTGCATTCTGCTCTGCCAAACCAAAGGATGGTGGGACAGGTGCGATATATGTGCTGCTTAGAAAATAATTTTACTTTATCCATTTATTGTAGTATAGGAAAATTCTATGGATGAAAACTCATACAGAGAAGAATTAGAGCTCTATAAAAGAAGAATAGCAGAATTAGAAAAGGAATTACAGAGGATAAAAGAGGCAAACATTACCTCAACCTCTCCCAGAACAATATTCGGGCTTACTAACATTGTAATACAGACAGATGCGAACTTTAAAATTACCTATATGAATTCTGCGGCGGAGAATCATCTTCATAAGAGCCGAAACGATATGGTAGGGACACATATCTCTACAATTAGTGCACCTGGCCTGAATGGGAGCAGGCTTGTTGAGTATCTTACAAATGCAGTAAGATTTCAGCGGCCCTATGAAATTGAGACCAGATATATACACCCACAAAACAACAAAGAAAGATTTATCAAAATCACCGCCACAGTTTTAAAAGATGGTGCGCAGATAATGGTAGAGGACATCAGCAAACTCAAGATGATTGAGCAATCTTTTAAGAAATATGTATCCCCAAAGGTAATTGACCAGATTACCTCTCAGGGCGTAGATGTCTTCAAGCCTAAAAAGTATGAACTCTCTGTTCTATTCGCTGATTTGAGGGGATTTACCTCTATGTCCTCAGGACTTGAACCAGAGCAGGTTAAAGAGATAATTGACGAATTCTTATCAGTAATGATAAAGACTGTCATAGATTCTGATGCAATGGTAGACAAGATCGTGGGCGATGAGGTAATGGCATTATTCGGTGCACCAATCCCCTATGAAGACCACGCATTAAGGGCTGTTAATTGTGCAATCAATATGCAGAGGGCACATAACATATTACTGAAAAAATGGGGAGAGGAAGGGAAACCCCAACCAAAGGTCGGGATAGGAATAAATTCGGGTATTATGGTGGTCGGAAACATAGGCTCCGAACAATTGACAAATTATACTGTACTCGGACACAATGTAAATCTTGCCTCCCGCCTCTGTGCTGCCGCGCCCGGTGGATTTATTTTATTGTCAGAATACTCATTTCAACTTGTCAAGAGCCAGCTTGAAAAGAATCCACAGGCAATTCAGGGAAGGGTAAAATTCAAACAGGGAGATATTGTTGAGGCAAAAGGGATTCCTCAGCCTGTGCAGACTATAATGATTGAGATTATTGAATAACCCTTCAATATAAATTAAAAGAACTGCTTTGCAAAATATTCAGGCGAGAGTTCCTCACCCGTAGTATATTTTACAAACTCCTTCCAGTTGAGACTCGCACCGGGTGCAAAGACCTTCATTATCAGATAATCACCAATAGCAGTTGAATCAATAAAATCAATCTTATTTACCTCCTCCACCTTCACATCTGAGAGTTTATCCTTTTTATTCAGATGTTTTGATATGGCAAATAGTAGCTGGGAACCATAGAGCTCTCCAATTATATAATTGTGGTAATATACCGGAACTGTAGCTATATGAATCTTTGCTGCATAATCGGGCTCATCCCTATTGGGTATCCTCTTTATGTGCTGATATTTCTCCACAAGGTCCCACCAGAGTTTATTTAAATTCTGCTCGGGATTTGCATATGCCTGAGCCTCAAAATTGACCATTACAGCACTCCATCTTAAAAAGACAAGCTGCCTGAATTTAAGCTGTTTATCAAACAGATATCTAAATTTCGCCCTCTCTTCCTCTGACATACCCACATATTTTTTCAAAAATCCATCTTTGCTTACTGCCCTCTCAAACATCTGTGCAATTCCCTCAGTCGTAAAGCTGGATGCCGGACCCCTCAAAAGCCACGGCAGGTCCTTTACAGTATATTTATCGTATAATGCGTGCCCGAGCTCGTGAATAAGCGTGGTCATCCACTCATAATCATTTTTTAGATTACAGAGAATCCTTATATCATTCATTCTATCAACACTCATTTCAAATGCGTGAGGATTCTTTCTGGGTTTCTCATATAAAGAGCTCCTGCTTAGAATATCAACCGGGTCCATCCCCAGACCTTTATAGAAATCAGTAGCAACCTTTACAAGGTCCAATTTTTTGAAATAATTGTCCAGATTCAATTCAGCGAACTCTGGAGCCTCCTGAAAAAACGGATCAAAGTAGTCAAAGGGCATTATCTCATCTGGTTTTATTCCCAGATTTTGTGCCACAATTTCATCAATCTCTTTTTTAACCACCCTGTAAGGCTCTTCTGTAAGTTTTACAAGATTGTCAAAGAGATTGAGGACATAATCTCTATCAAGCTCCTGAATCGCCAGCCTGTATTCATAGAAATCCTTAAATCCTACTTTATTTGCTGCATAATTTCTTATCTTCATAAGATCTACAATCTCTTTGCCGATCTCCTTCCCTATGGATTTCTGAGCAAGATATGCCTTCTCTCTCAACTTCCTGTCCTTTGATGTCTTCAGGATATCCTTTATATCATTCATTGAGACCTCTTTCTCATCAATCTTTGCCCTGAATGTATTAAACTTCTTCTCTATCTCACTTGACCTCTTTACAAGCTCCTCAATAATATCCCTATCCAGCTGATTCTCTAAAAACATCAGATATAGCACCTCCACCTCTCGTCTGAGGGTCGGGTCTTTAATATTATGCTGCCTATACTCTTTTAGTTTGGCAAACTTCTCTCTATCAGAGAGTTTAAGTCTATACATTGTTTCAAGTTCAGCCGCCTTTTTATAATCGGCATCATTCCCACTATCCCACGCTGCATATTGTGTGCTATTGAGTTCCTTCTCAATGGGTGCAAGTTCATTTACAATAGAATCAATAAACATCCTTATCTCCTTATTCCCCGAACTTGAAAACTTTGGATTAGGGACCTCTTTTATACATCCAGCCATCATTGATAAAATAGCCATAAAGACCACAAAATTTCTCAACATAATACAACCTCCTTATAAACGCAACCTATTTAACAGATTACCAAATTTTATTCAAGAAATAAATTGCCTGTTCAGGAATTTTGAAAGCAACTCCCCCAAACCCCAATTGATAGCCAAAGGGCGTGACGAAAAAGAGATCAGGCGATGGATAAAAGAAAAATGGATATGTAATAAAAAAGCAGCGAGGGTTAAAGTCTCTATAGTCTTCATAGACGAAAGTGGATTGCTTATCTCTCCTGTTACCAGCCAAACACATTCCCCACGAGGGACAACGCCAGTCCTATTTCAACAAACTCACTCTTAAATGAAGGTTTCAATAATAGCGAAGTTGTGCATCTCTATAGAAAGAAATCGCATAAGACTTTATTTCTGCATCCATCAGGATAATGCATCACATTTGTGGTCTTTTATTAATCAGTTAAAGTAATTCAAATAGTGCCAGAAGATGTAGTTGTGCTGTTCAGCAGAAGCAAAATCTCCTTTGTTCTTTTGCTAATTTTCTATGCCTTAAACAGGACATTATTTTTGCGTTATTCAATAGTTATTGGGGATAATTCTTGATTAGTTATTGTTCTAACAATTGATGTGATAAAATACCTATTACTTAATTTTAGGGATGTTAAAACTGAGAATAAATAAAAAAGGGCGCGGAAAGCGCCCTCTATAGATAGA
>JBMFOP010000065.1:0-18057 GCA_049969675.1 Myxococcota bacterium | reverse complement strand
AGAAGGTTTTACAAGTATTTTGGTTGTGGCTATGCAGAATCAGGGCTTAACTTCTCTAATCAGATTATTCTGGACAGAAGTGTCAGGCGATATAATGAATATTACACCATACAGGTTCGGTGTGATTTTTACACCCTCATAACCCAATTTTTCTAAAAAATGATATTTCATCAGTCATGCTTACTTACCTGGTTACATAATTGTGATATCAATTTTAGTCAATTTTGTAATAAAGTTCTACCTCTTATGAATATTGATTGAGATCTTGATATTCTTAATTCTATCCCTCTTGATATTAAACCACCTCTCAGCAGAGCCTGAATGTACCGCTATCTCAACCATCCCTGATGAACCTATCAGGGCAACAGGGAAGCCCACAGGGACATCACTATATGTGTTTCTTATTCTTCCAAGCCTTCTATTCTTAATCTTAATGGAGCATCTCTTATCTTTTATCATATCAGCAGGTATATTTGTGATGAGATTTCCAAAGCTATCTATATAGAGTATCCCTCCGATGATAGTCTTTTCCTGAATCTCGGGCTCTGGAATAGAGAGTCTGACCGGGTCCTGTGCCTCTTTAATTATATCGCCAGTGTCTTTTTCGGCTGCAATGTATGCAGCAAGTGGGGCAAATATGTCACGACCATGAAATGTATTTGAAATATTTTCTGTAAAGAAGTCGGGTCTAATTATTTCATAAAGATGATAATCCCCTCTCTTAAAAACATATTCAAATACGCCATTATCTGGTCCCACAAAATACATATCCCTATATTTAACTACTATCCCTCGCCTCTTTGAGCCAACAGATGGGTCCACAACCACAAGAAATACTGTATCTCCTTTAAAATAAAACATTGATTCTTTCAGAATAAATGCCGCCTCAATTATATTCTGTGGACTTATATGATGAGTAATATCAATAATCTTAATATTTTCATCTATTGAAGAGATTACCCCCTTTATTATACCGGCATAATGTGAATCTCCAAAATCAGTTATGACGGCGATATTCTTCATCTAAGGCTTGAGAGAATCTCATAGAGTTCATCTTCATTGGCATCGCCCGCAACCGCATAGGTAATATCATTATCACTTGAGATTAGAAGATTCTTTCCCTCTCTCTGAAGGATAAATGAATTCCCCTTAAAAGGTTTAAATGAACTAAAGTATGCCTTATTATTAATGGAGCCATTTATTGTAAAGACCGAGATATCTTTACCTTTGTGCTTGTAAAATATGTGAGCGGCATCCATATCGTCAAACCTATTATATCTTAGACCTACGAATCTGATATTTGGGGTATTGTTCCTGTTTAGCTGAATCTTACCTGATGAATTCTTAAATATTGAAAAAAACTTGTTGATATCGGTTACAGATGCGCTGAGTGGTGGATTGGTAATATTTCTGAATATCTTATTGTCAAATCTCTGCTCATTTATTTTGTATATTAGTGCAAGGGCAAGGATTACTATAAGAATTAGAGCAGGTGCAAATTTGAGAAGGATGGGGATGATATCTCTCCTCTCAGAGTATTTCTGATATATATTTGACATTAGATTGAGGGGGGGCTCTCTCAATACAAACTGTTGTTTGAGTAATCTCTTGGCAAACCTTTCATGCCTTACATAAAAATAACAGGGTTCACACCTTGAGATATGCTCTACCATCTCTCTGTTCTCTTCAGGACCAAGCTGTCCGTCCACATAAAAGGTAGTAAGATTTCTGACCTCTCTACAGTCCATCAGTTATTCACCCGATCCTTTAAAGAATCAATTTTTAACACCATTTCACCATTTGATTCCTTCTCTATTATCTCCAGCCGTCTTAAGAGCTCCTTCTTAAAGGCACTTCTGGCTCTGTTGAGTCTGCTCATAACAGTACCTATAGGTATATTGAGTATTCGGGATATCTCTTCATAAGAGAACTCCTCAATATCAGCAAGCATTAGAATGGTTCTATGTTCAAAGGATAAATTTAGAAGGAGTCTCTCTATCTCGCGGGAAGAATACTCCTTAATAAACTTCTCCTCTTCATCCTCAACCTGTGAGAGGTCTCGCCCTATCACCTCCGAGCCATCATCTTCACAGAATCCCCTGAACTCAATTCGGCTCTGTTCTGTATTGTTCTTGCTCAGATTATTGTAAAATATACTGGTGGCTATTCTAAAGAGATATGCCTTGGCATTTGTATTTGGGGTGTAGGAGTCTATATATTCAAGTGCCCGCATAAATGTCTCCTGTGTGAGGTCTTCCGCTTCATCTGTATTGCGGGTCAGGTACAGTGATAGATTATACACATCCTTTAAGTATTTTAGAAATTCTGCCTTAATAATCTCTCTCTTCTTACTCACTCTCATCACAAATATAAAACAGAAAGATACAAAATTTATTCCAGTTATGAAACTTTATTGATATCGTTCCCACAGGCCATATATATATTTTACCTGAGATTCACTAATGACATTCCCCTTCTCAAGTGTCTTCTTTATTCTCTTTAATCTCTCTGCCTCATCCTCGCTGATATCTCCCTGTTTGAGTAGTTCATCAACCAGAGAGAGACATTTTACGCATTTAACTTTTCTCTGGGAACTTCTTGTGCACTTCTGGTTTGGCATTATTCCTCCCCATGGTCATGGTTATGGCAGGCCTCTACCTTAAAAGGCTCTGGTTCATCAGGCCTTCTATTATACAGTGGAGACATCTTTCTCAATCTTTCAATTATAGGTGGTAATTCCTTTATCATATAATCAACCTCTTCCTCCGTATTGAATCTACCGAGCGAGATTCTAACAGAGCCGTGTGCAGTCTCGTGGTCCAGACCCATTGCCAGAAGGACATGGGATGGGTCAAGGGAGCCGCTGGTGCAGGCTGAACCCGATGAAGCCGCAATCCCAACCATATCAAGTGATAATAAGATACCTTCTCCCTCAATATATTTAAATGACAGATTTGTTGTATTGCAGAGTCTATGCTCTTTATGTCCATTGAGTTTTACATAAGGAATCTTTTCAAGAATTGCATTCTCCAGTTTATCTCTTAAATATGAGAGTCTCCTCTTCTCCTCATCAATCTCATTGGCTGCAAGCCTCGCCGCCTCACCAAAGGCAACTATTGATGCTACATTCTCAGTCCCCGCCCTCCTGTTTCGCTCCTGATGTCCGCCAGAGATAAGCCTCTCAATTCTGAGCCCCCTCTTTATATAAAGAGCACCGACCCCCTTTGGTGCATATAATTTGTGTCCGGAGATGGAGAGTAGATCTACTCCAAGGTCTATTACATCAATCTTCTCTTTACCGGCTGCCTGAACTGCATCGGTATGAACAATAGTATCTGGATTCTTCCTCTTTACAATCCTTACAATCTCTTTGATGGGGAAGATTACGCCGGTCTCATTATTGGCATACATAACAGTTACAAGGATTGTATCGGGTCTTATAGATTTTTCAAGCTCAGAGAGATTCAATTCACCATATTCATCCACATCTAAAAATGTTATATCGGCACCAAACTTCTTCAAATCCTTAACTGTCTCAAGGACTGCGGGATGTTCTACCTTTGTTGTAATTATATGTCTCCCCTTCTGCTTATTGGCAAAGAATACCCCTTTGATCGCGTGATTGTCAGATTCAGAACCACCTGCTGTAAAGACAATATCTTTATCAGATGCATTAATTAGTTTTGCTACATACCCACGAGCCTCTTCAATGGCATTATCAACGGTTCTTCCAGCCCAGTGGACAGAGCTCGGATTCCCGAAGTGCTCTGTTAGATATGGAATCATCTTCTCATACACCTCTCTCCTGATCGGTGTTGTGGCGTTATTATCAAAATATATTTTGGGTTCCATAAGTATTTATCTCTCCTTTCTGAAAGATACTGTGATAAATAATAATTATTCAAACAAACAATGTCAATACCAAACTTTTTCACAACTCCTTAACAAATAAATAAATACAAGCCTGTTATCTTCTTCCATCACCTCTTAGGAACCTATTCAGAATTTATAGGTCATGTTTTTATCTGCCAAAAATTTGAAATTATCTTTACGCTGTGATATATACTACAAAAAGGTTCTCTTATGAATGATGAGATTAAAAAAAGAGATTTAGAGACAAAGACTGACAGGAGCAGTGAAGACGATAGGAGGATACCTCTCGTTGAAGAGATATTCCACAACATTGTAAAATCCATTAAAACCATCGCAATTTATAAGCATAATAAGGATAGATTTGCCGAATTTGTAGAGCCCGCCTATAGATTGCTTGAAAAATTTTTACAACAGAACGGGACACTTGTTATAAAAGTAGAACCGTTTTCATTCAAATTTTTAAATGCCGAGGTATATAAAGACACTGATCAGTATAGCAATATATCTTACAGATTTTTCAGGGATGGGGTCAGGAGAATTACCTTCAAGCAGGGGCTGACACTGAACGAGTTTTTACAATTCCTATTGATTGTCTCCGGACTGTCTCAGGTCTCAAAGCAGGCAGAAGATACCGTCTCACAACTCTGGCTCGCAAATCTTGAAAATATTGAACTCACAGTTATAGAAGGTGGGGTCTTTCTTGCGGATTCTGATTCTACAGAGAACGAGACAGAGAAGGTTGAGATGGAGACCATAGTAAATTTTCTTGAGCAAAAATTATCCTCTACATCAAATGAGGCTATAGGATTTGCAAGGTTATCTGCCGCAGACATAGGGATGGAACTTGAATCGGTGCAGCAAATTAAAGGACTTAAGAAGAAGCCCGAACTGGTGTCGGAGGAGGACAAAGAGATAATACAGGAATTTTTTCTTAGTGAGAATGAATTTACAAGAATAAACAGAATAAAGAAGATACTTCTTGCAATCCTGAAATCTGATATAAACGACATTGAATTTCAGGATATCCTTGAGAACTACACGCTCATCCTTGATTACATCCTGCTGCTTGATGACATCTCAAAGCTTTCGGACTTCTTCTTAGAGATTGAGAAAGAATCAATCAATATGACTCTACCTCAAAGTATCCGTGACAGGATATTACAACTCAGACTCAGATTGCAACAGGAGATCAATGCCGATATTCGTACTGAGAGGGTATTTCAAATCCTGAGGACAAAAAGGGTGGATAATATAGGAGCCTTAAAGATAGTTTTAGACCAATTTAATGAGAACACATATACAAAAATACCAAAATACATTGAACAGATAGAGATTCAGGAGAATATAAATCTTATCCTTGATATCTTAAAGAATCCAAGACCGCACTTTGAGACCATCTGGATAGATCTTCTGAATTCAAAGAAGTTGAACCTCGTTACAGCCGCACTTGATGTAATCAAAGATATCAACTTTGAGGGCAGATTTGAAGCCGTCAAACCTCTCTTAAATTCACAGGTTCCACAGATCGTCATTAAATCTTTGGAGGTCATAGCCTCCGAGGGGACTGAGAGGGCAGAGAAGGAGATTTTACAATACCTTGATGCAAATAAGTCCACCGGGAAAGATATAGTTCTTAAAGTCATACATCTCTTAAATGAGGATTCACAGGCAAATATCATCCTCAAGATGCTCCTTGATGATGAGTTTAAGATTGATGAAGCACAGAGATTGGTGCTCCTTTCAAAACTTGCAGACCTGATTGAACTACCTCAGGTGGAGATCTTCTTTGATTCAATATTCAATGAAAGGGGTACATTATTTACAAAAGGGAAGGTTGAGGAGAAGAAGAGGATGGCAATAAAGGCGTTGAGCAGCTCTCCTTCTGTTATAACTTATCAATATCTGATAAAAGAACAGCAGAACGAGAACTCAAGTGATACAATCAGGAAGGAGATCGCTGTTGCAGCTGATTTAATTAAGAAAAGACTTCAGGGGAGATAGATGGCAGATTATATTGACCCAAAACAGTTCTCCACCCCCCCACAGAAACAGGGGCAGGGACCCAAAGAGGCTGATGCAAAGATTCAGCAATATGGCAAACAACTTCTGACACTGCTCTATATGCTTATCAGAACTGTGAAGATTCATGACCCTGATAACGCTATATTTGAAAAACCGCTTACACAATTAAGGGACATTATAAATTTTATAATAAATAAAGACGGCTCATTAAATCTCATTTTGAGTGAGAGTGTGGTATATCTGAACAATGGCTTTATCAAACTGGATATCTCCACCATTGAGAATCTAAAATTCGTATCTGAGGAGATGAAGGCGAGGGATCTGGGTGGATTTGTAGTTGAAAAGCCGGTCACCGTTGAGGAACTGAAGAACTTTCTCTTTATATTCTCAAAAAATGTAAAGGATGAGATATCAGAAGAAGGTTCGCAATCCCACAAATTAGTCTCAATCAAGATGTCAAAATATAAGAAGATAAAAGAGCTCTTATCGGGTATGGAGGCTGCAGAGGTGGAGGATGTCAAGATAGATAGAAAAAAATATAGTATGGTAGTTTATGCAAGGTCAGTGCAGTTTGTAAAAAGTTATTTTGAATTCCTGAGAGGGAAGGGGAGTCCAGTCCAGCTTAATCAGGGCATCAGGATGATAAGAGACCTGGTAGAACTTTCAAAGAATGACTCTCAGAGTTTCATAGGGATTTCAACGGTTAAAAGTGAGGAAGATTATTTATACTATCATTCTGTAAATACGGCGATGATGAATATAATTATAGGCGTTGAACTGGGGCTCAATAAGGAGCAGCTTACAGATTGTGCAATGTTAGGTTTTATACACGATATAGGAAAGATCAAAATCAGCGATGCAATCCTGAACAAAAAAGGGGCTCTTACCCCTGTTGAGAGGCTGGAGGTCTCAAAGATCCCTCTCTATACAATAAAACTCCTTTTGAGGGCGAGGAGGCTGGATAAAAATCTGATGGAGAGGATAATCGCAATCTCTGAATACAATATGGACTTTGCAAAAAGTCTCAAGAATCCTGAAGAGGCATATAAGAATCCACAAAGGGTCTCCAGATCCCCGATAGGGATTTATAGCAGAATCCTTTCAATATCACACATATATGATGCCCTTACAAGTAATAGACCGTGGAGAAAGGCATACACCGTTCAGGATGCTCTCAGGATAATGGTAAAAGAGATGGCTCCAAAATTTGACCCATTTATATTACATCTATTCATAAGATTGATGAGATATTATGTGGTCAGCAGTCTGGATAATGTAAATATCTCTATCACCTAATTCGGCATAGTCGAAACCAAAATACTTGAAAAAGCTATAGTGCATTTTACGAAGAAATTACGCTATTTAAATACTCCTGCTAACAAAAAAGCAAAGAGTTCTATATCAAAAATATAACATTAACATTCCCATAACAACATAGTTATTATTAAAATTATGGGATTTTAAGACAAAAGCCTAATTTTATAAATAGTTAACTTCTCTAATCAGATTATTCTGGGCAGCAGTGATTTTATATATTCGTTTTTAAGGAGATTTCTATAATTATGAAGATTAGCCGAAGGGGATGGTTTATGAGATAAAAATTAAGAGGGGCTGGAATTATCTCTTTATGATTCCAGCATTACTGTAGCCTTACCGGATATTACTACCGCACTATCCTGATTTACAATTTTTGTATCAAGAATGATTATCCTTTTTGCCTCAATCTTCTCAATCACCTCTACCTCACAGGTCAGATTATCTCCAAAGTAGACAGGAAGTAAAAATTTGAGCTCCTGAGCCACATAGATTGTACCGTAGCCGGGGAGTTTTGTCCCCAGAACTCCAGAAATCATAGAGGCTGTAAGCAGTCCAGGGACAATCCTCCTCTTAAATCGGGTGGTCTTTGCGTAATATTCAGATGAATGGATAGGATTATGGTCCTGACTCACCTGAACAAAGAGCTCCACATCCTCCTCTGAATAACTCCTGCTTATACTGGCCTTCTCTCCTATCTTTATATCCTCAAACTTTCTGGGTTCATACATCTTTACCTCCACCATTCAGTCATTGAAATTTACAAAATGGCTGGTAATAAAACGCATTTGGTTTTGGACTCCCCCATCTGAAATATTTTCCATAAAGTTCTGGTAAGGTTTTATCCAGATAACAGTTTGCCCCGTCGTAATTGCCAACAGGAATTGTTATACCATTTACTGTATCTGTGCAATTGCCGTTCTGAGAACCGTCGGTAGCATAATATAGATTTCCAGTCTCATCGGGATAGAAGAAGACCTCTCTACTGGATGGCGAGGCAAATATCTGGCAGTTTGAACCATCAAACCATCCACCATAAGGACACGGGGTTGTGCAATTATAAAACTTCTGTGTATCAAGAGGTTGTGGTTCTGGTATCAGATCCACCCTCAATTTGCAGGGAGATTGATATGACTTAATCATCCGGGATCTATCCATTGGGTGACAGAGCCCATCATTTCCGTCAAAGTAAAATCCCTCCTTGCAGAAATCGGAGGGAGATGAGCAGGAATCATATACCTTTACATAGTCAATGATATGTATATGGGGAATAAAATTTAAGAGGTCAATATTCCCGCCGCTGTCGTTGTGCACGGTCTGATTAAGAATTATAAAGAATTCTCCAAATGGGATGTTTAAGGGTCGTGCCTTTCCGGTGGTTCTAAAATAGTCAGTAAAAATTCCATAATTCATATCCCCATTTCTGATACTGAGGGTTTTTATATTGTCTGTATAAAAATCTATTCTATCTTTACTCCATTCTACTGAAAATGTATGGTAATCATTTGCAAAAGAGTTATTTTTATAGACCAATCTTCCTCCCTGAGCCAGATGATATCTCTGACCACCGTTCTTTATACATTCCTGATGATCGGGATAGTATGGGTCTGGAGAGCCTTCACAATAGCCGGTATGATATGTCTGATAAGAATCTCTTGCATATCTATCTGCCTCCATAATGTCAATCTCACCTCTCTCGGGCCAGCTCCCTGATTGAGGAAGTAACCAGTGTGCAGGAAAGGATCCACTACCATATGGGAGTTTAGCCCTTACCTCCCACCTCCCATATTCTTGAGTAAATCCCCTCTCTTTCTGGATTGTGCTGTTCCCCTTTTTATATGTGCTGAATCTCTTGCTATATACTGCACCAGATATAATTGGACAGATAACGGTATTATTCTGCCACACACAATTGTATTGAATAATATTCCTACAATCAGGAGAGTTGTTCTCATGAAGTAGCCAGTTGGATTGTGGTTGTGAGAGGCAGTTCTTTTCCGGCGCACTTAGAGTAGATGTATTCAATTTACTTCCATCCCATTTATATGCATTTGCAGATAGAATCAGCACTCCGTTATCAGTTGCTGGCTCAACCCTTACCTCAAGAGGAGAGAATCCATTCGTCCCATTTCTATTTGGCCCATAGTCATTTGCCATCCAGTTGGGCTGCCTCAATATGGTCCAGTTACATTTGTTGAGCGCGTCAAGTCCGCTATGAATCTCAGACTGTGGACATTCATAAAGCCCGCTCAGATACTCACCTATACATTGTGGGGGCATACTATAACAATCCGGGTCTTCTCCACTCTGCATCCCCTTAAAATCGTCAAAAAATGAGATATACCAATATGCGTTGTTATGGTGTACATAGGTTACAAAATTGGAACAGGGTGAATAATTTGACCCTTTGTTTACATATGCGGAGAAGTATGTGGTACTGCCTGCACTGACTATAAAATCAGCGCCGCTCTGATTAAACTCTGTGGTGGAAAGTATTGTATCTGCCTTCTGAGAGCAGTTCTTGTTTTTAAAAATAAAGATATTCTCGCCAGCTGTCGCAGTCCCACCAATCTTGATTGTAGTCTCAAGTGAAGGTGTGGTGGTCATCAAAATCAATTTTGGTGGTGGTATCGTATTTCCGATATCTTCAATATCAGAAATCTCTGTAGCATCTATACCTGCTGCATCTATTGTGTCAGATATTGAATCAATAGGGGATATGTCTCCTGCTGTGTCTACTGGTTCCGAATCCAGAGCCGAATCCTCTACAGTATCAAAGAGTTGAATATCAGACTCTGCATCCAGCATGGTATTTACATCTACTAATACATCTGTATAGCCATCAGATGAAGAATCAGCGGGTGTAGAATCAGTACCATCTATATCCGTGATTTCTGTTGAAGAATCCACCTGAAGTGTATCATCTACAATCTTAATATCAGTTGAGAGGCTATCTGAGTGATCTATCCCTCCCTTTGAATCCGAACAGGCAATAATCCCGAGTAGAAAAATTACAATTATAATTGGTAATGCCTTATTCATAACCAACCTCCCATAGTAAACTTACCAGAGTTTTTATAAATAATCAAAGTCTAAATCACATCCTGTCCAGAATAAATTTTTTGGATAAGAAAATCTTGCAAGGGTAGAATTATTATTACAAAACAAAAACACTGAAAGCAGGCCCTCTGTAAATATACACACCTTCTACCAAAACATCCCTCAACAGGAAGTAAATGAATTATCTTTTTGACATACTTTTAGTTGTCGTAGGAAATTTTTAATTGGCAGAGCAAACTACTCTGTGGTTGGTGAAACAAACCACTTTGTGGTTGGTGAAACAAACCACTTTGTGGTTGGTGAAACAAACTTTTGGTTGGTGAAAAACACAACTCCTCGCAATTAGTAAAGCAAAATTTTAATTGATGGGGCACATTCTACATATATTTCCTAAGAATGACTTTTACAAAGTATTATAGGAGACGAGGGCTGATAAGGGAGCAGGGTGATTTTAGTTGCTGGGGGCAATTTGTAGCAACAAATTTCAAACAGAGTTTAGCATATAAGAATTTTGGGGGATGAATAAATTCTTATAGACACCACCAATTGTGCCAGATGTAACAATTATAGAGGCTAATGATTATTGACCCTTACTTAAGTTGAACAACATTTTAAGGGTTTGTGAAGAAAAGGAGGTAATCTGATTTTGCAAGTATAGATTTACCCGTCCAAAATCCTTATCTTATAGATATTTAACCTCTCAAGGCAGATTATTCTGGACAGCGGTGCTTTTGGGTCATAGATAAAAAAATTTTATTGAGTTGTGTATTATTGAGTATGGATACTTCCCTATTCCCTGTTGCACCTTTTTATCCACTGGCATTATCTTAACCGTGGATTTGTATCTCTCTTTTGTGAACTTGAAATTAATCTCTCCTTCTTTTCTTTGACAGCAGGCGATATTTGAAATAGATGAAAAATATTGAAATATGAGGTGATTAACCTCATATCTCTTCCCCCTTTTTAAGGAGGTCTTTATGAATTCTGAAAAGTTGTATGAACTCTGTGTTGTGGGTGGCGGTCCCGCGGGTTATTCAGCGGCAATATATGCAGCGAAGAAAGGGATGGGTGTGGCATTAATTGAGAGGGACTCTCCTGGTGGGACCTGTCTCAATAGAGGGTGTATCCCTACCAAGACCTATTGTGCATCCGCTGAACTCCTGATGAAGATGCGAGAATCAAAAGCCTTCTGTATTGAATCTGAAAAGTCTAATTTTTCAATTAATTTTCAGAAACTATATGAGAGAAAAGAGGCGATAATCAAAAAACAGGTAGAAGGAATAAAACAGCTGATCAGGGGAAATAAGATTGAGCTTCTGGAGGGCGATGCCTTTATTGAATCAGATAATAGGCTGATTCTATCTGTAAAAAATTCTGGAGAGAAGAGAGAGATTAATTTCAAGAATCTCCTCATTGCAACAGGGAGTGAACCAGCCAGTATAAGGGGAGTGGATATTGACCATAAATATGTGCTGGATTCAACTGATATGCTCTCACTTACGAGTCTTCCCGAATCACTCCTGATTGTAGGGGGTGGTGTGATTGGTGTGGAGTTTGCTATGATAATGGCGACATTCGGGGTAAAGGTTTATCTTTCAGAGATATTAAAACGAATTATTGCTACTGAGGATGTGATGGTATCCAGAGTTATTCAGAACAGATTGAAATCACTTGGAGTTGATGTCAATACCGATGTGAAGATAGATGAGTTTAAGATCTCCAATGAATCTGTTCAGGTGAAATTAAGTAATGGTAAGAGTCTCTCGGTGGAGAAGGTCCTTGTTGCAGCAGGTAGAAGGCCGGTGATAAATATCTCAGATGATTTAAAAAGGCAGTTGATTAATGAGAGAGGATTTGTAATGGTTGATGAATCTCTTAGAACAAGGATTTCAAATATCTATGCAGCTGGCGATGTAATTGGCGGTATAATGCTCGCTCATAAGGCACATTATGACGGAGAGGTGGCGGTTGATAATATTCTGGGTAGAAGTCGCAAAGCAGATTATAGTGCAGTCCCGGCGGTAATATATACCCAGCCAGAGGTTGCATCAGTAGGTATGTCAGAAGAGAGGGCTAAGGAGAAGGGGATTGAAATCAAGACCGGCAGATTCTTTGTTGCCTCAAACGGTATGGCGATGGCAAAAAATGCCACAGAGGGGTTTGTAAAGATTATTGCAGAGAAAGAAAGTGGCAGAATTGTGGGTGGGACAATTCTCTGTGAATCTGCCTCTGAGATGGTAACGGCGCTTACAATGGCTATAAAAGAGGGGATGACATATAAAAATATTCACGACCTTATCTGGCCACATCCAACCATTTCAGAGTCAGTAGGTGAGGCGATGAGGGATATTGAGCAGATGGCGATTCATAAGGTATCAATATAAAATAATTTGTAAAACACGGGCAGAAATTTATTATTTGCAAATGAAATAATTGTGGGGATTGTGGATATATCTGCAATATAACCAATGCAAATTCTAAATGTGTCTCTGGAGGGTGTGCTATTGAGAGTTGTATCGGGGATTATAGAGATTGTAATGGACTGGTATCAGATGGTTGTGAGATAAATATTGCCAGCAATGTGAATAACTGCGGCTTCTGTGGTTATGTATGTAATCTTCCCAATGCCCAGCCAAAGTGTGTCAATAAGAGTTGTGCAATTGATTACTGCATCGGGACATACAGAGACTGCAATGGTAATCCAGTTGATGGATGTGAGATTGATTCAAGCAATGATATTAATAATTGTGGAAATTGTGGCAATAAATGTACTGTTGCAAACGGAACGGCAAAGTGCGAGAACAGCAGTTGTGATATAGCATCTTGCAATATTGGCTATAGAGATTGTAAAAATGGATATTTAGATGGGTGTGAGACGAATATTACCAATGATGTAAATAACTGTGGGAGTTGTGGGAATATCTGTAATATACCGCCAAATGCCTCCTCTGTCGCCTGTCAGAGTTCAACCTGTGCAATTACAGGGTGTAACAGCACATATTACGATATTAATGGCAACTATGCCGATGGATGTGAGTGCAGACAGGATGACAATGATATCATTAATGATGGGAACACCTGGGATACCGCTATTGACCTTGGCACGCTTGAGGATTCATCAAAACAGTATATAGAGGTGACCGGCAAAAATATTGTCCCATCAGATGATGTGGATTGGTATAAGGTGGTTGCGGTGGATGTGGCAACCAATGGTTATAACAATTTTGACTTTGTTGTGGAGATAGATGGATGTAATCCAGCAACCCCAGACACCTGTGAATTTCAGATTGAGGTATATAAAAATGTTGTAGATAATAATAATAAAGTCTGTTCCGATGATGTAAAATATGAGTTTACAGTAAATTTCAGCCAGGATGTGGATGGGAATGGGAAGAATGAAGGAGAGAACCCCTGTACAGCGAGTTGTGTGAGTAATAACTTTGTCACCAATTGTTGTCATAATTATACAGCAACCTATTATATAAAAGTCTATAGAAGACCTGGTGCCACGCCGAGTTGCAATAATTATACCTTGAAGGTGAATAATGGTGGTTGACATAAATATCAAGGAGGGTATTTAATAGATGAAGATTATAAAAAATCTACTCTTAATCTCTCTGGTTGCATTATTTTTATTCCTTTTTT
This sequence comes from Myxococcota bacterium, assembly GCA_049969675.1. Lineage (GTDB taxonomy): Bacteria > Myxococcota > SpSt-1050 > SpSt-1050 > SpSt-1050 > SpSt-1050. Next base: position 4,143 of record JBMFOP010000065.1, on the reverse strand, counting down.
TGAAATGCAGTGACAGCGCCTCAAACAATCAAGATGAGGATGTTCAAAATCTCCCTGATGTCTCTGTTCAAAAATGCACCAATAGCGCACAATGTAAGAGCGGATATGAGTGTGACCCAATCAAGAAGGTATGTGTCCCCTCAAGACCTGATGGTGGAGAGATATGTAAGAACAATCTGGACTGTACAGAGCCAGATACCGAATGTGTGAATGGAAAGTGTGTCAAAGTAGTTGATGTCTCTTCTTTTGATGGTGGGAGGGATGTAGAGCCGACTGATATTTCATATTATTGTAATGAAGATAAGGATTGTAATGATGAAAACAAGATATGTGATCTGAATTTGCATCAATGTGTGGATAAGAGCAGACCGATACTATTTGTGGACCCGCAGGTGATTAATTTTGGCGCTGTCTTCTATGGTCAGTGTGCAAAACGGACATTTAAGATTCAGAATGTAGGGTCTGCCGATCTCAGAATATCAATGATTGATTTTGAGAGCGGCACAAATCCAGAACCCCCTCAAAATCCCCGATTTACACTCAGTATCCCAATTTCTATCCCCGGCACAATAAAGGCCGGCTCTTCAATAGATGTTGAGGTGCAGTACTGTATGGTGACCTGAATGCCCCGGATAATTCTAATGGCTGTGAATACAATTGTGTAAAGACCTCTGACCCAAAAGAGATATGCGATGGAAAGGATAACGATTGTAATGGGTTGACAGATGAAGGCTCAATAAATGTGTTGTGTCCATCTGTACCATTTGCAACTTCAAGATGCGAAAATGGACAGTGTAAGATAGATGTATGTGTAAGTGGATATTATGATGTAGATCAGGATTATTCAACCGGTTGTGAGTGTCAGGCAGATTCAAATGATATTCAGGGTGTTGGAAATAGTTGTGAAGGCGCCCTTGCCATCCAGAGTGAATTTGTAGATAGTGAAAAGACATATGTGGATATTACCGGGAAGATTATTCCATATGATGATGAAGACTGGTACAGGGTTGTAGCACGCGATGATATTGCTGCTGATAGAAATAACGGTGGTGATAACTTCCATTTCGCTGTATATTTTATAAATAATCCAAACGATGCATACCTGATAGAGATAAGGGAGACCGATTGTAGTAATTCAAATGTCAAATGTATCAATGATACCGTCTTTGAATGGAAGACGGATTTTAGAGCAGATGTGGTTCCTGGTGGACCTTTTGAAGGGGAGAATCCATGCACGACAAGTTGTATAACAAATAATTTTACTACCAATTGTTGCAATGATAATTCTAAGATATATTTCATCAGAGTATATAGAAAGCAGGGTGCACCCTATCAATGTGATACATATACAATTAGAATAAGCAATGGACAAAGTATTCCATAGTCCCCAGTCTATAGTCCATTGACAAAGTTTAAAGTTTATTGTTAAGTGATTGTAGTTGTAATATACAAGATTGGATATTTTTATTTATTTCTCGCAGGTTAAAACCTGTGATACACTGCCAGAGAATATGTTCAAAAAACAGGTAAAACTACTTATCTCTTAAATTTGCTGAGGATTTATGAAGAGTTTGAGGTGTTGCCAGAATTTACAAGTTTTATACTTGACAAACACTATTTGCTAATTTAAGAATACTGCCTCTTTTGAGCCGCTAGCTCAGCAGGTAGAGCATCGGCCTTTTAAGCCGAGGGTCGTGGGTTCGAACCCCGCGCGGCTCATATCTGTCCCCATCGTCTAGAGGCCCAGGACATCGGCCTTTCACGCCGGTAACGCGGGTTCGAATCCCGCTGGGGACGATTATCTGGTGCCCTTTCAGGAAAGTAATGTTGATAATAAGAGTGTTTTCTTTGTACTCCTTTTTTGTAGGGTTATCGTCTTTATTAAACCTGATGATAGGAAAAACAATGAGGTGTAGAATGAACTTATTAAGAGTCGTTGGGGTTTTATCGCTCGCACTTCTATTCATTCAATTTGTAGCCTGTGTCGCAGATGAGTCATCAAAAAACGATGCTATAGATGCAAATGAAGATATATCAATTGTAATGGATGTAGAGATTTATGATGCCCTTCTCTCTGATGCAGAGGATATCATAATTGAGGATATTCTGGATGTGGGTTATGAAGATCTCCTTGATGTCTCTGATTTAACACAGGATATCTCTTTAGATGTGGAACAGGATATAGTTGAGGATGTAAATTCAGATGAGGATATATCTTATGAAGACCTTTCTGATAGCCCATTTCTGGATACCGGAGATATTGATATGGGATTTGAGGACAACACGGAGATTCCCGATGTGGGTCCGATTGAAGATTATGACAGATATGTGGTGGTAAGTCATCCCTTCGGTCTGGATGGGTCAACCTGTGGGAGAGATATTGAATTTCTACTCTTCTCAAAAGATGGTCTGCTCTCAAGAACCGATATGAGGATGGATATTGGTGATTGTCCTGTAAAAGTCAGATTCTCTCCCGATGGAAAATTTTTATTTGTAATATTAAACAACAACCACAATCCACAGGCGGGGACACAGTCGGTGGTGGTCTTAAAGAAAGATTTACAGGGTAGGTTTCAGGTGCTAAAAGAATTTGCTGAATTCTCAGGGGAAAATCCCGAATATATTGTATTTAAGCGAGATGGGTCAAAGGCTTTTGTGGTGGATTTTAATATTGAAGGGGAAGGGGGAATTCACATTATCAAAAGGGAGAATGAGGATTGGATATATGAGAAGGAAGTCATGCTGGCTCTCCCAAAGGCTATGGTGATACTCCCTGATGATAGATACGCAATCATAGTGGGAGGGAAGGACCCGGAAGATATGGCTATTATGGATATTGAGAGAGAGGAGATTGTAGCAAAGATAGATATATTTTCAGATTTTGTAGATTCTTTAGGGTTGGATGTTACCTCTGATGGCAGATATCTCGTCGTTCCAAACTCCTCGCCTTATTCTGAAATTGGTAATACTCTATCCATAGTTGAGGTCGACTATTCAACTGATATCCCGTCATTGGTTCTTAAGCAGATTGTGTCTAACATTAATGAACCATCTGCCTCACTCTTTACCTCTGATAATAAATATCTGGTGGTTACTAACTTCTCTAAAAATTATACTACACTGTTTTATCACGAGAATGGTAACCTTGTTACACTCAATAAAGTTACTTCTATGCCGCTTGCAGATACAATGACTGTACTTAAAAGAGGGGATTTTAAGGATTATTTCTTTGTAAATGCCCTGTCAGATATTCATATTCTCAAAATAGAGAATTCTAATTTGATAAGGGTTCAGATGCTCTCTCTTGGGGATGGGTACGAGAATATGCTCGGGGATATTGATATAGAGCCGTAAGACATTATCGCTCTATTCTTTCTGGCAATTGTCTTATAGCTATTTTTTTACTTGACATATGCAGAAAACATATCTATAAAAGCCGTCTTACTTTTGGGATTGGTATGAATATTGAATGCCAGATTAATGTTTGCCGATGTAGCTCAAAGGTAGAGCAACTGATTTGTAATCAGTGGGTTGGAGGTTCGATTCCTCTCATCGGCTTTGAGGTTTCTGGAGAGGTTCCCGAGTGGCCAAAGGGAGCAGACTGTAAATCTGCCGGCTCCGCCTTCGAAGGTTCGAATCCTTCCCTCTCCATTTCTTATGCGGCAATAGCTCAGCTGGCCAGAGCAGAAGCCTTCCAAGCTTCGGGTCGCGGGTTCGAATCCCGTTTGCCGCTTATTAAGACAATCCTCCGTAAAGTCGGAGTTTTTATATCTTTTGTTGGTGCCCACGTAGCTCAGTTGGCAGAGCACATCCTTGGTAAGGATGAGGTCACCAGTTCAATCCTGGTCGTGGGCTTATAAAGTTAGGCAATTTTTTAATGAGGAGGCTATAATGTCAAAGGAAAAGTTTGTAAGGAACAAGACACACGTGAATATCGGGACGATAGGGCATGTGGACCACGGGAAGACCACATTGACCTCGGCGATTACGAAGATACTTGCCACGAGGGGACTGGCGAAGGCGAAGAATTTTGAGGAGATAGATAATGCACCAGAGGAGAAGGCGAGGGGTGTGACGATCAATGTGCACCATACGGAGTATGAGACGGAGAAGAGGCATTATGCCCATATAGATTGTCCTGGG
>JBMFOP010000064.1:0-18211 GCA_049969675.1 Myxococcota bacterium | reverse complement strand
GAACAGATAAAAATTATAAAATCGTAAAAAGGCAAAATAGAGTAAGCATATAGTTCAGTTCAAATTACAAATTACAAATTCTCTCTCAATTCCCCTTCATAGAAGGGGTGGACGCCATAGGCGGACGGGGTAGTCTAAGACACCCCTTCTAAACATCCTTGACCCTTTCAAAGAGGGGAAGCAGGGAATAGCCCATCCTTTCAGGACACCTATCTAAACACCCCTGACCCCTCTCAAAGCGGGGAATTAAACACCTCGTCCTTCGGACACCCCTCTTAATGAGGGGAATAGTGATAGAGACAAAGTCAGAGCTAGGAATTAAGGAGTTTAGTAGTTAAGGGCAATTTGAGGTATTTTAAATTAGTCTGATTTAGAGATTGTAGGGGCTAATAATTATTAGCCCCTGTTTTTTATAAAAGATATTCAAATTGGACAGCATTTTATGGATAGTGAAGAAAAAAGGGAGGTAGCCTGATTTTGAAAATGTGAATTTACCAATTTTAGAGAATTTAGAGAAGTAAGAATAATATAGTAATATTTTCTTATAATGAGTATGGTACTACAATCAGGATGTTTTGTTTAACTGTTCTTATTATGTCGCTCCAGAACAAAATAGGAGACGAAGATTCTCGCCCTGCCGATTGCCACATAAGCCTTTCCCAAAAAGAGGTCCTTATTATCCGGGTATACCTGTACCAGGTAGTCTCTCAGAAGTCTTGCAGGGTCATATATTGGATTTTTATCGCTTGCACCATAATTGATAAGGATGGCATTTGGATATTTGTTGTCTATAGGGTCATCCTTTGCTGGATATACTTCATAAAATGCATATCTCGGTGCACCGGTATCTATCCAATCATCAACAATCCCATTCTGAACGACTTTTAGATTATACCCTTTTATTCTATCTGTGGGGGACTTCGGTTCAGAATCTGCAGTAAACCCTTTCTTAAATTTTCTAAAACCCAATAGCCCAGTAAGGTCAAATGTATTATATCCTTTGAATTCCCATCCCGCAAGGTCTCTCACATCTGGTGTTGTCCCGCTCTGCATAATGGATTCAAGTTTGTCATTTGAGCTGAGTGCAAGTTCAATATAGGCCATCTTCTTCTCTTTATGTTTCATAATAACCTCCTTATTTATTACCTGTCAAAATATCTGCCCTCTTCATACCATTTCTTTGCCTCTATTAGCCCTTCTTTCGGGTCGGGATAGAGGAATTTATAGCCAGTCGCCTTCAACTTTTCATTGGAGTAGAGAAAGTCCAGATTCATCATTCCGATCTGATCCTTCTCCAGAAGTCCCTTCTTCTTCAGGACCCTTTGAGTGATATATCCTTCAAGATCTGCTATAAATAAAAGAAGGTCCTTAATTGTACCCATTGGAAGAGGCGGAAGCAGGACAAAGGGCTTTCCATAAATGGCTGCGATAAATCTCATTACCTCTATCATCGTCATCTTTGAATCATCATTTGAGTTGTATATTTCGTTTTCAGCCTCTGTCTTCTGTGCAAGATAGAGAGCCATATTGCAGACATCTTTTACATGCACAAATGGGATATGTGTATTCATATTTGCTGGCAAACCCAGAACGGCTGCCTTATGTCCGGTTCTTAAAAAATCTACACCTCCATAAAACTGTCTGATACCATATACAGTGGTTGGTCTTAAGATTGTATACTTAATACCATATTTTTTACCATAGAGCATCGTGGTATATTCCTGAAACCACTTTGCTCTCTGATAATTGTTGGGAGGATCAGGTGGTGTCTCTTCTGTGAACGGGGTATATTCTGGTTTTGGCTCACCATAAACTCCACCTGCTCCCCAGAGTACAAATCGCCTTATCCCCTGACCCTTTCTGATTGCCTCAAGCAGGTTTACAGTCCCCTGCACATTGACCCTGTAGAGCACCTCCCATGGTGCTGAATAGCTGAAGACAGATGCGACATGGAAGACATAATCCACATCCAGTGGTAATTTCTCCACCTCTTTCTGACTCGTGATGTCACAGGGAATCAGCTTTGAAGCCATCTTCTGAGTTGTGAGCACACACTCCTTCTTGATGGGCTCCTGTGCATTGATGGTTGACTGAACATCTGTTGCTATAACCTCGTGCCCATTCTCAGCCAATAGCTCAACCATATGTGAGCCAATAAAACCACAGGCACCTGTTACGAGACACTTATACTTGGGCATCTTTAACCTCCTTGAATAGATTAAATAACTTCTTGTCCAGATTATCAAAATGCTCCCTTGTAGCAAGGTATGCGGCCTCCGGATTTCTCTTCTCAATGGCTGTGGAGATTTTCTGAATGGAAGTATAGTACTCATCAGTGATATTCCAGAGCTTAGAGAACTCTAAAAAGGCATCGTCGGTAATCTCCTTGATTGTGTTAAAGAACCACATCAGGACCATAGAGTTAGTCGCCTCTACAATAGACTTTAAGAAATCCATCTCAAGTTGATATACCCTGCTATGGTCGTCTGTCCCTATATTCTCCTTTATCTTCTGAACAGACTCCTTAATAGATTTCAACTGAGCCCTGTCCCGCTTCTCCGCAGCCATCCTTGCAATCTCCGCAAGTCCAGCAGACCTGACGCGCAGACTATCCAGAATTATCTCAAACTTCATTTTGAAATCTTTTGTGTCTTTAATAATAGCAGATAAGAGATTGATCTTCCCTTCTCTCCTAAAATCCTTTATTTCAATGCCGCCGCCCTGTCTTATATTAATCAGTCCATCCCTCTCCAGAATCTTCAATGCCTCGCGCAGGGTGTTCCTGTTTGTCCCAAATCTCTTTGCGAGATCTCTTTCTGAAGGCAACTTCTCCTGCGGTTTTATCTCCTGAGTGATTATAAGCCCTCTCAACCTTATCGCTATCTGCTCGGAGATATTTACCTTCTTTACCTTTGTAAAATTCAAGAGAACCTCATAAAATTGGTTTAACCACTAAACCACTAAACCAATTAGAACAGGATGTCAAGTAAAAAATGATAGTTCCTATGCCAGTATCTTTGCAGATAGGATACTATGCCTGTCAGAGAGGGATTTACTAAATGGGCTAATGAATTTTTATTAACTGTTTTGAAGTCCAAAATGTTCACCTGTTGAAATTTTTACCAAATCAGTATATATGCTTTACATAAACTGGATTGGAGGAATGAATTACATCTGGCTATGTTTAAGATATTGATAGTTGGTGCCGGGCCATCCGGGCTGATCAGTGGTTATACTCTATCAAGGTTGGGGCACAGTGTAAAAATAGTTGAAAAATCAGATAGAGTTGGGGGATTACTCAATACAAGAAATATTGATGGTATTGAGATTGAAGAGGTCTATCACCACATTCTGTATAACGATGTTCATCTTGTAAAGTTAATAAAGGGGCTTAACCTTGAGAATAGATTACATTGGTACAGGAGCAGGGTAGGGATATTTACACACAATCAGTTTTATAATATCACCACCCCGTTTGATTATCTCGGACTCAGTTTTATCTCGCCTCTTAATCGTATTAAGTTAATCTACAGGCTTGCATTTCCTGAGGCAAATGTGAGTTCCTTAAGAGAGTTCTTTTCTCCAGAAATATATGATTCGTTTATTGAGGATATGCTTATTAATAAATTTAATAGATATGCAGAAAAAATAAATCCAGATTGGTTTATTCAGAAACTCAGAAAACGTGGCAGGTCCAGATGTGTATTATATGAAAGGCTCGGATATATAGATGGTTCTTTTAAGATATTTTGTGATGCTATGACCCGGTTTTTAGAGAGTAATGGCGGAGAGATAATTCTGAATTCCTCAATCAAGAGTATAACATATAACGGTAATCAATTTAAGGTTGATATTGATGGCAAGGTAGAGGTATTTGACAGGATAATCTTTACAATTGCACCGCCGGTGATTGCTGAACTCTTAAAAGATATTGACCCGCATTTTTATAAGAGACTGATTAAATTGAGTTTTATGTCCAATATTACAATCCTGCTCTATACCAGAAGAAACCTTACCGAGTATTACTGGCTAAATATTGCAGATAAAAAGGTTGGGCTTACAGGGATAATCTCTCAATCTAATCTTGTAAGATATGAGAATGTTAAAGGTTTTTTTACATATATATCATTATACCTTCCCATAGATGACCAGATGAATAATTTTGATTCAAATGCTATGATGGATTACCTGCTATCAGAGTTAGATAAGATGAATATTAATCTTCACAAATCAGATATAATTGAATATCAAATTACGAAGACTGAATATGCACAGCCATTATACTTTGGGGAAGAGGACCTCCTGACGATAGATCTAAAGACGCCGATTAAAGGTATTTTTATATTGAATAGCCACTCTCTTTTACCGGAGGATAGAGGCCTAAATAATATCTGCCTAAAAGCCAAATTGTTATCCAGAATAATCTCTTTTTGATATCTCCAATATAGTTTTTCCAGACACAAATATAAACAGGGTAGATTAGAGAGAGAAAAGCAGATGATATAACAGTCTAAATTTTACGAGTCTTAAATCAGAATAGTCCGACCGAGAAGTGCCATGCCATTACTGGCTCCGATACAGCCTCATCTGGCATCAGATTAAATCCTATATCAAGTGCAATTGGACCTACAGGTGTTCTGTATCTAAGCCCAAAACCGGCGGTGGTCCTGAGGGTGAAAAAGGAGAAATCTTCCTGTCTGACCCAGAGGTTCCCCGCATCCAGAAAGAGTCCGCCATCAAAACCTTTTGTGAGAGGAAATCTGAATTCAATTTTATAGAGTACATAGGTATTGCCGCCCGGAGAGAGCTTTATCTCTCCGCCTTCTTTCTTGGAGTCATCGCTGATATCTGCGGGCCAGAGGGCGCCCTCTGCAATGCCTCTGAGGGTGGACCTTCCTCCGAGATAGAAGAACATATCGGATGGCGTCTGCGAGCCAGATTCAAGAGTGAAGATGTTCCCGCCGGCTAACTGCAGTGCCAGTGTATTTCTCCTGCTGGTCGGGATATATACTGTATTTACAGAGTTCAATTTTAACAAAGAGACTGTCTTTGAACCAAGATTCTGCACATACTCGGTCCCAAGTGTCAGATAATAACCTCTATGAGGATTAAACTTATCATCCCGTCTGTCATAGGTGACGGTAGGTTTGATAGAACCCAATATATTTGAACCGAGCGGTGTTCTTAATGCCTGTAGCTCGGAATATGAAAGGGCTGAATCAGGAATTACTGCCGGGGTGCGTTTGAGATACTTATAATCAAGAGAGAGCTGAAGATATAGTGAGAGATACTTTATCATCTGAACCTCAAATGAGGGGGTGAGTGCTGACCTGTCCATATAGTAAGCACGTTGATTTACTCTTTCATTTATTATATCAAGACGGGTGGAGGATATCAGAGGTATCCCATATATCTTCGGATAATTCAATCCCAGATTGACATACCTGGAGACTGCATCTGTCAGAGCGAGCCTCCTGTATGCCTCTGCCACAGCGTTATCATAATAACCGGGTATAAACATAAAGACCTGATAACTCAGCGTGAGGCGTGAATTGAACTCGAGAGCGCTCCTGAAGAGATTTAAGTGATTAAACATAAATGTCGTCCTGATACCCTCTTCTGTGGAGAGTCCGAGTGAATATTCTACATATCTGGGCTCATTTTCATGAACCTGAACGAGTACATCCTTCTCTGGAAGGATAATATCCGGTTCGAGGACACTGAGGTTTGCATCCTGAAAGACAGAGAGCCTTAAAAGCCTCGCCTGAGAGTAGATTAGATCATTCTGTCTTAAGAGTCCCCTCTCCTTTATAAATAGATTTGATAATATTACAGAGTCATTGGTAATATAATTTCCCTGCGGGATTATCCTCTTTACAAATACCTTTGGATTCTCTTCAATGATAAATCTGACATTTGCTGTCCTTCTATCTTCGTGAAAATCCACCTCATAGTCTACAGAGACAAAGTAATATCCCTCATTCTCATACATCCTTCTGATACCGAGTGCCGCATTCTCCAGTTCAAAGTAATTCAGTGGCTTATTTTTTAAGTTGCGTGTATTCAGTGAGAGGACAAAGGATGAGAGTGACTTATTATTTTCAAATATTATCTTTTTGATGATAGTTTGTACCCCTTCTGAAATCTTATACTTCAAAACTACCTGCTCTCTCTTATTATTAAATATCGGTTCTGGCTCTGAGACAACTGCATTTATATACCCATTTGCTCGATAAAAATTCTCTATTGCGGAATTCGTATGAAAGTAATCGCTTACGAGCAATGAGACCTTATTCTCTTCCACCGTAATTCTTCGCTGATAACTCAATCTGTCGTCTATATCAGATTCCATCAATCCATACTCCATCTCCTGATATTTCACCTGTTCAAAGGCAGACTCCTGAGGGAAGAGGTCATACATATATGTCTGAATCACATCTATAAGTGCTGAGTTTGAAAGGCCCTTATTCCCCTCAAATTCAAAACCTTTGACAGCAATCTGATTATTCTCCTCTATCTTAATAATCAGATGGTCATAGTTCATCTTTCTCTTAATCTCTAAACTTACATCTACAAAGTAGTAACCGAGTGATTTGTAAAATTCGGTGAGTTCATATTTTATTATATCTAAACTAACCTTCTCCTGTGATTCTATAAGATTGGATACAAGATTCTTTATTTTTTTAAGTGATACCGTCTTATTTCCCTTTACAAGAATTCTTACATCTCTCTCATTCTCAATCCTGACAGTTACACTCCCTGTATTCTTCTGTGAATTGTACCTGATTATCGGTTCAGAGATATTTACAAATATTCTGCCCTCTCTCTTGAACCTCCTGATAAGTCTCTCCCTTCGTCTATTAATCTCCATAAGGTCCAGAGGCTCTCCCTCTTTGAGTCCCAGGATGTTAAGTGCCTTCTCTTTTAATCTCAAATCACCTATAATTATCTCTGAATCAGAAATGGTAGCCCGTTCATTCTCTTCTATTATTACAAAGAGATTTAGTACATTCGGGATATCAGTTGGCTCTGTATAGGTCTTTACAACAGCCTTCCTAAAGCCACGGGAATATAGATACTGCGTCAACTTCTCAATATAATTCGTCTCCTGAGCCTTTGAGAAAAGGCTCATCTTATTGAACTCCATAGCCCTTACAATCTCCAGTGTGGAGAGAGTCTCATTCCCAAAGACCTTTACATCTTTTACAAATAGAGATGGGACAATATAGAATTTTATATTCACCCCCTCCCTTTCTGAAATGGCATATACCTCCACATTGTCAATGTCATATACTTTATAAATCAACTTAATAGACCTCTTTATCTTCTCCAGACTCAGACTCTCCCCACGTCTCAGAGGAATCAGCTTCTCTATATCCTGTTGTAATTTATTGGAGATACCATTTATCTCTATTGAGAGTATCTTTTTTGAGAGCATCTCTTTATATGTACTCTGTGCAGACGATTTATGAGAGAATAAAAGTAGAATCAATAAAGCGGTTAAGAAAACTCTCTTCATATTCAGAACTCCCAGACCCACCTGACATCCACCCCCAGATTGCCCACAGGGACCTGTGCCTGTGAGTTCCACTGTGTTCTGAGAGATGTATTTCTGTTTAATTTGTAATCCAGTTCAATCTTCTGATCCTGCGAATATATAAGTGAAGAGGAGTAATTTAATCTGAGATTCTCCATCATCTTCCATGAGACCTGTACCTGCGGGACATTCATCCTGAGTGTATCGGAGTATTTAGAGGATATCCTGAATGTCTCAATAGGAATCGGGATAATATCCTTTAATTTCTGGTCTACCCCTGCCACACTGGAGATTATGCCAAATGATTCATCATGAACCCTGTTCTGTTGTGAGCCTACCTTCTGTGGGGTACTCCCCAATGCCAGACAGGTCACTATATCTGTCTCCGAAAATGGGGGCGTTGTGTTATCCCTGTAGTGAATCTGAATATTTTCATCATTCCCACCGATAGACATATCAATATTGTGGTCCAGCCCCGAATTTGTATCATGACAAACTGTTGATAGCACAAAATCAAGATTATATGCTATTCTACATCTCTCAGTAAACTGCACAATCCCTCTTTTGAGATTGTATTCGTTTCCAGAGAGGACCATCTTCCCCTTCAGGGCATTTACAGTCCCTATAATCCCAATTCTCTCATTGCTGCCCACAAGTCTGAGGTCCGCCCTGAATTCAGAATCTACCACCAGATTATTCTTTACCACTATACCTGAGGGTGCCCTGAGTCCTATATCAAAAAAGACAAATTCATTCTCCTTTGAATATGATGTATATCTGGGCCTCTTCTTTGTGAGTTCAAGGAGGAGCATATTAAAATCTATATTCTTGTTGTAGTTTGCCTTCTCAATATCTATCTCCCCGCCGACCAGGAGCTTCTTCATATCTCCACCAATCGTAATATATCCATTCACAAGTGATGGCAGTTCTCTTGGGAACGATAAGAATGCCTTTGAGATATCTACTCTAATATCAAAGTTCTCCGGGAGAAATGCCTTGAGCCTTATTGTACCACTACCCTTAAACTTCCCCCCGGCCAGATTTCCGCTTAGTTCATCTATGATAATTGTATCTTTTTGCATAAATAGTTTTAATGAGGTATTTTCAAGAGGGTGAGGGAAGAAGGATAATTTGATAAGTGAGTCTGAAAGGCTCCCATTTATGCTTATCTCGGGGTCTGTGGCACTCCCCTGAACATTAAAATCTACCATAAATATCCCTGAGGCATTGACTGTCTCCTTTGTAAGGGCTTTTAATATCTTAAGGGGGATAGCGCCACTCCCATTGATGTTCAGAGATTCGGGATTAAAGTGTGATGCATTTATGTTTAGTTCAATCTCTTCTCCCGAGATGGAGATATCACTAAATTCAATATTACCCCTGTCAAGGGTGAGATTTACAGCCTTTTTTAGTTTAAACTTCATATCGTAGAGTGTGGCACTCATATTGTTTATAGAGATAGAGCCAGAGAGGTCTTGAGCCTTCATATCCCCGTTTAAGTTTGCAGAGATATCCATAAGGGTTGAGATATTTGCATTATCTATAAAGAATCGCACCACATCCATTTCTTTGAGAGTGAGGTTTATGGAATATATCTCATAATGTTTCTCGTCGTTTTTCATAAAGAACCTGATTCTTTTATCCTCATTCTCTGCTGATATTGAATATTTTTTCTCCCTCAGATTTGCATCTATTGAGATATTTCCAATGGGGGTTGAGAGTATCCTGGTCCTGTCTATACCACCAGAAAAATCCATTTGGGGATTATGGATTGAACCCTGAGTTTTAAGAGAGCCGTTAAATATTCCGGACACTTTAATGGGTAGAGATTGGATAAATGCACTTCTATTAATCTCTATATTCTCCATCTTTACATCAAATCCCATCTCACCAGCCTTCTTCAATAAACCAGATGCCTCTATTCTTCCACCGTATAGTAAAATCAATAGATGATTTAGTATCACATCCCCACCTGAAAGTGAGATAGTCCCTTCAATACTATCAATCTGCTCGTCCATAATATCCACATCTTGAATCTTTGTGTGAATATCCCCGTTCAATTCAGTAACAGGACCATTCAGCCTTAATGAGAGAGAGAGTCTCCCCCTTTTGACCCCCTTTATCTTTATTGAGTCTTTAAGTAGAGTCACAACATTTTTTAACTGGGCGTCCTTTACCTCTGCCTCCACCTCCATATCAGGCGCCCCATTCATATTAAGAATTACACTCCCGCTGTATGCCATATCATTTACTCTGCCGGAGATATTCTTAAAAGAGAGATAGTTGTTGAAGAATTCCACATTGACCTGTACAGAGCCGCCGTAGAAGTGTTCAAACATAAATCCGCGGGTATTTACATCACCTGAAATCTTTAGAGATGGAATCGGTCCCTTGATACGGGCATTTAATGTGGATATCCCTCTTATATCAAGTCCAGCAAGAGGTGTAATATCTGAAAAGTCCATATTCTCAGAGGATGCCTTAATATCCATATATCCATCGCCAGAAAATCCTATAAAAGAATTTCTTACAAATACCCGTGACCTGTCTGTACTGATATCAACACTCTTTAGATTTACACCCTTCTCTGTAATACTCACATCTCCAGAGAGACTGGCTGCTTTCAGGTTAAATATCGGCTCACCCCTCTTTGGAGAGAAGAAGTAGTCAGAGAAGATCTTTGGTCCCATCAGTGAGAGTACCGGCTTTGAATCTACAACGACTCCCTTCTCGGGGTCTATATCGAATACAAAATCTACCATACCCTTTATATCCAGCATAACAATTGAATTTACACCGAGATTTCTAAGCAGCTCTGCCAGCTCCAGATGGTCAATCTTTACATTCCCGATGAATTTTATCCTCTCCTTTATCCCGCCCGATGCATTTACTGTTAACCTATTTCCATAATTATTTATATTTAGATTTGCAAGCTGAATATCCCCATTGTCATAAATGACATCTCCCTTGAAACTCCCTATCCTGAACTGCTCAATATTGACATCTCTTCCCTCAATTGTACACTCTGCAATTGGTGAGTTGATCATCCCTTTAATGGCACACTTAAGTCCTACCTCTCCCTCAGAGCGCTTCATACTCACCGGATAATTTTTGAGATAGGATAGGGGAAGATTCGCCTCCAGATTTAACTTAAATTCTGGTTCTGATAGATTTTTTAATTCTCCTGCAACTGAGATAAATCTATTGTTATCAAGCCAGATATTTATCTCTTTTATGGCTATGGCATCTGAGAGATAACTCAAATTTGCATTAATATTGATGTTGTAGGTATCCTTTTCCACCTTTACTTTTGCGTTAAGATTTGTAATATTTGCCTCTGCCGATTTTGCTACATAGGAGCCAGAAAGTTCCTGCAGATGTATCTTTGCGCTGATGAGCTCTTCATATTTGAATCTGACATTCATATTGGATAGAGAGAATTTTTCAATGGTTATATCTGGTAAAGAACCATTTACCTCCCCCTTCTTCTGGGTGTCCTTAAATATGCCCTCAAAATTTATTAACTTACCGTCTTTTATTACAATCTCTGATTCAATACCATCAATTCTAACCTCTGAAATGACCACCTTCCCGAAGAGGAGATACGGGAGGCTGAGCGAGGCATTAAGACCTTTTATCTGAATTATCTTCTTTCCAGCGGAGTTTTTTAATTCAAACTGGTTAAGATAGAGCCCAGCAGTTACTATATCAAGCTTTATTGCCTGCAAATTTATATCCAGACCGAGATTATCTTTTACAACCTTCTTGATCTTATGACTTACATAATCCACCCCATCTGGAGACTTTAAGAATAAAAAGAGTAAAAAGTACAACATCAATACAGTGCCAGTCGCAACAATGACTATCCTGAAAGGCAGAAAGGCAATCTTTTCAAATCTAAACCATCTTCCCATAGAGTCTTCCCAACGAGGTTATACTTTATCAGATAATAGACTTCTTTCAAATTATTTTATATTTCTGATTCAGCTCTTTTTGAACATATCCAGTAGCGTGGAGCTTACAGTTGCAAAACGGGTTCTATTAGATGCCCAATCACGGAGTGCCTTTATATTCTCCTCGTATGTCTCATATAGTGGAACGGTCTCTTTAATGGATATTTCTATATCTCTATCTGTGAGCTCCCTTCCCTCTGAAAATGCCTTAAATAGTGCGGCGATTATAACCTGTTCAATCTCAGCGCCACTGAAGTGCTCTGTCAGTCTTACAAAGTATTCTATATTATATCTATTGGGTTCTCTTCCCCTCTTCTTGAGATGAATTCTGAATATCTCCTCTCGCTCGTGGACATCGGGTAAATCAATGAAGAATATCTCGTCAAATCTCCCCTTTCTTAGGAGTTCGGGTGGTAGATTAGAGACATTATTTGCAGTTGCTACCACAAATACCGCCTCCTTCTTCTCCTGCATCCATGTGATAAACATCCCGAATGAACGGGAGGTGCTGGATTCCCTCTCATCTTTTGCGCCAGATAGCCCCTTTTCAATCTCATCAATCCACAGTACAACTGGCTCAAGGGAGCCAGCCACTTTAATTGCAGTCCGCAGTGCCTCTTCGGGTGTGCTATCGGATGTATAGAGTGATGCCATATCCAGTCTCAGAAGCGGGAGCTTCCACATATTTGCAATAGCCCTTGCCATCAGCGATTTACCACACCCCTGAACACCCAATAGCAGAAGCCCCTTCGGGGCTGGCAGACCGAAGTTATGTGCCTGATCAGAGAATGCCTTCTCTCTCTCTATGAGCCACCTCTTCAATTCAAAGAGCCCTCCCACAGCACTAATATCATCTTCAGGCTCAATATAGTCCAGCATATCGTATTTGCGGATAATCTTTCTCTTCTCCTCCACTACAAGGTCAATGTCGTCCAGTTTGTAATCTCCACCTTTTGCGAGCGCCCTGTTAAATACCCTGTATGCCTCCATTAAGGTAAGTCCACGGGAAGCCCTGATTATAGTCTCCACAAACTCCTCCGGGAATACAATTGACCTCTCTACAAGCACACGATTAAAGACATCTCTCAATTCAGAATAATTCGGAAGTGGTAAATCAATTACAGCCACATCCTTGGATATCTCAGATGGTACCTCAAAGAGCGGGGATGTAATAATCACAACGGAGCCTCTGCTGACAAGAATGTGAACAATATCCCTCATCATTCGCATAATAACTGGATGTGTAATAAATATATGAAAGTCCTTAAGTAAAAGTATCCTCTTCTGATTCTCAGTAGCAAGTTGCTCAAATAGTCCAAGGACTGATAGCACCGGGTCTTCTTTTACAAACTTATTATTCCTTGATGATGCACTCCAGATATCAAGCGGAATCTTTAATTCGGAGGATATCTCGGAGAGGGTAGACAAGACTCTATCCTCTTCATATGTTATGATGTAGATGTAGGGATATTTTGAATTGTAATATGAGAGTATCTCTTCCTTGAGATTCATAGAATTACCTCTCAGATAGTTACCTGCAGAACCTCCTCTACAGTTGTAATCCCCTGTGCAATCTTCTTTATGCCATTCTCTCTCAATGTGCTCATCCCATCCAGCCTCGCCGCCTTTAGAATCTCCTTGGAATCTGCCTGGGCATTAATCAGTCTCCTGATTTTATCATTTATCACCATCAGTTCAAAGATGCCTGTTCTCCCCAAATATCCGGTATATCTACACTTCACACACCCCTCTCCATAATAGCCGATGAGTTTCGGGTTCTGTCCTTCCGGGAGTTCAATTCCGAGCATCTGAATCTGGTCGGGTGTGAGCATGGTCTCCTTCTTACAATTCGGGCAGATTACCCTCACCAGTCTCTGGGCAAGGACACCGAGCAGGACTGAAGATAAAAGATATGGTTTTACGCCCAATT
The DNA here is from genome assembly GCA_049969675.1 of Myxococcota bacterium. Taxonomy (GTDB): domain Bacteria; phylum Myxococcota; class SpSt-1050; order SpSt-1050; family SpSt-1050; genus SpSt-1050. The sequence goes on along the minus strand of JBMFOP010000064.1, from coordinate 4,791 downwards.
CAAGCATCCTGCCTATTGTGGATGCTGTATCATTTGTATGCAGTGTTGAGAAGACGAGATGTCCGGTCAGGGCAGAGTGTACAGCCATCTCGGCAGTCTCCGGGTCCCTGATCTCACCAACCATAATAATATCCGGGTCCTGTCTCAGGATATTTCTGAGCGCTGTCGCAAAGGTGAGGTCAATCTTTGGCTGTATCTGTGTCTGATTGAGGCTGTCATATACCATCTCAATCGGGTCTTCAATCGTCGTAATGTTTACATTCGGTGTGGCAATCTCTCTCAGAGTAGAATAGAGAGTGGTGGTCTTTCCGGAGCCGGTCGGACCCGTTACCAGAATCATACCATTTGGTGACTGAATTAGCTTTGAATACTGCTCCAGTTCCACATCACCAAAACCGAGTTCAAATAGCTCTTTGGTCATAACCTCAGGGTCAAATATCCTGATTACTATCTTCTCCCCAAATGCAACTGGCAGAGAGCTTATTCTGAGCTCTACCTCGCTATCTCCCAGGCTCGTCTTGATTCTCCCATCCTGAGGTCTTCTCTTCTCTGCAATATCCATTCTTGCCATCGTCTTGATTCGTGAGATTATTGCGTTGTGTACAACCTTGGGGAGTTTATATATGTTGTGCAGAACTCCATCTATGCGAAATCTCACCTGGGAAAACTCCCTTTTAGGTTCAATATGTATATCTGAGGCGCGTTGATTAAAGGCGTAGTGAAGGATGTACTCAACTGCATTTACGATATGCCTATCTGTGTATTCTATCTCATTTAATGACTTGAGTTTTACATACTGCTCAAGGTTGGAGATATCCACCCCTTCGTTCATCTGTTTCTCTGCCTCTTTAACAGATTTCTTAAATCCAAAGAATTCAGTTATTACATTCAGGATATCAGTCTTGGAGGCCATAATCACCTTTGTATTGTAACCGGTTATCCTCTTAACATTCTCTATCAATTCCATATCAAACGGGTTATGAATGGCTATACTGATATTTCCATCTCTAATGTCAATTGGAATTACTATATGAGAGCGGGCAAATGGTCTTGAAAGCACACCGGTTACAACATCAGCATTGAGCTTCAGTGGGTCTATCTTCAGGTATGGTAGGTTCAGCTCTTCAGCAACAATCTTAACTATATCATCCTCGGTCAGCTTCTGATTGTTATATACAATCTGTGCCGCCTCTGCAATCTCAGGGGCAGACGGTTCATATCGGATATATTTTATACCATTTTGAATATGTCCCCTGTTCTTAATTATCAACGCCTTAAATCTGTTCTCTGCTATTAGAAGCTCCTTCTGTTGCTCGGGTGTAATTATTCCGCGCTTAAGAAGCAATGAGAGTATATAAGCAAATGTAAATTGTGAACGAGTTGTAATATTCTTATTTGAGACCATCTATTATTCTTTCCCCTTCTGAGGCTCTCCCCCTTTTGACCCCTCTTTCTCTCCGCCTGTGGCATTTTTCAGGAGTTGTGGGTTCAGCATCCTTGGGAGTTTCAGTTTCAATGCCTGCTCGGGCACCACCTTCCCATCCGGGGTCTGAACAAAGCGGATGTTTGGATACATTACCTGTGAACCCTCCTGGACATCTGTGATATTTTGGACAACATCAGAAACTTCTTGAACCGATATATCATTATTTAGCGCCACTTCTGCCGCCCAGTCTTCGCTCTTTATAGCCTCATTTGAGCATCTTGAGCAACCGAAAGGGAATAAATTGAAGATTATTATTACTATCAAGACTCTATACATACAGGCAGCTCCTTACAAAGATAATAAACCATTAATAAATATTATCACAATTTACCATTAAAGCAAAATTTTTACCTGATAAATGATAATTATACTGGTTCAAAGTGTGCAGTGAAGTGCCTCAGATAGGGTGACTCATATGTAATCTTATATCCCTTAATTTCCTGAGCCCTATTCTTGATACTACCTGCTACCTCTGCGATATAGTCCATATGACTCATCGTATAAACCCTTCTCGGTATGGCAAGCCTTACTAATTCCAGCGCAGCCGGTTTGAATCTGCCAGACTCTTCTCTCTTCCCAAACATCACAGAACCAATCTCCACGGTCCTGATTCCACCCTCTCTATACAATTCCACTGAGAGTGCCTGGGCTGGATAATTTTCTGGCTTTATATGGGGAAGAAATGCACCCGCATCTATGTAGACAGCGTGTCCACCGGTCGGTTCTATAATTGGAATACCATTCTCAATAAGTCTATTGCCGAGATACTCCACCTGTCCTATTCTATAGGAGAGATAACTCTCATCCAGTACCTCATTCAACCCCACGCTTAGTGCCTCAAGGTCCCTTCCAGCAAGTCCACCATAAGTAGGGAACCCCTCTGTCAGAATTAACATATTCTTTGACTCAAGGGCAAGCCTCTCATCATTTAATGCCAGAAAGCCACCAATATTCACAAGTCCATCCTTCTTGGCACTCATCGTGCAACCGTCTGCATAACTGAATATCTCGCGCGCAATCTCCAAAATGCTCTTATTCTCATAGCCCTTCTCTCTCTTCTTGATAAAATAGGCATTTTCAGCAAATCTACAGGCATCAATAAATAGAGGAATATTATATCTTGAAAGTAGCCTTTTGGTCTCTCTGATATTCTCCATTGAGACCGGCTGCCCACCACCCGAATTGTTGGTAATAGTAATCATACAGAGCGGGATATTCTCAACCCCAAACTTCTTAATAGTATCTTCCAGTTTGTTTATGTCCATATTCCCCTTAAATGGGTGCTTTGCTGAGGGTCTCTTCCCTTCCTCAATCACAAGGTCAAGTGCGGTTGCCCCGTTGTATTCTATGAGTGCCCTCGTGGTGTCAAAGTGGGTATTTGAAGGTATCACCATCCCCTTCTTTGCAACGAGTCCAAAGAGGATTCTCTCAGCGGCTCTCCCCTGATGCGTCGGTAGGATATATTTGAATCCAGTAATCTTTCTGACTGTCTCCTCAAACCTGTAGAAGCTTGTAGCACCGGCATAGGATTCATCACCTATCATAATCGCAGACCACTGATTTGCACTCATCGAACCGGTGCCGGAATCGGTCAGGAGGTCTATCATTACATCTTCTGCCTTGATTAAGAAGAGGTTATAGTGGGCCTCAATCAATCTCTTCTCTCTCTCCTCTCTGCTCAACAATTTAATTGGCTCTGTCATCTTAATTCTAAAAGGTTCAAATAACATATTCAATCTCCTTCCTTTGTTTATCCATTGGAGGCATAGGATTACAAAAAATAGTTAAGAGAGAATATTACAAAGTTTTATCTCAATATCAATAAAAATCTCATAATCTGTCTGATTATGCAATAACCCAAAAACAACTCATAGAAAAACTTTTGCATACCCCGGAGGAGAATCTAAATTTCTTTAATTTTAAAGATTAGCAATATAAAGTTTTCTTACTTTTATATGATGAAATAGTGTTAAGCATGATGGTTGAAGAACCGGTAATTTTGTGAAATAATAAATCTCTCCATTTTTTTCTATTCTCAACATTACCTTTACATAATTTTCACATAAAAGGCTTTATATACAATCCATATATCCGTTGTCGGCTCTGGAACTTCTTCTGATTCTCTCTCAATTCTCTCCCAAACCGATTTACAATAATTCTTGACTTGATTTTTTTTTGTTATGTATAACTCAGGTATGGTGAATTCCTGTTTTATCGGGGATTTTTAAGGAGGTTTGACTATGAGAGAGTTGAGTATTTTGAAAGGTCTGGCTCTGTCTCTTTTTATAAGTATTGTGGGGTGTTATTGTGGGGATGAGGTAAATTCAATCGGAGGGGATGTAGTGGGAGAGGATGTGGTTATAAGGAGGTGCACAAATTCAGCACAATGTAATAAAGGGGAGGTATGCAGTAATGGGTATTGTGTAAAGGCAGATGGAGGAATAAGTTGCAGGAACAGAGGGGATTGTCCTGGTAATATGGAATGTGTGAATGGGGTATGTCGTGAGATTGTGGATGCCACGGTAGATACCTTATCAGATGTGGATGGGATTCTGGATGGGGAGACAACTTATGGGAAGATAAGGATAGAGCCAGAGACAGTGGATTTTGGTGGTGCCCATTACGGAGTGGAGGTGAAGAGGGAGGTAACGATTGAGAATGTCGGGAAGGGAGTGCTTGTTATAAATGAGATAAAATTTTCACCAGATACGAATCCAGACCCTGATAATCCGAGGTTTAGATACAATATTGTCTCTAATAGGGGAGTTCCGTTTGAGATAGAATCTGGGTCATATGAGGTGGTAGAGGTGATATACAGGCAGGATGACTCTGAGCCAGACAGGGGGTATTTACAGGTAATTTCATCTGATAGTGAATATCCGAGCAAGGATGTATATCTGTATAGTCATTATAAGGATGAGCCAGAATTTAAGATAGTTGATAGGGGAGTAAATCCGCCGGAGGTGTTATATCCGAAGGGAGGGGAGAGGCAGGAGTATGTGGTGAATGTAGGGGATGTAGATATAAATGAAGAGGTGGTGAGAATGGTGACGATAATGAATTCATCAGAGGAGGGGATATTGGTGATAAAGGAGGCAGAGAAGGTGGATTTAGGGAGGAATGGATTTGAGGTGAGATATGTGGATGTGGTAGATGGAGGGAAGGAGTATCAACCTCCGATATATCTGAGTTCAGGGGGTATGGTAGATATGGAGATAAGGTATAAGCCTGATAAGGTAGAATATAAAGAGGAGAGTCGTATAACGATAAAGACGAACGACAGTGATATAAACGATGATGGCGCG